>JAOUME010000072.1 GCA_029881655.1 Deltaproteobacteria bacterium | reverse complement strand
ATGTAAAAAATTCAAAATATTTTTAAATGTAATATCTTCTGTAATGCTCTTAACTTTAAAAATGGAAAAGATCGCCAATTCGTAGAAATTCTTTTGAGCCTCATCGCTCTTCTCGGCAAGTAACGGGTTGAATTTTGAGTAAAAATAACTGGTCATCGCCTTGATGACCTCGGGATTATTTAGAAAGGCTTGATTAATCGCATGCTTGCTATAAGCTGTTCCGATTTGCCAGTAATAATTACGGTAGAGGATGAAGAGATTGATTTCATCAAGGTTTAATCCTGCCTTAAACAAAAGTCCGTTAAGTGGATCGTCTTCGGATCTTTTTTCCAAAACCGCTAAAAAAAGCCCGCAAAATATTTTTTTAAAGTTTAACTGGTCAGCATTCAAGATGTCGTCATGTTGGACATAAAACGTGTATATATAAATCTTTTCCTGCCCAACATTTATGTAAAATATATTTTCGTCCTGCACGATCAAGGAGAGATTCTGCATTAAAGGCATGATCTGGGTAAGATTGTAGTTTATTTTGGAATAAATGTAGATGATTGAGTTTTTAGGATCCTGCCTTCTTAAATCGACAGCTTCCTTACCTGATTTAATTAATCCATCGACATATTCCAAATCTATAATCGCATCCTTTGGGGAGAATATCGCCTGATAATAATTTGGGAAAACCATGGCGTAATTCTCGATGTAGCGGGTGGCCTTTTCAATAGGAAAGTTGGTTATCAATTCTTTAAGTTCCTCATTCCAGCTTCTTGTCAAAACCCCAATTTGAGCTTCCAATTCCTCAAAATTTATATTTGCCAGCTGGGGATGCCCCTTTGGAAACCAGAAAACATGCTGACTGTATACCACCGTCCCAAGCATAAACCAGTATTTTATCTCGGAACGAATTTCAAGTTGTTTAAAAAGAGTATCTTCAATCTGTTCAAAAATACTCTGACTAAAATCATGCCCAGGAAGACAAAAACTGAGTCTTGCGTATCTTCTTTCAGTTTGTGAAAAATAAAAAAGTTTTGTCTTTTTTAGTTCACCATAAAACTGTATCTGCTCCAGCATTGCGCGCATTTCACTTCTGTCAAGCCTAAACAACTCACTCTTGGGCATGATACTGAAGAAGTCCTGAGCTTCCTTTAATAGATACCTCTCCCCAACTAATTTTTCTAAAATATAATTAACCTTCAATCTGGCAGAGGGTATGGCAATCGCGCTTTCCCGACTCGCCTTGCTTGTAAACAGGATTGGGAAAAAAACGACATGAATTTTACCATCATTTCTTCTTAACTTACCAAAAATAATCTGAATTTTATCCTTGCGGTGAACCAGAGATCTTTCTGATATTTCAATAAGATTGACATTTAAGTTCGATTCAAGAAAATAAGTGCCAAGCCTTCCAATTTGACGTGGGAACTGCTTGTCTTTATTTTTCTTTTTTAGGCGTACGATACCAAGACAGTTTTCTAATTGATCCCATTCCAATTTGTCATGGAGTTTTTCTTTTAAAATGGTGCCTGCCCCCAGCAAAATCGCGTTACCTGACGCAAACCACTGAAACAGTAGTCTTCTTTCACTATCGATGAGCGTTTCTGATACATCTTGCGAAGTGACAACCGAAAATTCATCCATTAAACTCATTATGGAATTAAAATCATTGGTCACATGAAAGACCGAATCAATAATATGCTTAATATCCTTTATAAGTTTTGATTTTTCGTGAAAAACAAAGTTCTCCAAAACACAACAAACATATAGATGATTATTGTCATCTTCCTCGGTAGCGTTATTCAGATTTATTATCTTACCGTCTTGGGAAAGTTCAAGATTAAAAACAGGGGGGATAATAAAACTAATTTTTTGTTTTTTTTCTTTGAAATATTCAACCAGACTATCGATCACAAATGGACGGTCCACAAAAAATAATTCTAAAACGGTCTTTGTCGTATGTTCACCTGGTAGCTCAATCTCCAAAGGGGTTAAATTGATGGAAACTTCCTTTGAAAGAGATTTATCTATGAAATCATAACGTTTTTTTAAAAATCCCCACAGTTTTTCGACTGATACCACATCGATTATTTCGATCGGCAACCGACTACAGATAACTGCGGCAAACTGCATAAAGGATAATCTGGATTCCGTTTCACAGGTTTTGGAGTGAAGTAAATTTATTTGGTTAAGCTTCTCCTGAATGATTTCTTTTTGATGGATTCTTAAGTCAAAGATATTTTTATTTATACCCATTATCTGAACTCAAATTTGTGATTTTTCGGTTTATTTGTAAAATATTTAACAATAAAGAATGCATGCTTTAGGAGCTTCAAATACACACTTAACAATCACCCTTCATAAGACTCAATAGGATTTATCTGTTTTTTAATGTTATTTTAATTTAATCAAAGCTAAATGTAAATTTAAAAAATTATTTATTTTAGCTTTCGTTTTTCTTGAATAAACTTTTAAAACAGATTAAACTATAAACAAATAGGCGATTGTATGGGTCTATTATTTGTTTGTTTCAAAGCGCAATTTGCAAACAAATCATTTTTACTAAATTGTGCCGTAATTCTTTTATCAGAGGTCATATGTCTGATCGTATAAAGGGAAAAGTTAAATGGTTCGATAACAAAAAAGGATATGGTTTTATCACGAGAGATGAAGGTGATGATGTTTTCGTTCATTTTAAGGAAATACGAGGTGATGGTTATCGGACTTTAAAGGATGGACAACTTGTTGAATTTAATTTAAATAAAGGGGACAAGGGACTTCAAGCTTCCGATGTTTCAGTTGTTGAATAGTCAACACAATTTTCAAAAACAGAATATCAATAAATAACATCAAATTAAAAGTATATTTGTCGTCTTCTCTGAGCTTTGCTTAAATTTGTAAGGACTTTCTGATTATAATAAACAGGAAATTCTTATACTAGCCTAGACTTATCCTAAAATATCATTCGAATCTTTATTGTTATGATCAGTACATCCAATTTAAGCTTGAACTTTGGCAAAAAATTCCTTTTTAAAGAAGTTAGTATCAGCTTTGCTCCCGGCAATTGCTATGGCCTTATCGGAGCCAACGGCTCTGGGAAAACCACATTTTTAAAAATATTATCCAGCGAATTAAGTCCTTCAAGCGGACAGGTCAACACAGATCCTGGTGAAAGGATTGCTGTTTTAAGACAAGATCATTTTGCGTTTGATGAATTCAGCGTTCTCAATACGGTAATTAAAGGGCATAGCCGTTTATGGGAACTAATCCACGAAAAAGAACAGCTCTACAATAAATCTGATTTTAATGATAAGGACGGCGAAAAACTGGGTGAATTGGAGGCTGAATTTGCCGAATTAAATGGCTGGGAAGCCGAATCAGAAGCTGGAGCGTTGCTAGACGGACTTGGAATTAAAAATGAATCTCATTCTCTATTGATGAAAAATCTGTTTGCGGATCAAAAAGTTAAGGTTTTGCTGGCTCAGGCTCTTTTCGGCGAACCTGATATTCTACTAATGGATGAACCAACCAACCACCTTGATTTAAAAGCGATAACCTGGCTAGAGGAATTTTTATTCAATTTTGAAAATACAGTGATTGTTGTATCTCATGATCGTCATTTCCTAAACAAGGTCTGCACCCATACTGTCGATATCGATTACAGCCGCATTCAGGTTTATACAGGGAATTATGATTTTTGGTATCAATCTAGCCAACTAGCTTTAAAACTGGCTCAAGAGCAAAACAAAAAAGCAGAGGCTAAAACCAAGGAACTCAAGACCTTTATTCAACGTTTCAGTGCTAATGCATCAAAGGCCAAGCAAGCGACATCCAGACAAAAATTACTAGATAAAATCACGATAGAGGATATAAAGCCCTCATCAAGGAAATATCCCTATGTCCATTTCAAACCAGAAAGAGAAGTTGGAAATGAGATCCTGAAAGTTGACAGCCTATCCAAAAGCATTGACGGTGAAACTATATTAAAGGAAGTGTCCTTCGTCGTAAATAAAAATGACAAAATAGCCTTTGTCAGCTCGTCCGACATCGCTATTACCTGTCTTTTCCAAATTCTCACAGGTGACTTGAAGCCTGATTCCGGTGAATTCCATTGGGGACAAACCATCAACTTTGCTTATTGTCCAAAAGACAATAAAAATTTCTTTAAATCTGATAGTTTAAGCCTGATCGATTGGTTACGTCAATTTTCAGAAGACCAGTCAGAAACATTCGTCAGGGGCTTTTTGGGTAAAATGCTTTTTACTGGAGAAGATGCCCATAAAAAAATAAACGTCTTATCAGGTGGTGAGAAAGTCAGATGTATGCTTTCAAAGCTTATGCTCAGCAATCCAAATCTTCTGATCATGGATGAACCCACCAACCATCTCGATCTTGAATCTATAACTTCCGTTAATAATGGCCTGATACAATTTAAAGAAAATATTCTTTTTTCTTCCCAGGATCACCAACTGGTACAAACAGTCGCCAATAGAATCATTGATATTACCCCCGATGATTTTTTTGATAAGGAAATATCCTTTGATGACTTTTTGGAACTCAGAGAGAATCGATAGCTAAAAAATCTTTTTTGTGGTCCAGCGAAACTTGATTCTTGCTTGAATAAGTTAAATCAATTAATGATAAAGTAATGAGTACTATAATACTTTATATTGATTGCCCAATAATCAGCGATGCATCAAACGAATCATACAAATCTGAGCCTTAGACCCGTCTTTAGATACGCTATAGCGGGCCTTATATTTTGGACATTCTTGAATTTACTTTCTTTTTGGTGGAATCAATTACAGATCAAACAAACGACACAAGAACTGGCTAAAAACACCGTCCGTAGCAGTTTTAATAAAGATGTCGCCTTTAGGCAGTGGGCAGCCCAACATGGTGGTATCTATGTACCCGTTACAGATGTAACCCCTCCTAATCCCTACCTTAGTCACATCTCTGAGAGAGATATTCAAACCCCGAGTGGGAAAAAATTAACTCTCATGAATCCGGCATGGATGATGAGACAGGTCATGACCCAATATTCAGAACTTTATCCGATCAAAGGCAGAATAACCAGCCTAAAATTAATGAACCCTATCAACAAACCTGATGATTGGGAAATCAAAGCGTTGAAGTCCTTTGAAGAGGGAGACAAGGAAGTTTTTGAGTTTTCTGACATTAATGGGGAACCCTATCTGCGTTTTATGCGAGCGTTATACATTAAAAAAGAGTGTCTTAAATGTCATGCTTTCCAGAACTATAAAGAAGGTGATGTCCGAGGGGGCATGGGTGTTTCCGTTTCAATGAAGCCTTTTTTGGAAATGGAACAGGCTTCGACTAGAGCTTTAATTTTAACACATGGGCTTTTTTGGAACTTTGGAATCGCATTGATTCTAATTATTGCTTTTCGCAGTAAAAAAAGAATCAGTGAATTAATATCCAAGGAAGTCAAACTAAGAGAAGTTATGGGTAATCTCGATTCCGCTCAAAAAATAGCGAAATTGGGAAGCTTTGAATGGAACATTAAATTCAATGAGCTTTTTTGGTCTAATGAAGTTTATTCCATATTCAAATACCCCAAACAAGAACATTCCCACATTGATTTACAATTCCGATTTATTCACCCTGATGATGTCGCTCGAGTTAAAAACGATTTTAGTCTCGCTATTGCGGGACTCAAGGATCTTCAATCCGAGTACAGAATTATTAGAGAAGATGGCCTTGAAAGATTCGTTTTAACAGAGGGTGAACTCGTCAAGGACAATGAGGATAATCCGTCACTTTTAATCGGAACCATTCAAGATATCACTGAGCAGAAAAGAGTTGAGACGACACTTCAAAATTCCGAGTTAAAATTCCGTTCGGTAACTGAAACGGCCAGCGAAGCTATTATCACCTTTAACCACCATGAGGAAATTACTTTTTGGAACCTTGGAGCAAAACGTATTTTTGGATATTCTTCAGAAGAAACCATGGGCCGCTTTATCCATTTTATCTTTACTGAAGATTCACGCCTAACTTATAAATCCTTTTTTGAAAACTATTCAAATCAAACACTCGATAGCCAAGTTACCAATAGCATCGAACTTTTCGGTCTTCATAAGGATTTAAGCGAGTTTGATTGTGAAATTTCCCTTTCAAAATGGAAAATAATGGATCAGCCAAATTATACCGTTATTATCAGGGATATTACCGCTCAAAAGAACTACGAAAACGAATTAAGATCAGCCAAGGAAACTGCGGAAGCTGCAAGCCAAGCTAAAAATCGCTTTTTATCTACGATGAGTCATGAATTGAGAACTCCATTAAATGGTGTTCTGGGGATGACGGAACTAGCACTTCTGACGAAATTGAATGATACTCAACAAGAATACCTGAAAACGATTTCTCAATCCGGTGAGTCACTGCTAAATATAATCAATCAGATACTAGACATATCCAAGGTTGATTCTAGATCGATTGAACTTGAACCAACTCAATTCAAAATTAAGGACGTTGTTGATAATATTATCGGTTTATTTACCAGTTCCTTTAATAGCAAAAAGCTAAACCTCACTCACAAATTTGATAAAAAAATACCAATTTTTTTAATTGGCGATTCTAGCAGATTGAACCAAATTCTTTCTAACCTGATCGCTAATGCTATTAAATTCACAGATAAGGGTAAAATCGCGATTGATGTATCAATGGTTGCCGAAACCAATTCGGATATAACTTTACGCTTTGAAATTAAGGATACAGGGGTTGGTATTCCCGAGGATAAGATTCCAATCATTTTCCAATCATTTACTCAGGCTGACAATTCTACAACAAGAAGGTTTGGAGGGACTGGTTTGGGACTGGCGATAGTCAGTCGATTGGTCGAATTGATGAATGGTAGTTATGGAGTTGAAAGTGTCGTTGATGAAGGAAGTACGTTTTGGTTTATCTTGAGTTTTAAAAAGCTAAAATCAGGTTCTACTACAGCTCAAATCCATAAAACCACAAAAAAAGATAACAAACCCGATAAAAAGATAATCAATATTCTACTTGTAGAAGATGACATATTAAATCAAACAGTTGTAGGCAAAATGCTAACTTCTATCGGTTATCATGTAGATATCCTCCCTAATGGAAAGGCTGCGCTGGATATCTTAGCCGATTATTCATATGATTTGATCATCATGGATTGTCTGATGCCTATAATGGATGGCTTTGAAGCGACAAGAAACATTCGGAAGATGGAACAGGAAGGAATTTTTAAGAAAAAAACCCCTATTGTTGCCCTAACTGCGAAAGCATTAAAGGGCGATAAGGAAGAATGCTTCAAAGCGGGAATGGATGGTTTTTTATCTAAGCCGGTTACCATTGAAGATCTTAAGTCGACATTGAATCAATATATTGAAGCTAGATGATATTTTTGATGATTGCTCTTTTTAAATACCTCTGTAATCTAAAGTCATAATAACAGCTTCGATTAAGCTTTCCAAAGGCTTTGGGAGTTAATATTTACCTAATTAATTTGCATGATATTGATATATGTTTAACATCAATAAGCTAAAAGAGTCTTCATCAGAAATCAAACTTTTGTATGTTGAAGATGAGGAAGAAATCAGACAACGAATGATAGGTATTTTAGGTAAGTTTTTTACTCAGATACAAATTGCAAAGAATGGACAAGAGGGACTAAATGCATATAAAAATGACAAGCCGGATTTAATCATTACAGATATCCAGATGCCATTGATGGACGGACTTAAAATGGCTGAAGAGATTTGCGCGATTGACCGTGATCAAATCATCATTGTTATTTCCGCTTATAATGAAATTAAATATTTTTCAAAAGCGATTAAAGTTGGGATCAGTGGTTTTATTCTAAAGCCTGTTGAAATGGACCAACTTTTAGATATTTTATATAAAAATACTCTTCGCGTACAACATCAAAAGCAAAATATCATCTATAAAAAACATATGGAGGAATTGGTTCACGAAAAAACCATTGAAATCGAACGTAAAATAGTCACTGATGACCTGACAGGGTTATTTAATCGGGTTAAACTCTATATAAACCTCCAACAAAGTTTCAAACAAACCCTATTACTGCTAAATATCGATAATTTCGGACAAATCAATACGACGTTCGGTTTTGAAATTGGAGATAAATCTTTAAAGATTTTTGCCGATTTTTTATGGAATCTTAAACCAGCCAACTGTATGATCTATCGGCTTACTTCCGATGAGTTTGTGATGTTGTTTCAGAAATCAAGTCTGGATGAAGTCAGTGAATATGCTAAAAATATCCATGAGAAGATCTATAACTTTATCATTGACCTGCCCAAGGGTGTGCGTATCCAGTTAACCGCGACGCTCGCCATCGTAGAGGGGAATGGTGAAGAACTCCTGCACAAAGCTCAAATTGCCCTGATTGAGGCCCGCCAAATCCGTAAAAACAGGGTTTTCGTCTGTAGAGGAGAGCCCTTGGCGGCTCAAAGACAAAAAGATAATATTTATTGGATGAACCGAGTTAGGCAGTCTTTAGTAAACGAGACGATTGTTCCTTTTTATCAGCCCATCATTAATAATGAGAATGGTAATATTGAAAAATACGAATGCCTTGCCCGCATTGTCGAAAATGATGAGATTATTTCGCCAGCCAAGTTCATTGGTCCAGCGAAACTTGTCGGCTTGATTACTCAGATTACCCGATTGATGATCCGTAAATCATTTGAATACTTCTCAGGAAAAAACTATGAATTTTCGATCAACATTACCGATGAAGACTTAAAAGAGGGTTTCTTAATTCAGTATCTGGAGAAAATCATAAGAACGGTTGATATTAAGCCGAGTAACGTTGTATTTGAAATCCTGGAAGGAATCAGTTTGACGAACTCTTTTTCCGTTATTGAGCAGTTAAACACTCTCCATGACCTGGGATTTAAAATCGCCATTGATGACTTTGGGGCAGAACAATCCAATTTTAGCCGCCTTTTAGATTTAAAGGCAGATTTCGTCAAAATTGATCAAAAGTTCATCAGAAATATTCATAGCGATATCAATAGTTACAAAATCACCCAATCAATTATCTTTTTGGCTAAAAACTTTGAGACAAAAACCATTGCTGAATTCGTCCACTGCAAAGAGGTTCATGACATGGTCGCCGAACTGGGGATTGATTATTCACAGGGATATTACCTTGGGGAACCAAAGATGTTCATTACCGAAGAAACATAGATATCACTTGTAAAGAGCAAGTCAAAAATATTTTATACATGATCAATTTTATTAAAATCTGCCTAAAATCTCTATTTAATCCATCCATCTACTTCATGAACAGCTTGAGATTTGCTCAAAAGATGCTGTTGATGGGTTTTATCGTTTCTTTGCTCCTTTTATGGTTCATGTATCATGTGATTGCAGACATCCAATCAGCAATCATGTATAATCATCAAGTTATTGATAACATAAAGTACAATAGTCATCTGATAAGTTTAATAAGAGATATTCAGCAACACAGGGGAATGACAAACGCTTATCTTAGAGGCAGTAGTTTCTTTTTGGAAGAAATTAAGATAAAACAGAAGCAGATCAAAACCGGAATGGACAACCTGAGCGGTTTAAAACCCTCACAACAATTCGAACCAAGTTTACTAAATACCTGGAATATAATCGAACATAAATTATCTGGAACATTGGAAAATGCTTTAGATAATACCCCAGAGAAAAGTTGGACTGAACACAGTGATATCATCCATCAAACCATCGACCTGATGACTCAAAATATCGCCTATTACCACCTGGGTAAACATGATAATGTTTTCTTTTATTATTTCATTAACTTGTTCTTTCATCAAATCCCTATTTATATTGAAAACGTTGGTCAGCTGAGGGGATTTGGTTCTGGAATAATCGCCAAGAAATCCATTACCGATAAAGAAAGACAACAATTGATCATGTTGCTTGGTGTTACAAATAGTGGCTTTCTGGAAATATCCGAGAACATTGATAAAATATTTGTTTTAAGACCTGATGTTAGGGTTTTGTTAGAAAAAGATTATAAGAAAGTCGAAAGTTCTCTTGAAAGATTAGTCCATAACATCAATGATAATTTAATCGGTTCAAATTTAAAAGACTTAAACATTCAAGAATATTTTTCTAACAGTTCGCAAACCATCGATCTTGGTATCCTTTTTTTAAGTAAATCCTCTAATTTCTTAAAATATCAGGCAGAAAAAACCATAAATACACTTCTTTGGAATCTATATGGTTTGTTGATTTTGGTAACTTTCACCTTATTGACGTTACTGTACCTCTTCATCGGAAATTATTACTCAGTCGTCAAAGGATTTAAGTCTCTGATTGAAGGAACTAATCTTATTGCCAAAGGCCAATTGAACCAGTTGCTTAAAATTGAATCGAAAGACGAACTGTCGGATTTGACTGAAAGTTTTAACGATATGATCATCGCCTTAAGAAACACCATTCAATATCGAGAAGATGCGGAAAAAGCCTTAAAGGAAAGTGAAGAGTTGTTCAGGGTGCTTTCGGAGGCCTCCCCTGCAGGTCTTATCCTTTATATGGATAAAATCATCTACGCCAATCCTGTCGCTGAAAATGTCACCGGCTACTCAAAAGACGAACTTCTTTTCAAAAATCCCAAGGATCTCATCCATCCAGATATTCTAGCTCAGCAAGCTTTAAGCGATGAACCGATTTCAAATGAAAGGTTCTACTCATTTCCTTATGATTCCTTGAAAATAATCACCAAGCAAGGAGTTGAAAAATGGTTGCAAATATCGAGCAGTAAGGTCGAATACCAAGGAAAAGAAGCTGGTCTGGCCATTTTTATTGATTTCACCGAACATAAATTGGCTCAAGAAGCTCTTATCGCGTCCGAGAAAAAATATGGAGCGTTCATTAACGCGACTTCCGAGGGTTTTTGTGTTTTGGATCATCAAAACAAATTGGTCGAAGTCAATGATTCCTTGTGTGCGATGCTTGGATGTTCTCCTGATTTAATAGGCAAGCCATTTCTCGACTTTGTCGATAAAAAGTATCACGCAAAATTCAAGGAGCAGGTTGAGGATGACAACCTAATATCGCATAAAAGAATGGAACTTGAATTGAACCACCAAAATGGATCAAAAATACCAATCATTTTTTTATCGACTACAGTCTCAGACGACCAACAAAACTTGGTTTCTTCATTTGCCTTCATCACTAATATCGAACAAAGAAAAAAAACGGAGGAGGAATTAAAACGAACATCTGAAATACTGGCCGCGACCAACCTTAATTTGGAGCAGAAAATCAATGACGAAGTCGTCAAAAGCCGAGAAAAGGATCAGCTTCTATTTCAACAGTCTAGATATGCCCAAATGGGTGAGATGCTCAGCATGATAGCTCATCAATGGCGACAACCATTAAATGCGATCAGCACAGCCGCGATAGAAATATCATTGAGCGATACACTGGGGGATTACGATCCAGCTAAAACCAAGGAATTAACGGGTTTTATCGAATCCCAGACGCAAAATATGTCATCGATCATCAATGATTTCATGGATTTTTTCAGACCAGAAAAAGAAAAGGAATCGTTTTATCTTAACAGGGTTTTTGATACTATTTCAAAAATGTCATCAGCTCAAATATCCCTAAAGAACATCCGATTGATCAACAATATTGAGTCCGACATCCAATTGATCAGTTTTCAAAAAGAGCTTGAACAGGTCCTGATCAATCTCATTTCTAATTCAAAGGATGCCTACGAGTTTTCCCCAAGTGAAGATCAGGAAATTATCTTTTCGGCTAATGAAACTGACGATTACATAGAATTAATTGTGGAAGATAAGGGTGGGGGTGTAAACCAGGAAGTTCTTGATCGAATCTTCGATCCCTATTTCACGACCAAGGAGCAAGGCAAAGGCACTGGTATCGGTCTTTTTATGTCAAAAAATATTGTAGAGAAAAATCTAGGTGGAAAAATTGCCGCAAAAAACACTATGGATGGACTTCAAATAATCCTAACTTTACCTAAATAAATTTCTTTACCTTCTCTACCTTCGACCAAAACAACTTTTATAAACTTTTAAATAACGTATCAACTTTGGGGTTGAGTAATTTTCATGTTCCAGCCTATTTTTTTAAGCAACAAGGTTTTAAAATAATGAAGCCCTGCGCAATTTGCAGCAATAATATTGATAACGAGTTGTTTAAGGTCAAAGAAATGATGTTTGGCCTTAAAGATGAGTTTCAGTATTTCCAATGCTCTCACTGTCAATGTCTTCAAATCCAAGAAATTCCGCAAGATCTTTCAAAATACTATCCCGAAAACTATTATTCCTACAAAAATAAACAGAAAGATAGCTTACTAAAAACCCTCCTTCTACATCATAGAAATAGGTACGCTTTTTATCAGAATGGATTTATCGGTAGCTATTTATATACAAAATATCCATATCCAGCACTTAAATCATTAGCTCCGCTACATTTAAACACCCATCATAAAATACTTGATGTCGGATGTGGATCTGGAGAGCTTTTACTTTATTTACGGAATCTTGGTTTTGATCAAATTCTTGGAATTGATCCATTCCTCAAAGAGGATATAACTTATAATAACCAGTTGAAAATCCAAAAGAAAAACCTTTTTGATCTTAAGGGAACTTGGGATATGATTATGTTTCATCACTCCCTGAGGTGGTCCGGTTCCGTTGGACAACCTGAGACCAGTTTTAAGCTCTGATCTTTAGTTTTGTGGAGACCTCAGGCGGCCTCTATGACTCCTGCAATTTCACCATAAACTTCA
>JAOUME010000071.1 GCA_029881655.1 Deltaproteobacteria bacterium | reverse complement strand
GAAGGAAGTTATTGATGGACTTCTTTATTACATCGATCACCGCGACAGCTGCGTCCTGGAAGACCTCTTGCCCCTCATCAAGGGACCCGATTTCCCGACCGCGGGGAACATCATGGGCCGTGAAGGCATCCTAAGAGCCTACCAGACTGGCAGAGGGATCATCAAGGTCAGGGCCACGACCGAGGTCGAACCGATCGCCAAATCCCAAAGGGAGGCCATCATCGTTACCGAGCTTCCCTATATGGTCAACAAGGCCCGGCTGATCGAAAAGATCGCCGAGTTGGTCAAGGACAAGAAGATTGAGGGTATTCAGGATCTAAGGGATGAATCGGACCGCAAGGGAATGAGGGTCGTCATCGAGCTTAAACGCCACGAAAACGCCAGTACGATTCTGGCCAACCTTTACAAGCACACCTCGCTCCAAAACACCTTCGGCGCGATCATGCTGGCGGTCGTCGATGGTCAGCCCAAGGTCTTGCCGCTGGTGGATATCCTGAAGTATTTCCTGAATCACCGCATCGATGTGGTTGTCAGGAGAACGCGTTTTGAACTCAACAAGGCCGAAGCCCGCGCACACATCTTAAACGGACTAAAAATCGCCCTGGATAATATCGACGCGATCGTCAGTCTGATCCGCTCATCTCCCAATGCGAAGGTCGCCTCCGTTGATCTGATCAAGAACTACGGCCTGAGTGAAATCCAGGCGCAGGCGATCCTGGAAATGCGTCTTAGCCGGCTGACGGCCATGGAAGTCGAAAAACTGGTCGCCGAACTCTCAGAGTTGATCATTAAAATCAAATGGCTCAAAGAAGTACTGGAAGATGAGCAGATGGTGCTGGATATCATCAAAGGGGAGCTGAACGAAATCAGAGACAGCTACGCCGAGGAAAGAAGAACCGCCATTTTGGACGCTGATTTCGATATCAACGAAGAAGACCTGATTCCCGTCGAGGAAATGGCCGTTACCATGAGCAGGGGAGGCTACATTAAGCGTTGCCCCCTAAGCACCTACCAGACCCAGAACCGGGGCGGCAAGGGCAAGATCGGCATGAAAACCAAGGAGGAGGATGACCTTGAACATATTTTTACGGCCTCAACGCATGACACCCTTTTGATTTTCACCAATTTAGGTAAGATCTACTGGAAGAAGGTCTATCAGCTTCCCCTGGCCAGTCCGACCGCCAAGGGCCGCGCCTGGGTTAATATCCTGCCGCTGGCGACCGATGAGAAAGTCATGTTTTGTACGCCCATTGCCGGTTTCAACGACGACCAATTCATCGTGATGCTAACCGAAAAGGGCATCATCAAAAAAACCGCGCTTTCGGCCTACCAGAACCAGAGATCCAACGGCACCAAGGCCATCGTCATCGAGGATGACGACCATCTGGCGGCGGTGCGCCTTTGCGAAGACAAGGACCTCATTTTTATCGCCACCCAGAAAGGGATGGCCCTGAAGTTTCCGTCCAAGACCCTAAGGCCTCAGGGCAGGGTCACCCGGGGCTGTACGGGCATCAAACTCAAAAACGATAAAGCGGGCAAACCCGATAAGGTTTTATCCATGGAGATTCTCACGGATCAATCCACGGTTTTAACCGTCACTGAAAACGGGTTCGGGAAAAAATCTCTGGTTGAGAATTACCGTTTGGGCAGCAGGGCCAATATGGGCGTCATGAACATCAAAAACAGCACCCGCAATGGTCTTGTCGTAGGCTCGGTCATCGTAAGCGAGGATGACGAATTGCTCCTGGTGACTAAAAACGGCAAGGTCATTCGTATGAAATCGAACCAAATCCGTATGACCAACCGCGTCACTCAAGGGGTCAGGCTCATCAAGCTTGGGAAGGACGAGAAAGTCGTTTCATTGGCGAAAATCGCCAATGTGGCTGATTAATCATATGCCGCCTTGTGATTAACTCCGATCAATTATATTGAGCCATGCGTAAGAACTTTTACAGGCTGTTGCTGTTGCCGCTGGTATTTTTCATTGTCTCATCCTGCCAGCAGGACGAAGGGAAAAGGATGTTCAGTGACGCCAAACAGCTTTGGGAGTTAAACAAATATGATGAAGCGATACAAAATTTTATCGCTTTAACCAAAGCCTTTCCAGAGCATCAACTGGTAGATGATTCCCTGTTTTTTATAGCGAAGATTTATGATCTGTATTTGAACGAACCCGATCAGGCGATTCGCTTTTACCGCTCCTTAAGCAAGAAGTTTGAGCGTTCGGAATTTCAATACCCTACGATGCTGAATCTGGCTCGGATCTATTCGAATCAAGGGGACGTCGGCAAAAGAAAGGCGGTTCTGATCTATCTTAAGATCCAGAAAGAGACCACGCCCGATGAGAATTGGGCGAAAAATCAGCTCAAACTCGCAAACCTCTATCTGGATCTAAAGCGCTATGAATTGGCACGGGTTGAAACAAAGAGGTTGATCATCAGTCTTCCGCAATCCAAACAGATTGCCAGCGCCTATCACCTAATTGGTCAGTCATACAATCTGGAAGGCAACAAGGAGTTGGCCATCCTCGCTTTTTCGGAGGCGGATCAAAAGTTTGACTATTCCAGAACCTCGTTGCCGTCAGCGATCAGCCTGGCGGATATTTATGAGGAAATAGGCCAGTTCCAATCGGCGATCACGGTTTATAAATCGATTATCACCCGTTTGAACAAATCAGAGGTTTTTTATCAATTGGCCATGGAGAAGATTGATAAACTTGTGAACCGACAAAAAAGAACCAATACATAAATCAACTTTTGGCGTTAGTTATTAACCACCATCGATTAAAAGGTATATGGGTAAAATCATTTCTGTATCCAATCAAAAAGGGGGCGTCGGCAAGACGACGACCTGCATCAATCTGGCGGCTTCCCTGAGTATCATGGGAAAAAGCGTCTTGCTGATCGATTTTGATCCCCAGGGAAACTCGACCAGCGGGCTTGGCTTTCAGCCCGGGGAAAGCAAAAGGAACATCTACTCGGCCCTGATTGGAGAGACAAAAATTCAAGACCAAATCCAACCCACAATCATCAACAAGCTTAAGCTGGTCCCGACCAACGTGGATCTTTCAGGCGCTGAGATCGAACTGGTGGACGCGCCCGAAAGGGAATCGATGTTAAAGAGGGCGATTGAACCCATTAAGGATGACTACGATTATATTTTCATCGACTGTCCTCCTTCTTTAAGTCTGTTGACCATCAACGCGCTCGTCTCCTCGGACAGTATTTTGATTCCGCTGCAATGCGAGTATTACGCGATGGAAGGGATGACCCAACTCCTGATCACCATCAAACTGGTCAAGGAATCCTATAACGAAAACTTGGCGATCGAGGGGATTCTTCCCACCATGTTCGATATGAGAAACAACATCTCCAAACAGGTGATTGAGGAGGTCAAGGTCCATTTTAACGAATATGTCTTTCAGACCGTCATCCCCAGAAATGTCCGTTTAAGCGAGGCTCCCTCTTTTGGAAAGCCCGTCTTTTTGTATGACAGGACCAGTAAAGGAGCGATCAGTTATCTCCAGTTGGCGAAGGAATTGATGAAACGAAAATCAGTTGAGGCCTATTCATGAGCGCAAAGGAAAGAAAAGCCTTAGGCCGCGGTTTCGGCGCGCTTCTAAAGGCGGTGGAAGACCCCGATCATGCCGGGGGAAAAGATCAGATCAAGCAGGTCGCCATTGATGATATCTCCAGCAACCCCAAACAACCCCGCGAGTTTTTCGATGAAGTGAAGCTTGAGGAGTTGTCCCAATCCATCCGCTCAAAAGGGGTTATTCAGCCGATTCTGGTCCGTCGAGTGGACAACGGGCCGACGAGCTACGAATTGATCGCGGGAGAGCGCCGACTCATGGCTTCCAAACTGGCGGGTTTTGACAATATCCCGGTCATCGTTAAAGATATTAAGGACAGGGATCTCCTGGAAATCGCTCTGATTGAAAATATCCAGAGGGAAGAACTCAATCCGATCGAGGAGTCTCTGGCTTATAAAAACCTGATCGAGGAACACGGTTTTAAACAGGAAGACCTCGCCAAAAGGGTCGGGAAGAACCGCTCCACCATCGCGAACATGCTGAGGTTATTGCAGCTCCCCGAGAGCATCAAAAACGATTTGAGAAACAATGTGATTTCGGCGGGCCACGCCAGGACCCTACTCTCCATCGATGATCAGGAGAAACAAATTCATTTGAGAAACCAGATCGTCGAAAATAATTTCTCGGTCAGGGATACCGAAGAGGCCGTTCGGCGGGAACATAAGCCACCGGTCAAACCGAAAAAGCAGGCTGATAAGGCCCTTGAGGAGCAGATGCTTTTAAATGAAAATCGTTTGCAGGAAATATTGGCGACCAACGTCACGATAAAATCAAACGGGCAAAAGGGGAAGATCGAATTGAGCTATACCAGCCACGATGATTTCAACCGCCTCTTTTCCATGCTCGTCAATCTTAAAAAACTACTGATATGAATCAAATGGGTAACAATTTTAAAACGACCAGCTTCATCTCCGATGGAGTCGAGTTGAACGGAAATCTTCAGATCAGAGGCGGTATCCGCATCGATGGCAGTATCAAGGGTACCCTCAAGAGCGAATCGGGTATTTTCATCGGATCGACCGCCAAGATCGAGGCGGAAATCCAAACGGTCTCGCTGGTTTCCAGCGGCACGATCATCGGCAACATCATCGCTGATGATACCGTTAAAATCAATAATCCAGGCACGATGAAGGGGAAAATCACGACCTGTAACCTGGGTATCGATAAAGACGTCTTTTTCAACGGGAAATGTCAGCTGATCAATCCCAAAAATATCGTCAAGCCGTCTTTGCAGTTACCTAAACTCCCCAGGAAATCGATCCCCAATAGGGATTAGATGATAATTCATCGAAGAAGTCGTAGTTGAGCCTTCAATAAGCCGGGTTCTGTCTCATAATAAAATGAGTGGTAATCATTTATCTAGGAATACAATTGCTCGCATTCTCGTGCGTCCTACCCGATAGCTAGGCGAGCAGCCATGACAGCTATCCTATTTGGACTTGCTTCGGATGGGGTTTACCTTGCCAGGTATGTCGCCATACCCGCGGTGGGCTCTTACATTAAAGAGAAATCTCTCCCACCATTTCACCCTTACCTGTGCTTGATTAAAAACCAAACCATCGGCGGTATATTTTCTGTGGCACTTTCCATGGAGTCGCCTCCTCTGGCCGTTAGCCAGCATCCCGCTCTATGAAGCCCGGACTTTCCTCTAACGCTCAAGGAGCGCTAGCGATTACCTTTTCGACTCAACTACTTTAATAATTTACCACCCATAGCGGCATTAATCAATCCATAACCCCTATATTAAATATTCCTCATGATCGCCAAAATCGCCTTAGCGATACCCAACTCGATGCCTTTTGACTACCTTATCCCCTGCGATCGGCTTGAGTCCCTGAAGGTGGGTATAAGGGTCATCGTTCCATTCGCCCACCGGGAGACACAAGGTGTCGTGGTTGATATCAAAGAGAGTAGCCGGCTACCATCGCTCAAGTCGATTATAAGGATATTGGATCCGGAGCCCGTGTTCGATCAATGGCACCTCGCCTTTACGCTCTGGATCGCGCGATACTACCTCTGTTCCTGGGGTGAGGTTCTAGAGGCGGCATTACCCAAGGGTCTCAAGGCTCAAGTCAAAATATCGCTCGCTGTTGACTGGGATCATCCGGTCTTCGCGGATCTTATGGACGAGGAAAAGCGCTGGCTTAAATCACTTGAGAAAAAGACGAAGACGCAAATCCAAAGCCAATTAACCCCGAGAGAGAAAAAACAGTACGACTCGCTCGTAAAGGAAAAGGCCCTTTATTTCAAAAGCGCTTTCAGAACCCTGGACGATCCTTCTCTGGTGAACTTTATCGAGCTTAATCCCCGGCCCTTGGTGAACAAAAAAAGGAGGAAAGGTTCCAAAGTGGATCTGATTCTCAGTTTTCTAAATCAGAACCCGCTGATCGAGAAAAAGGAATTGCTGAGTGAATTTCCTGGTGCCCGTGGCGTCATTAATGAGCTGAGAAAGAGCGGTTTTATCATCGAAAAACTCATCGACAAGCCGCCTACGCCCACCGACGGGATCGCCATGGATTTGTTTTTGAAATTAAACCAGGAACAACATCAGGCTTTCATCGAGATTAAAAATGACATCGACCAGCGCCGGTTTCACGTGTCGCTGATTAATGGGATCACCGGCAGCGGCAAGACCGAAATCTACTTGCATGCCGTCAGGGAGTGCCTTTTAAAGAAGCGTACCGTCTTGATCCTGCTTCCTGAAATCTCCCTCACGCCCCAAACCGTCGCCCGTTTTAAAGAGAGGTTTAACGATCAGATCGCGGTTTTGCACAGCGGAATAGGATTTAAGGAAAAAGCCGGCCAGTGGTGGAACATCAAGAAAGGGCAAAGCAGAATCGTCATCGGCGCCAGATCGGCTATTTTCGCGCCTCTGAACGACATCGGCCTGATCGTGGTGGATGAAGAGCATGACCACTCCTACAAGCAACAGGAAACCCCCTTTTATAATGCGCGCGATCTGGCGGTTAAACTCGGCAGTCTCCATCAGGCGGCGGTCGTCCTTGGTTCGGCGACGCCATCGCTCGAGTCGTTTCATCACGCTCAAATCGGGAAATACAGACTCCTGGAACTCAAAAGCCGCGCCAACCTCAATCCTCTACCTCAACTCAAGGTCATCGACCTTAAAGCGGTCCCCAGGCAGTCCGGGGTTTTTTATCTTTCCAAAGAACTGATCGAGAACCTCAAGCTTAATCATGAGGCCAACAAACAGGCGATTATCTTCCTCAACCGGCGGGGCTACGCCTCGTTCTTGTCCTGCGTCGGCTGTGAGATTCCGGTCTTGTGCCGCAACTGCGCCATAAGCCTGACCTGGCATCAAACTCAAAAAAGACTTATCTGTCACCACTGCGGGTTTAACAGTTCATATCCAGCAAAATGCGCCCATTGTAATGGCGAGGCCTTTCGGATGGAGGGTATCGGCACTCAAAGAGTGGAAAGGGACTTGAAAATTCTTCTGCCCAGGGCCCGTTTTTTAAGAATGGACCGTGACAGCATCCGTAAAAGGGGGACGCTGGAAAGCCACATTCAGCAAATCCACGACCATCAGGTGGACATCGTTATCGGCACCCAGTTGATCAGCAAGGGACACGATTTCAAGGATATCGGACTGGTTTGCGTCGTGTTGGCGGATATGGGGCTGAACATCCCCGATTTTCGGTCATCCGAAAAGATTTTTCAATTAATTTCCCAGGTCTCCGGCAGATCGGGCAGAGGAAGCGGCAGCTCCGAGAAGGGATCATGCCTGATTCAATCTTATAACCCGTCCCATTTTGCCATAGCCAAAGCGGCTCAAAATGATTTCTTGGGATTTTTTAAAGCTGAGTTGGAGAATCGGGAACTGTTTTTTAATCCACCTTTTTCAAGGCAAATCCTTTTCAAAACCAGCGACGTAAATCCTATAAAAGCGGAAAAAGCCGCCATCGAAATCAAGCGGCTTTTTGAGGTGGCCTTTTCCGGTTGTGCCTATCAGATGCTAGGCCCCGTCAAGGCGCCTATCGAGAAGGTCAACAACCGGTATTACTATCACGTCCTGCTTAAATCCGGTGATATTCAAAGATTAAAGCAAGTCATGCTGGATCTGTTTTTTAATGAAACGGTTAAACCGCACCGATTCCCCTGTAGAGTGAGAATCGATGTGGACCCTTATAATCTTTCGTAAATAAAACGGACAGCGGCCCGGATTTATTCCCAAAGATAAACAACCCTAAAACGATTTATTTTTGTATCTCGCCCGAGTTGACATTAATTCTAATCGTTTTGGTCATCTGCTCTGGAATCTTGTAGCTCAGAGTCGTTTGACCGGCTCCGACATCCAGGAACTGCTCCCCATCCATCGCCGCGAAGACCTCTACCTGACCCGTTTTGAAGTCAGCCTTTTGAAAGGGCTTCACCACGGCTTTCACACGGGCATATCCACGGTCGTTCAGCTTGATCGTGTCTGGAAAGACGATTTTATCGATATCCAGGGTGATATACACATCGCCTTGACGGGAAATATTCTCCCTGGATTTCGTGTCGACCATCTGTAGGGAGAAATAGATCTCTTCCTCTTTACCGGGGTTGGGTAGTTTGATTAATGCCTGATCTGTTTTGATCTCTAACATATAGGGAAGCTCGCGGACCTTGTCCTTAATCGAGCCATGTTTTTCCATGTTTTCGATCAACTTTCCAGGAGCCATATCATAGGTCTCGTCTTCGTTGGCCACAGAGATGCTGCCACTGGACAGACTGACGGAGAGTTTATCGTCCCTTTCAAGCAGAGCGACGTTGGTTCCCTTGATCCCGATCGTCGCCGTGGGTGTCACGACGGTCGATTTTTGCCGTCCCTTTGTGAACTTGCCCCAGAAGGATCCAACCTTTAATTTCAGGTTGTGCAGAAATTGTCTGGAGCCTTGCTCGGGTTCTTCCGATTTTTCTATCACAAATGTCGTGTTCTGAAACAAACGGATTTCAGAACCGTCACGAAAGATGATCGTCACCTTTGAATCTCTGTTAGTAACGACGACATCCTTATCCACTAAAATCAAACCGGATAGACCGGGTATTTTCCTGGTATCCCTTAAGACCTGCACGTCTCCGTTCACCTTGCCGAAACTGGCGACCGCGTCAATCGCATAGACCGCCGGCGTAAGCAACATGAAGGTTAAGAGGAGTAATACCATTTTTAACTTTAAAGTTGTTCTTTTCATAAGATCCCTTTCGATATTCGTTTCATTTCACGATCATAAGGTTAAATCGTTCTAAGTTTGGCCACTTTTCTATTAACTGCAAAGAACATACTACATATCGGTTTTTACCACTTTTGAAGTCTAATTTAATCTATATCATCATAAATTGCAAACATTTAAATCACCATAAATATACTCGCACACCTAATAATATCAACCCCTGCCTTTTGATTTTCAATATCATTCCCGTCGCTCATCAAACATCCAGTTTCATCAGAACTTCAATTTCGTCGATAACCTCTCATGTTCTTCCTTAGAAATAATCTCGTAATAACGGGATTCGTTCTCCTTAAGGTCGATCTTAATAAAAAAATCAAAATAGGGGTACAGTACCGGAAAAAGATCGATCCATTCGACCATCACCAGATTATTTTTACTATCAAGATGTTCCATTATTTCGATTTGATACAATTCATCCTCAGTCTCCAAACGGTATAAATCATAGTGATCAACGTGCATCCGATTAACTTCATACTGATTTAAAATCGTATAGGTCGGACTTTGTACAAAATGCCCCGAATCTGGATCGATTTTCGATAAAAATCGTCTGATGAAAGTGGTTTTTCCTGATCCAATTTCACCTATGAATCCAACCTTTAATCGCTTATCTTCCTCATTTATTTTTACAATAAGATAGCTTATCAATTCCTGTTCAGTCATATGATATAATAAGTTTATTTCACGGTTAAAATTAATTTGGGAATTTTTAAAATCAACACTTAACTTATCGATTTCTTTGAGGTAATCTTACTCATATTTTTAATACATCTGACTTAATTATAATAAACAAAAAACCTTATGATCCTCAGTGAGCATATTCCAGAAAAATGGGAAAAATTCATCAAAAACCTAAACTCGGAACTCGAATCCGACGAAGTCGAAGCCTGGGTAAACAATCTAACTTTACTGGATTTTAATTCTAGATCGATCACCCTGGGCGGTATCAATCAGTTTTTTTGCAACTGGATACGAGACCATCATCAGAGCTTATTAAAGAAACATCTCTATGATACTTTTGAACCCCTTAACTTAGATAATGATTTTAAACTGATTTTGCTTTCAGGAAATTCCAACTGTCATTCGACTTCCAGTCTTAAAAAAACAAAAAAAAGCAAAAAGAATCCCGACGGTTTAAACCCCCTTTATCATTTCGATGATTTTATTAATGGTGGCAACAGCGACATCGCCTACGCCGCGGCCCGTTCTATCGGCGAGAACATTATCAACAGTAAATACAACCCCTTTTTTATTTGCGGGGGTGTCGGCCTGGGCAAAACCCATCTGGTCCAGGCTATCGGAAACCAGGCGAAAATTTCCCAAAAAAACATCAATATTCTTTACGCCAATTCACGTGATTTTACCAATGATGTCATCAATGAAATCCGGTTCGGTAAAATTCAGACGGTCCGAAATAAATACCGTTCCGTTGATCTATTGATTATCGATGATATCCAGTTTTTAGAAAACAAGGAAACGACACAACAGGAATTTTTCCATATTTTTAATGATCTGGTTCAAAATAAAAAACAAATCGTTTTAACCGCAGACCGTTATCCCATCGAGATAAAAAAACTGGAGGAAAGGTTGGTCAACCGGTTTAATTCAGGTATGGTCGCCAGGATTGATCCTCCAGATTTCGAAACCAGAGTCGCTATTATCAGATCCAAAGTCGATAATCTTAAACTCCCTTTAAATGAAGACGTAATTACTTTATTGGCCAACAGCGTAAAAAACAATGTTCGCGATATCCTTGGAATTTTACTTCACCTTGAAGCCAAGTGGTCTCTGCTTGGACATAAAATCACCCTTGATATGGCAAAACTGATCATCAAGGAAGTTTTAAATATCGAAGACGAACCCAAATCCATCGATAATATAATAAAAAAACTTTCCTTAAAATATGACGTTAAGATCATGGATATCAAATCCGATAAAAGAGACCAGAAGATTTCCAAGGCCAGACAGATATCCATGTATGTCGTCCGCGAAATAACCGGCCTTTCCTATCCGGTAATCGGAAAACATTTCGGCGGAAAAAATCACACATCGGTTATGCAGGCCTGTAAAAAAACAAAATTATCAATGGAAAATGATCCGGAGATCAAACAAACCATAACCACTTTAATTAGAGAACTTTCCGTTTAACAAACAGCCTTGCTGAGGAAAAGTGTCTTTTTTCCAACAGAGAACACAGCATTAAAATATAAAAAAAAGATTCCATAATTATCAACCTGTTTTAAAAACCGCTTAAAGAAACATTACTTCATCTTAAAATACATAATAAAATTAAAATTAAACTTTAAATTCATACAACTACCTAAACAAACAACAATCAACCATAACCCTATTACTACTATGGAAATAAATATAAAAAAAGATATTTTAATAGAGGCTTTACAGTTGATCATTAATATATCCCATAAATCGACAACCGAACCGATCATCAATCATGTTTTTTTTGAAACGTTTGATAACCGACTTTTAACGATTAAAGCGACAAATTACGACAACAGTTTTTCAGGGGACTTTGAAGCGGAAATCATCAATCCCGGAAAAATATGTTTAAACACCTCTAAGCTTTATAATCTCGTCAGAGAATTCTCGGATTCGAAGATTCAGATTAAAACCACTCCCCAGAATTGGGTTTTTATCATCAATGGGAATACCAAGATTATGCTGCCCGGAATCGAACCTGATCAATTTCCGCTCATCGATTTTCTGGAGCTGGATAATCCTTTGAATATTCCAAGCTCTTTGATCAAGGATTCCATCGACCGGACTTTTTTTTCGATCGGTGAAAATGAATCCAGAAGAAACCTGATGGGACTGAACCTCCATTTCATCAAACCTAATCAGATATGTTGGCAAGGAGCGGATGCTTTTAGAATCAGCCATGATATAACCGAAGTGAAAGGTGAAAATTATCAGGGAAATATTATAATCCCGAAAAAAAGTCTGATCGAAATTAAAAAGATTTTGGAATATCATAATAATGATCTGCAAATTTCCTTTAACGAAAACATATTTCAGATCAATGCCGGAAACATCCGTTTTAAAACCAGGCTGATTGAGGCGGCTTTTCCGAACCTGGAAAATATTATCAACAGCGAGGGACCGATCGGCATTAAAATCAACCGAAAGGAACTGATCAACTCGTTAAAAATATTATACCGTATTTCCGATGATGACCTGAATTCGGTCGTAAAGCTAACCATTTCCAATGGAAAGGTCTTACTGGAAAGTCAAAAATTGGAATTCGGAGAAGGAAACGACGTTATTTTATGCGATTATGAGGGAGAGGAGATCAGTATCGGGGTTAATATTAAATTCTTTCTTGATGGTTTACAGGTATTTGATAACTCAAGCGACAAACAGATTAATATTAAAATCAAGGATTCTTTATCGCCAATCATCCTTAAAAACGAGGAGTGGGGTAACTATAAAACCATTTTAATGCCAGTAAAGATTAAATGGTAATCAATCATTTAAGTTTGAAATCTTTTAGAAACTATAAAGATTTCGAAATCGGTTTTCATCCCAATATTAATTATATTTACGGCAATAACGGTCAGGGGAAAACGAATTTAATCGAGTCCCTTTATTTTTTAACTCACTTGAGGTCTTTTCGCACCAACATCTTAAAGAACTTAAATCAATATTCGCATAAGGATTCTTATATTCACGCCGGATTAAAAAAAAATGAGACCGATCATCTAATCCAGATTGGTATTTACCAGAATTTCAAAAAGGTTCTGCTGGATAATAAAAATATTCATTTCACGTCCGAATTCATAAAAGATTTTTTCTCGATTCTTTTTTCACCCGATCTGCTGGCCTCATTTAAAGAATCACCCACTGACCGGCGGCTTTTTTTTGACCGGGTGTTATTAATGACTGAACCGGGCTATTTTAATAAATACCACGAATTCAATAAAATTAAAAAAAACAAAAATGAATTACTCAAAAAAGGGAAGAAAAAAGAGCTTAAGGTCTGGAATCGTCTTTTAGCCGAAGTCATTCCCGTTATCACGCGCGACAGAAAAAATATTGTCTTG
>JAOUME010000005.1 GCA_029881655.1 Deltaproteobacteria bacterium | reverse complement strand
TGAAAAGAGCAGTATCGAAATCGTTAAGGAAGCCAAGGCCAAGGGTGCCAAGTCTGACGGTGAAGTCATCAATTACGCTGTTGATCTTCTCAAGAGCAAAAGTCTGCTTTTGGCATCGGAAGATCCCGATAACGAAAAGAACTGGCCTCGAACCTGGGTTATCTGGAAAGGTAACGCGATCAACGCCAGTGCCAAGGGACAGGAATATTTTTTCCGTCACTATTTGGGCACGCACTCAAATGCGATCGCAGACGAGAAAGCTCAACCCCATCTTAAAGAAGTCAAATGGCGAGACCCAGCTCCAGTTGGTAAAATGGATCTGATCGTTGACTTGAACTTCAGGATGGACACATCGGCTCTGTATTCGGATATCGTCCTTCCAGCCGCTCACTGGTATGAGAAGAACGACATCAACACAACCGATCTTCATACCTACATTCATCCACTTTCAGAATGCGCGCCTCCCGCATGGGAAGCCAAGGGAGACTGGGAAATCTTTAAGTGTTTCGCGCTGAAGACCAGTGAACTGGCTCAAAAGCATCTGCCAGAGCCTATGGGAGATTTGGTATTGTCCCCACTTGGTCATGACAGCCCGGCAGAAGTTTCTCAGGCTACCGTTAAAGACTGGGGCAAGGGTGAATGTGATCTGATCCCGGGTAAAACTGGACCAGGTATGAAAATCATCACCAGAGACTACACTCAAATCTACAATAAGTACATTACTTACGGTAGAAGCGCGCGTGGTGTCATCGGCGCTCACGGCGTGAATTGGAATCAGGAAACCATTTATGACAAACTGTTGTATGAGATGAATACCGAGGAAATCAATGGAGAGATTTATCCTTCCATGAGAGATGTTCTCGGAGCCATTAACATTGTCATGAGAACGGCGCCTGAAACCAACGGAGAGGCCGGAATGCTGGCTTTTGCCTCTGATGAGAAGAAAACAGGTGTGCCTATGATGGACCTTGGTGCCGGAAATGCAGAAGTCTACATGCAGCATGAGGATATCCAGGCGCAACAAAGAAGAACTCTAACCAGTGCCTGCTGGTCAGGAATCTGCAACAATGGTCGGGCCTATTCACCGTTCACCATGAACGTTGACCGACTTAAGCCTTGGAGAACTCTGACAGGACGACAGTCTTACTATTTCGATCATGAGGGTTATTTGGCTTTCGGCGAGCATCTGCCGACTTTCAAGCCAAAGGCTGATCCGATGAAATACGGAGATATCGTTAAGCAGCAGAAACTGGATGGTAGTGTAATGTTGAACTACCTGACTCCACATGGTAAATGGCATATCCATTCAACCTATTATGATAACTTGAGGATGTTAACGCTCTCAAGAGGTCAGGAACCATTCTGGCTGAGTGAGACTGACGCGGATGATATCGGCGTTCAGGATAACGACTGGATCGAGGCTTACAACGACCATGGTGTCGTGGTAACCCGAGCCGTTGTGAGCGCGAGAGTTCCAAAAGGTGTTTGTATTTTCTATCACGCGCCTGAGAGAACGATCTCATTTCCAAAGTCACCACTCAGAGGTATGACGAGAGGTGGTACTCATAATAGCTTAACCCGGACAAGACTCAATCCTATCTTGTTGATGGGTGGTTATGGTCAGTTTACATTTGGATTTAACTATTGGGGACCCACTGGAGTGAACCGAGATACCCATATTTTGGTTAGAAAACTAAAGGGTAAACCTCAGTTCTAATTAATTGTCCCAAAACTTAAAAGGTGGGGGGAAACCCGTTCTCCCCCACCCCAAATTGAATGTGGAGGAAAAAAAATGAATATTCGGGCACAAGTATCGATGGTTTTCCATCTTGATAAATGTTTAGGTTGCCATACTTGCAGTGTCGCATGCAAGAATCTATGGACTGACCGCTCCGGAGTTGAGTACCAGTGGTGGAACAATGTTGAAACCAAACCTGGTACGGGTTATCCAAGCTCTTGGGAGAATCAGGACGAATACAAAGGTGGTTGGGAAAAAGTGGGCAACACCGTTAGACTTAGAGCTACCGGAAAGTTGAGAGGATATACCAATATCTTCTTTCAACCACATCTTCCAACGATTGATGATTATTATGAGCCTTGGACTTACAAGTACGAGGATCTGTTTGATTCACCACCGCAAGACACCCAGCCAACAGCCAGGCCAATCTCTCTGATTACCGGAGAGCATATCGACACGATTGAGGCCGGACCGAACTGGGATGATGACTTGAGTGGTACGAAGTTTTACGCCAGGAAAGATCCAGGTATTTTGAAACTGAGCCCTGATGAGCAGAAAGCGATCTTTGAATTTCAGAGAATCGCGTTCTTTTATCTGCCAAGAATCTGTAACCATTGTCTGAATCCGGCTTGTGTGGCTTCTTGTCCATCCGGCGCTTTGTATAAGCGTGGAGAAGACGGGATCGTGTTGATCAATCAGGATGTCTGTCGAGGATGGAGATTCTGCGTATCAGCCTGTCCATTCAAGAAGTCTTACTACAATTGGAAAACAGGTAAATCAGAGAAGTGTATTTTGTGCTATCCGAGGATTGAGACCGGACAGCCACAGGCTTGTTTCCATTCCTGCGTTGGTCGAATTCGCTACATGGGCGGTGTCCTTTATGACGCTGACAAAATCGAAGCGACTGCGGCTAGTGAGGAAAAAGACCTGGTGAACAACCAGAAAGCGATGATTTTAGATCCGAAAGACCCTGCTATTATCAAACAGGCTCAAAAGGACGGCGTGCATATGTCGTTTATTGAATCGGCTCAGAAATCTCCCGTTTTCAAGTTTGTTAAAGACTGGGAAATCGCGTTGCCATTGCATGCGGAATTCAGAACCGTGCCTCAATTGTATTATGTTCTTCCTTTGCTGCCTGTATTAGCTGTGAAGAAGGGCAATACCTTTGAAGTTGACAATACCGAGTTCTTTGGCGCGATCGACAAGAACCGTCTGCCATTGAAGTATTTTGCTTCTTTGTTTTCGGCAGGAAATGAGGAATTGATCGTTAAGGCTTTCAAAAGAATGCTGGCTGTAAGATATTACAAAAGGCAACAGGAAGTCGGCGATCTCGACAAATCGAAAATGCTGGATGCGATGAGTCAGGCTGGAATATCCGAGAAAGTAGCCGAGGATATTTTCAAAATGATCTCGATTCCAACATACAACGAGCGTTTTGTCGTGCCCCCATTACATAGAGAGTATCAAACCGCGATCGACGGTGACATCGATACTTACATGGGTCAGCCTTACGCTTATAAAGCGGCTACAGGTTTTGGTCCAAGAAAAGGGGTTAAAAGAGGACTATAATGGTTCAAGTTCAAGATTCCAAGATGATTCTACTTGGGTACTCAAGGTTGCTTGAGTATCCAAGTCAGGATTTAGACGAGACAGCGAAAGGCTTGTCAAGCACGCTGTCAAAAAGCAATCCGGAAATTGAAGAAGAATTTAATCCTTTTCTGGGTTACATTGAGGATCATACCCTTTCTCGAATGGAAGAAATTTACTCGACAAATTTTGATATCAGTCCGACATGCTACATTTATGCGGGACACCAGATCTTTGGTGAAGGGTTTAAAAGGAGCGAATTTATAATCGGGTTGAAAGCTAAATTTAGAGAGTTTAATTTTGATTGGGGAAACGAATTGCCAGATCATTTCGCCATTTTGGTGAAATTTCTGGCTGAGATCGAACTTTTCGAAGATACCGCTATGGACATGATTAACGACTGTCTGATGCCTGCGTTAAGCAAAATGCTTAAAGGTCTTAGAAGGAAGGACAATCAGGAGCAAAATCCTTATTGGCACGTTTTGAAGTCTTTAGAATCTTATCTCATTTATTGTGTCGAAGAATTTAAGCAAAAGGAGGAAGCACAATGACCTTTGAACATATTATTTATGGTGTATACCCTTATGTGGCTGTGATCTTAGCGATCTCAATCACCATTATCCGGTATACATCAAATCGATTTTCTTTTTCAGCGTTATCATCGCAGTTCTTGGAAAACAAGAAACTGTTTTGGGGTGCGGCCGGATGGCATTATGGAATTATATTCTTATTCCTGGGCCATCTGATTGGCTGGTGGTTTCCACGTGCGGTACTGGCATGGAACGGAAGCCCTGTCCGACTTTATATCCTTGAGGGTGCCGCGTTGGCATTTGCGCTTTTCGCACTTTGGGGACTTTGCGTCTTAATCGTCAGGCGAGTTTATGACATGAGAGTGCAGAAAGTCACCACCATCATGGATATTATTTTGTTATTTACCTTGCTTGCGCAAGTTATCTTAGGAATCTACACGGCAATTTTCTTCCGCTGGGGTTCGAACTGGTTTGCTGGTTCTATGTCTCCTTATCTTTGGTCGCTTGTTATGGGTACACCAGAGATCGGATTTGTAAAAAGCATGCCGTTTATTATGAAACTTCATATATTCGGAGCTTACACCATCTTCTTGTTGATTCCTTTCACAAGGCTGGTGCATTTTCTGTCGATTCCATGGCAATACTTTGCGAGACCAAATCAGGTTGTCGTTTGGTATAGCGAGCCTGGCCAAGGTTAATTTAGATATTCAGAGATAACATCCAACGGTATTTAACGAACCGTTGGATGTTTTTGTTAGCAAGGGGGGATCGTTAAAAAAACGTTTATTTTTGGGATGAGTAAATTACTCCAAAGAGTTTATTAAGCCGCCTTTAATATATATTGGAGCAACAAATGTCATCAACAGCACCATCAAAGTTAGGATTACTCGAATTAGGAAGGGAGGATATCAGGGTTCTGCATTGGACATGGATCGCCTTTTTTATTACATTTTACGTATGGTTCAATATGGCTCCTTTGGCGACAACGATGCTAAAAAGCATTGATTGGATGACCAAGGACCACATCAAAGTATTGGCCATTTGCAACGTGGCTCTTACAATTCCCGGGAGGATTGTAATCGGAGCCCTGATCGACCGATTCGGACCTCGAATCGTATTTTCTATCCTCATGGTTACCATGGCGATACCTGCTTTTTTCTTCGCTTTCGGTACTACTTTCGTTCAATTAATGGTTTCAAGATTGGTTCTTAGTGTCATTGGCGCTGGATTCGTGATCGGTATCAGAATGGTCGCTCAGTGGTTTCCGCCCAAGGTGATTGGAAGAGCAGAAGGATTTTACGCGGGCTGGGGTAATTTTGGATCTGCGGCTGCCGCTATGACACTTCCTTGGATTGCGCTGTCTGTTTTTGGTTCATTTGAGGACGGTTGGAGATACGCGTTGGCTTTTAACGGTGGAATTTCCTTTATTTACGGAATTGTTTACTACTTCTTAGTGACTGATATTCCAAGAGATGGTGCGACGAAAGCCTATCATTTTGTGAAAGCCAAGAAAGCGCAGCCTATGGAAGTAAGTTCGTGGTTAGATCTGATTCAGTATTTGGTATGGTCTTTTCCATTGATTGGGGCTTTGGGGATTCTGGCATGGAGAATTGGTAATGTCGTAATCAATAAAGGAACCCCGGAAGCGATGCCTTTAATATCGCCTGCTGTTGTCTATATCATATATGCTCTACTGGCGTTAATTTATATTGCGCACGTACTGAAGACGCTTCAGGTCAACTTGCCAGTATTAAGAGCCGGAGTGCCCGAGTCTGAGAAATACCATTGGGGAAGTGTCGCGGCCTTGAATTCAACTTATTTCGCGAACTTTGGAGCGGAACTAGCTGTTGTATCTATGTTGCCGATGTTTTTCCAAAACGTATTCAGTATGACTCCGACTAGCGCAGGTATGATAGCGGCGTCTTTTGCGGTGGTAAACTTATTTGCCAGGCCATTAGGAGGTTTTATCTCTGATCACATGAACAGTAGAAAACTGACGATGATGGTCTATATGGTTGGAATCGCGATAGGGTTCTTCCTTATGGCGCTGATTGGAAAATACGGACCGGAAGGGTCTATCATACCCCAGTTTGAAGGTATGTGGTGGTTAATTATCGCTGTTGTTATTACCATATCCTGCTCTGTTTTTGTACAGGGCGCGGAGGGAGCAACTTTTGCTGTCATTCCGATGATCAAAAAGAGTCAAACCGGTCAAATCGCTGGTATGGCGGGTGCTTATGGAAACGTTGGCGCAGTTGTATACCTTGTCATCTATTCCATGGTTGACTCAAAAACATTTTTTTACATCATTGCCTTAGGTGCGGCGATCAGTTTCCTGTTTTGCTTATTCATTTTGAGGGAACCTGAGGGAGCTTTTGCGGATGAATAACGAGTAGTCGTTATCCATCCCGAAAACGAAGCCGGCTTTATTATTATTTACCGGACCGGCTTCGGATGACCATTTAAATGGTTTTTTTATGATCCCGTTGATTTAATCATTGGCGGAATGTTTTTTTATGTTCTTTTATTTTCAAAAAGGAAAGATTATGGCTGATCTTACAGATTGGAGAGTAGAAGATAACGAGTTTTGGGAAACTAAAGGAAAAGGTATTGCAAACCGAAACCTTTGGATTTCGATTCCAAGCTTGTTATGTGGATTTGCTGTTTGGTTGTTTTGGGGTATTATTACCGTTGAGATGAAAAACTTGGGTTTTACCTTTGATTTTTCACAACTCTTTACGCTGTCCGCGATTGCCGGACTAACAGGAGCGACTTTAAGAATACCTAGTACTTTTATGATTCGCGTCGCTGGTGGACGAAACACGATTTTCTATACGACTTCGTTGTTATTGATTCCAGCTTTTGGAACTGGTATCGCATTGATGGACCAGACGACACCCTTGATCGTGTTTCAGTTTTTAGCTCTTACGACTGGATTTGGAGGAGGTAACTTTGCTTCTTCGATGTCCAACATCAGTTTCTTTTATCCAAAAAGAGTTCAAGGGACTTCTCTCGGATTGAATGCCGGACTGGGAAATTTTGGTGTGACTACTATGCAGATTGTTGTACCCTTCGTGATGACTTTCTCATTGTTTGGACCATTGGGCGGTGACCCTGTTATCGGGTTGGCTGGTTTCAAAAAAGCAGGAGTTTCTTCGTTTATTCAAAACGCTGGTTTTGTTTGGGTGCCTGTCTTGATTGTCCTCGGGATCGCTGGTTTTTTTGGAATGAATAACATTACGACTGAAGCTGTTTCCCCGAATTATGGGAATACCTTTAGCGCTATGATTAAAATTTCCGCTATGTTGATCGTCGGATTCATCACGTCGATCTTTGGACTTTGGCTGCTTCTCTATGTCGGAGTGACCAAGTGGGTGGTTTTGCCTGTGGTTATCTTTTTAACCGTGTTTTTATTGAGGCAGATACCAGGACCGATCAAACCGGTTTTGAAAAGAACCTATCTGATCTTCAATAATAAGCAGACATGGGTCATGACGGTTATCTACACTATGACATTTGGCTCGTTTATTGGATATTCGGCCGCTGTGCCTTTGGGTATTAAAGTCGTTTTTGGTTATATTCATGATGCGGCCGGCAACAATATGGGTCTAAACCCAAACAGTCCAAGTGTTTTTGCCTGGGCTTGGATGGGACCCTTCGTCGGGGCTTTGATTAGACCTGTCGGAGGTTGGCTTTCAGATAAAGTCGGCGGGGCTATCGTAACCGAGTGGATTACGATTGTTATGATTCTTTCGGCTCTTGGTGTAGCTTATTATATGAACCAGGCGTACCATGTACCGAATCCAGAGATTTATTTCCCACAGTTCATGATTCTGTTAGTGATCTTGTTTGCTGCTACCGGAATTGGTAATGGGTCAACTTTCCGCTCAATCGCTGTTATGTTCAACGCTGAACAGGCAGGTCCTGTCCTGGCTTGGACATCGGCTGTCGCAGCCTACGGTGCCTTTATTATTCCAAAGGTTCTGGGTGAGCAAACAAAAGCTGGAACACCTGAGTACGCTCTGTATGGATTTGCGGTGTTCTATTTTATTTGTTTGATATTAAACTGGTGGTATTATACCAGAAGAGGCTCCTTAATTAAGTGTTAGGAGTTTAGTATATACTGGAACAAACATTTCCAGAAATACCTTGTAACTCGGTTTGTAATTTTATGAAAATAATTGTTATAAAAGCGGTAGGATTGTGAGACTAACCACTTTATTAGACAAATCGAGTTACAAAGGTATCAGCATTCCTTTTATCCTCTTTATATTCCTTACATTGATCATGCTGGCCGTCAGTTTCACTGTCAGCAATTTCGTTGAATCCAAAGACAGTTTCTGTGGTACAAAATGCCACGTGCAGCCTGAAAATCGATTTTATGATGAAACCCTAGGTGCGAAAAACATCTCTTTAGCTGTTCTACACGCAAAAAAGCAGGTTCGCTGCATTGACTGCCACAGCAGACCAAATATCACTGGTAAGCTTTGGGCGCAGATCAATGGACTTAAAAACGCTATAGCTTATTTAACCGAAAGCCATGAACCGTTGAATAAGACCACCAGACCGGTAGGGGAAAGCGGCTGTACAAAATGTCATAGTGAAATCTTTTGGAGTTTGGAACGTCCTAGCCATTATCACTCTCCTTTATTAAATATAGATTGGAAAAAAGTCGGTGGTCCCCCTAACATCTGCGAAGTATGTCACCCTTCACATTCCCAGGAAGGTGACCCGTCCAGCCATTTTATGATCAAGGATCAAATTCACAAGCAGTGCAAAAAATGTCACAAGGCTACAGGTGATGAGAGGATTAAGCATTTGCTGGATTTAGATAAACTTGAGCTCCAACTTAAGACCCTGTAATGATAAAATTAAAAACATGATAAAAATCATAGTGATTTTTCATTATACCTGTGCTATGAATTATACAAGATCTAAAGGTCTCATTTTAAGGATTAAAGACAAGGAGAGAGCCTAAGGCAAATGCTTACTTAATACCAAAAGGCGATGAACATCACAATTGATCACGAAACCAGGGTGGCCTCATTGAAGACGATTCATCTTTTCGAGGGGTTAAGTCACGATATTTTATTGGAATTGTCAAAGTTGACGACGATTAGAACCTTGAAAAAAAATGAAACAGTTTTTCTTCAGGGCGATGTTCCGAAGATGTTCTCTTTTGTTAATATGGGGATGGTCAAGATTGTCAGAAGTTTGAAACCCGGACAGGAGATGATCCTTAGGATAGTAACTGAGGGAGATTGTTTCGGTGTGATTGCCATTTTTATTGATCAGAAGTATCTAGCCAGGGCGGTTTGTGAGGGCGAAGTGACGTTGGTTGAAATTCCCAAGGAGCCTTTTCTTGAATATCTGGACAAGCATCCCATATTATATAAAAAATTCTTAAAATTGATCTGTCATAAAACCTACCAGATGGAAAGAAAGGTACCTGAAATGGCTTTGACAAGGATTGAAACCAGAGTCGCAAAAATTCTATTGAACCTTACTGAAAAAATAGGATATAAAAAAAATGATTTGTTTCAATTGGAAATTCCGTTGACCAGAAAAGAAATAGCCGCCATGGCAGGAACAACGACTGAAACGGTCGTTCGAGTCTTAGGGAAAATGGAAAAAACTGACATTATTAAGATAGAAAAACACCACATTACGCTCAATAACCTTGCCTACCTTGAATCCTTGGTCGATGAATACGATCATATTAATCGGAGCGCATAGGTTTATTGTAATGAAATTAAAAGCTCTTGAGCTTTAGTAACTAGCCATTCCTTCTCGTTTTTCGCAGGATTTTTCCAGACCTCCACCAGCAATAGTTTTAAAACAGTTCCTCTGATTTTAGCGGGGAAATTAAGGCTTACCAAGTCCATAGCATCAATTTCAATATCTTTGAGCAAAATCGGTTCATTCGAATCAAGAACCTGCTGAATAGGACCACTTAAATCCAGGCCTCTGATCTGATGAAATGCTTCAATTATAAAATTTAATTCAAGAGATGACCCTCTAAAGATAAGCCTTTTAATGGACTCAGGTGTTGTAAAAGATTCCTGTTCAAATTCCCTGACCAGTTCGATTTGTTTTTGGTTCAGTTTGGAAATCTTTAGATCCTTCGCGGTTTCTTTTAGGGAGTGAAATTCACGGTAATTGTAAAACAGAGGCAAAAGACTTTTTGACTTAATGACTTTGAGCAAAACCAATCTGGCTATACTGGGATTTTTAAAAAATCGGGAAAAAAGGCCGAGCTCGTGAAGATAAGAGAACAAAAAATCAAAATCACTTGTTTGCGCTATGAACATCTTTTGGAATTCCAAGTAAATTCTTTCAACCGAAAGGTATGACGAATCAAATGTCTTGATAACCTTCCGCATTTCATCGTTATCAAATGTAAAACCGAGAGGTTTGGTTTTGGCCACGAGACGTACGAACCGCACTGCTCTGAGATGGTCTTCTTTAATCCTGATGGTGGCATCGCCCACAAAACGGATTAATTTATCTTCAATATCCTTGACCCCACCCTGAGTATCGATTAAACGATTTCCAAGAATATCATAGGCCATAGCGTTGATTCTAAGATCACGTCTTAAAAGGTCTTCCTCGATGCTGGTCCCGAATTCGACAATTGCCTTACGTCCGAATGTTTGGATATCTCTTCTAAAACGAGTGATTTCAAAAGACTGACGGTTTAATAGAATTGAAAGAGTTCCGTGGGACTCACCAACGGGTATCACCCTTTTAAAAAGTCTTTTGGTTACGTCTAAAGGCGCATCTGTCGTAAAATCGAAATCACATGGCATTTCACCCAATAAAAGATCTCTGAGACTCCCACCAACCAGATAACACTGATAACCCGCCTCATGGTAAGTTTTGGTAATCGACGTTAACGCCTTAAGAGTCTCGGGAGGGATACTATTGATAATATTTTTAAACATAAAAGATGACAAATAATGGATTGTCAGATTGCATGGCTTAAGGGAAACTTAAATTAACCTCTTTCTAACTATTTAAGCAATGGCAATGGATTTGAAATCTTTCAAGGAGTACAACAAAAGATTCGATGAAAAAAAGAAAAACCAGAATCGACAAATGGCTTCTTGACAAAGGATTGGTCAAAAGTAGGGAGAAAGCAAAGGAATTGATCGTTGAAAAAAGAGTGCTTGTCAATAAAGTGATACTTGAAAAATGCTCAACATTGATCAATCCTGATGACTCTATCGAAATTATCGAACCCTCTTGCGGTTATGTCAGTCGCGGAGGTTTAAAGCTCATGGAAGCATTGGTCAAATTCGAACTGTCAGTCGCTAACCTGATAGCGCTGGATGTGGGTGCTTCGACCGGAGGATTTACTGATTGCCTGCTTCAAAACGGAGCGGCTTACGTCTTTTCCGTTGATGTAGGGTATAACCAACTGGATTGGAAATTAAAGACGCATCCCAAGGTTAGGAGTCTTGAAAAAACTAATTTTCGATACTCAAGCCTTAAAGATATCGGGAGTTTTGTCGATCTGATTGTCGTTGATGTCAGCTTCATTTCTCTTACTAAAATACTAAAAAACTGTTATGATCTTCTGGTGTGCGGTGGTTGCGTCATTGCGCTGATAAAACCACAGTTCGAAGCGGGAAAGGATCAAATTCAAAAAGGTGGAGTCGTCAAAGACGCTCAAATAAGGCAGACGGTTTTGAACAAAATCACTGCTTTTTCTGAAGAAACCGGTTTCAAGGTCGTAAAAACGATTCCATCACCTATCCAAGGAAAAAAAAAGGGGAACCAGGAATACTTGATTTATCTAATCAAATAAATCGTACAATAAATTAAATTTCTTAGATGTAAAAAACTAAATTTCATCAAACAAACCGCATTGCCTAAGGCCAAACTAGTTTTATGATCATACGGACGACTTGAACGGCAAGCGGGAAAAGCCATTCATGCTTCGATTTGGCTTAGGCCCTAATGTTTTCGTGTTTGATTTTTAAAGTTCATGAACAAATAAAACCGAGGAGTCGAGATTTTTTTCCGCGATATTTCTCAGATGCGGATGATGTGTAAAATATAAAATCTGGTTTCTTTTGGAGATCTTACCAAGAAGTTTAAAAGCCGCTTTTGATCGTAAATCATCAAAATTTATCAATATATCATCTAAAACCAGTGGTAGAGATTCGCCCTCTTTAAGATAATATAAAAGGCTTGAAAGTCTAAGCGCTAAATAAAGCTGGTCCAAAGTTCCATCGCTCATTCCCTCGGCTAAGACCTTCTGCCCATTTTGACGTACTCCTGCGAAAACAGGCATGTCATTGCTGTTGAAATCGGTCTCCAGGGCAACAAATGAATCAAGGGTCAAATCCTTAAAGAACCGGCTGGCCTCCTTAATGACGGGAGACTGACTTTTTTTACGGTAGTCCTCGATTTCCTTTTTAAGAAGATACCAGGACAAATGGTATTTCTGGTACTGCGATACCAGTTCGATAATTTGCGCTCCCAATGATTGGATCTCAAGATCTTTTTGAGCTGCGGGAGGCTGACTACCCATGCTGTCGAGCTGGTTTTCCTTCTGGCCTATTTCTCTTTCTAACCGATTGTTCTTTTCCTTTAGTTCATTTAATTCCCGGTTCGTTTTCTCAATTTCACCCGGAAGACTATCCAGTTCATAATTTTTACATTCAAAAAGAAAATCTTCCAGACCGATTTTCGCGCCCGTCAGTTCTCGCAAAGCTATTTCGATATTCCTCAGCTCATTTAATATAAGATCTCGTTTCTGACAAAGCCTTACTTTTTCATCAAACTCATCCTCATTACAGTCGAGTTTTTCTAACCAGCCGTTGATCTTTTCTTGGCTTTGCTCAGCTAAATGCTTTTGAATTCTGATTTTCTCCTTTAACTCAAGGATTTGCTCTTCCCATTCCCGAAGGTAAAGTTGGTCCTGTTCGGCCTTTTTAAGTCTAGATTGCAGTTGGGATATAGCCTCGGAAAACTCAAGGCCTTTTAGATCTTCAGCCGTTTGGTCTATTTCCTTATCGACCGCGATAGTCAATTCTAAAGTAAAGCGATCAATTTCCGAGATTCGGGTCTGATGCTTTTGCATCTCGTCAAAGATACCAAACAGTGTATCCAGTTTTCCTAAGACCAAGATAGCTTCCTGCGGCTGAGCTTTAACCCCCAAACCAAGGCTCATCATTGCTTCAGTCCACTTGGATTCCCAAGACAATAATCTGTTTTTTGCGTTTGAGATATTTTCGCGGGACTTTTCCAACAGGTTCTCAGTTTCCTTAATAGCGAATTTAATCTTTTGTAATTCTAGATTTTTACGGTTTTCCTTATCAGAGAAATCTCGGGCCAAGTCCAAAGCCTTTGTCAAGGTCAAGGAGTCATCTCGGAGACGGTAGTTTAATTCTTTCAAACAATTGCTGATTTCGTTGATATGGTGAAAAATCTTTTCCTTTATGTCCCCAATCGTGCGCTTGGCTTCCTTAATGGTTTGGTATTGGTTGAGAATAGCTTTGACATCTTGAGTCCAACGGATCATTTCCTTGGGACTTGAGGGTTCAATGCATTGCTTTTTCCATTGAGCCAGCCATTGATGTTGAATCACTTTTTGACGCTCTAAAGTATCCTTGAGCAATCTCTCGATTCGCTCTCTGTTTTCAACTTTGATTCGAAAATCAGTTTTCAACTTGGCAAGCCGCGCAATCTGTCCGGCTTCCATGCGTAGCCGATCGGCAAACTGATCTGAGTTATCGACGGCTTTTTCGTAAGTATCAATCAGGGAGTTGTTCCCACAAAATTCCTTTAAAGCTTTCTTTTTTTCCTTTTCTCCATTCAATCGATCCTTAATCAAACTCCAGCCTATTTCACGATAGGCTCTTAACTGTATTAACTCATTTTCTATCGGTATGTCAGCGGTTAAACGCAATTCATCCAATTGGTTTTTTAGTTCTCCTTCTTCGTTGATGAATCGTTCCTTATCGTGGAGGAGCTGATTGAGTTCGCTTCTTATAGGGGAAAAAGCCTCTTCAAAACGGTTGATGGTCTCGATGGATGGCAAGCTCAGGGTCTCCAGTTCGGCGACACCGTGGTTCCAGTTGGGGAGTTGACGGATTTGACATTCGACTCGTTCTTGTTCGGCAAAAAAAAACCGCTGGGTTTTCTCCAACTGTTCCTCAAGCATACCCTGCTGCTCAGCCAGCCTGATGGAACTGTTAAGATGGGTCAGATCAAGTCCCCCATTGATGTTTTTTTGTTCTGCTTTAAGTTTATGGACTCGTTCACTGAAGTGATGGTATTCTTTTTCATGGGACAGGATTTCCTGGTCCAGGTTAAATCGCTCATCGGCGAGTTGTTGAATTTTCATTTTCTGTCTGAAATCGAGTCGGTAGCGCTCCATTTTATCCAACTCGGCCTCATAAGGCAGATCATCAGGGAGCTCTTTGATGATCGCCTTTGCGTTCATCTGGAATTGGCTGGATTCAATTTTTAATTTTTCCTGATCTCTGCGAGCGTTTTTTTGAGTGGCCAAATTCTCTTTGAGTTCCTCGATCGCCGAGCTTCGAGATAAAATCTTTTCTGGGATTGTTAGAGAACTGATTTTTTCATTAAGGAATTCGATTTGATGCTGACCTTCTTTAATGAGGCTACGACTGCGCTCCAATGATTCTTTGATTGTGAATCGGTTCTCAGTTAAGTCAGCGGGTAACTCCGGAAGACCTGAATAAAAGCTTAATTGGCCTCTTAGTTCCTCTAATCTGGGGATTTGTTTGAGTGCCCGTAAAATACGATCGAGCTTTGAATTGGTTTCGGTCTTGGCCTGCAACATTCGGTCTGTTTCCGCACGATCAGATAATAGCTGGTCTCGCTCTTCCAAAAGGGTCTGGTATTCTCGGCTTGAGAGTTCAAGCGATTCCTTGTCTTTTTTTGCATGGTTATACTGGAGGATTTTCTCAGAAAGCTTTGCTTTGGTTGAGCGAGGTTTGAATAGGGTATTCTTATTTTCTTCGAGTTCTTTTAATATAGCCAGTATATTAGTGCGGCCCATGCCAGCTGAAAAAAGACTTTTACCAACGTCGCCCTGGCTGTCCAAAATCTGTTGACCTCCGGCTTTGAGTTCCATGTGATTGCTGGTAAAAAGCCCTTCAAAGAGGTCTTTGTCGACACCGTTTAAAAATCCTCGCAATACAGTTTCTTCAAGGACGTTGCCATCCTTGTCCAAAAGCGTGTTAACTCGTCCCTTTCTGCGAGAAATATAAATTGCTGGATGGTTGTCGCTACAAAGCTTAGCACTGATGAGGAGTTGGGTTTTATCGTAAAGAAAGTCGAGTTTGTGCTTCTCAGCGATCCCGAAAAATAAACCGCGGATTGCTTTTAAAGCGGTACTTTTCCCCGCTTCGTTATTTCCTAAAATCAGGTGGAAGCCCTCCTTACCCTTGGAAAAATCCAGCCGTTTTTCTTTAAAGACGCCGTAAGACCGAATATTCAGTTCGTCAATCCGCATTTTAGTTTTGATGGATTATCAGTTTTGCGGTAAGAAAATTCCTCACCTCAACTAAAAGTTCCACGACATCATCCCTGTTTTGTGTGAGAAGATTACCTTCTTCGACAAGTTCCCTAGGCAACTTTTTATTTAGATCGGAAAACTCACTCAAAAGAGTTTCCAGAGAATCATCTGACTGCTCCATTAGGTCTAAAGAGCGTAAAAAAGAACCCAAGATATCAGGGGCCTTTTTACGTTCTTCAATGTTTAAGGGGAGCCGAGTTAAGAAGCGGATTTTCTCAACCCATACCCTGGAACTGCTAAGATCGTTGATTTCACTTTTTAAATTGGCTGACCATAAATCCCCGTCGGTTTGAAACTCGCGGTGAGCCTCACAAGAACCAGTAATAATGATCCGTAGCGCTAAGGGGAGCGTCGGGTTTTCATTTAACTTATCCTGCACCATCAAATAAATCTTTTCCACCGCCTCCCGAGCTGTCTCAGCACCCGTGATGTCAGCTTCGATCAAAAACCAGCGTAAGACATCCAGAGGATAATGCCGGACTGAAACGGCCTTATTATCTTGAACTTCAACCATAACACAGCCCTTTGTACCTGTTTCCTTGATGAAGCGACCCTGAGGGATACCCGGGAAAACAACCCAAGGTTTTTGAGACACAATTTCAAACCCGTGAACGTGACCAAGCGCCCAGTAATCATAATTTTTTTCCATAAGATCACTCAGGGAGCATGGCGCGTAAGGCTCGTGCGGTGCGTAACCGGAAAGGCTGCTGTGGAGCATTCCGATATTGAAATAATCTTTTTTGCCTTTGGGATAATCTTTAGCGAGGTTTGCTTTAACCTGACGCTCAGCAAAGCTTTGGCCGTGAATGGCTGTTTTTAATTCCGGGATAAAGTGAGTCTCAGGTTTTTTATGACCGAATTGATGTACGTTATCAGGCAGGCTTAATCTTTTGGCGATCTGATTTTCCGCGTCGTGATTGCCACGGATAATGTAAACACCGATGCCCTGTTGGTTCAGCCGACTCATTTGGTGAGCTATAAAGAGACCGGTCTTATGATCTTTGACATCCCGGTCATAAAGGTCCCCACTGATCAGTAGGAATGAGACTTCATCGGCGATGGCCAAATCGATCAACTTTTCAAAAGCTTCACGGGAAGCATTGCGTATCTTATCGGACGGCGCGCCGTCATATCGTTCCAAGTTTCGTAGAGGACTGTCGAGGTGATTGTCGGCACTGTGAAGGAATCTAAAATTCGTCATAAATAAAACGGGTTGCATATAAAGGTGGTATGAAACAAACGATGGATTTGATCTGACCTTAGCGTTGACGCTGACAAAAGGCAAACAATAACCAGCTTAAGAAACGTGGGTTAGGTTTTTACCAGCCCGTCAAAGCATTGGGATCCATTTTTTTATAACGGCTTCTGCTCCATTAAAGATGTTGGAGATGCTGGCATCCAGCATGTAGCAGGGGCCGGTCACGATCTTTAATCGCGTATCGACGACGACTTCCTCATGGGTGGTTACCTGATGCTGAGCTCCCATCCTGGTTAGATTTTCCGCGTCAGGACCGTTTGAGCCAAGGGTTAATAAGGGAGCCGAATCTCCCAGCATTTTAGCCAGAATCACTGGAGAAACGCAAAGGGCGGCAATGGGTTTTTTCTGCTGGATGATTCTCTTTAGGCATGTCTCCAGAACAGGATCAATCGTCATTTGGTCTCCTTTTAGGGCATAATCGCTAAGGTTTTTTGCCGCGCCAAAACCACCAGGGAAAAGGACACCGTCCAATTCATCCATTTTATCAGGCTCCAAAACCTCAATTTTACCTCTTGTGATTCTTGAAGACTCAACCAACACCGACCTCGTCTCATTCTGAGAGATATTTCCAGTCACGTGATTGACCACATGCAGTTGATTTATGTCGGGAGCAAGGTAAACGACCTCAAGCCCTTCCCTTTCCAGCGCCAGCATACAGGCGACCGCTTCATGAATTTCGGTACCGTCAAAAACCCCGCATCCAGAAAAGATCATACCGACCTTTTTGTTTGTCCCCATATCACCCTCCAGCAAAATAAACGGATCGTTAATAAATATTTCTATTGCTTACCTTATAGTTTAAATCTTGTTTATCAGATTAAAGCTATATCTTCAAATCAAATCACTCATTTCAGGCTGAATTTGGTAAATTTGATAAGCTTTTAACTGATTTATTTTATTGTATAAATATCATCTTTTTTATAAAATAAAAATAACAATGTCTTTTCAAAAGTATTCGAATCATTTATCGGGTTGAATATGTTTAAGGGAATTGGATTCAGGATTTTTATTAGTATTGTGCTCATCGCCTCGGTTTCAGGATTTTTTGGTACTTGGCTAATGACGCAATCTGCTAGGGAAGAGATAAAAAAACAGTCTTTTAACCAACTGAGTACAATCAGAAAAATAAAGAAAGAACGTGTTGAGAGACAGTTTGAGTTATTTAAAAAAGATATTCTTTCTTTAAGCAGGGGGATGGAAACTATCACGGCTCTTAAAGAGATGGCAAAGAGTTTAAACGAATTCCCCCCCCTGTCTGATGAGTTCCTTAGAGCTTTTTACCAGGATGAATTTTTACCGGCTTTGAAGAAAATGGGTTTGAGCGATGTGGAATTCAAGGAACTTTACCCAAAGGATCAAACGGCACTTTATCTCCAGAGTCGCTACCTGATCGCTCACGACGCGTTTAAAACAGACGAAAATCTATATCATCAATATATGATTAGATACCAGCCTTATTTTGAATATCATTTAAGGCAAATGGGATTGGCTGATTTGTATCTGATCGATTTGAGTGGTCGGGTGGTTTATTCAGCTCAAAAGAATATCGATTTTGGAAGGAGGGTATCTGAAAAGTTTCTCAGTGATAGTGGTTTGGCAAAATCGATACAGGAATTAAGGAAGGGGGATAGAGATGTGGTTTTGATGGATTTTGAATCTTATTTGCCGGATTTGCTGGAGCCGTCCGCATTTATGGCCGTGCCGATCAAAGGTCAAAATAAGACGATAGGTTATCTGGTCGCGAGAATTCCAATTGATGAGATTAATAAAATCATGACGAGCAACCGAGGATGGGAATTGGAAGGCCTTGGAAATACAGGGGAGACCTATCTGGTTGGGCAGGACTTTTTAATGAGAAGTGATTCCCGATTCTTGTTCGATGAGAAGGAGCGGTATTTTTCTCAGTTGAAAATACTTAAGACCGATCCGAAAGTAATTGAGCAGATCAGAAATTTTAACAGGACGATCCTACTTCAAAAAATCGATACCGAGGGCAGTCGCAGCGCGTTTAAGGGGGTGACTGACACCCGCGTCATAAAAGATTATAGAGGGGTGGATGTCTTAAGTTCCTTTTCGAAGTTAGAAATCACCGGACTTCAGTGGATAATTCTGTCCGAGATAGATGAGGCCGAAGCCTTTTCCGGGTTGGTCGGTCCCATAAAAAAAACAGTGTTAATTTTTGTCGTCATTATTTTGTTTTCCTTGGTGATGGGGATGTATTTTGCGAACTCTATATCCAGGCCTTTAAAAAATTTAGCTATTGGAGTTGAGAGAATATCTGAGGGGCATTTTAATACCAGGGTCGAAGCCAGTGGGACCAGGGAAATCGCAGGGCTTGCTGAAAAGTTCAATCACATGAACGAAATGCTGGAGAGCTCGACAGTTTCCAAATCTCATCTCAACGAACTGCTTCAATCACTCAATACCTTATTGATCGTGACCGAGTTTGATCGGGATTCAAACCTGTTACATCTGGGAAAGACAAAGGTCACGTTGATCAACAAGATGGTCAAGGACAAGCTGGGCTACGGCGAGGAGGTACTCGGAACGAAATTGGAGGATTTAATCTTGGATCAAATTCCCGAGCTTGAGGATAAACGTACTTTCTTAGATCTTCAAGCGGGTAACAGCCTTATTTTAAAGACGGACCTAATCAGTAGTCAAAAGGAGTTAAGGAAGTTCTCCCTTACTGTAACGGGAATGCCAAGCTTTAAAAGCGGAATTCAAAGTTTTATTCTGACTGGCAACGATCTTAGCGAATCAGAAGCAATGCTTCAGAAGTTGAGCATCAGTGATAAAAACCTCGCGACTGCCCAAAGGATCGCGCATATCGGTAGTTGGGATTGGGATATCATCAATAATACGCTCAGCTGGTCTGATGAGATTTATAAGATATTTGGATTGGAACCTCAAGAGTTTGAAGCGACCTTCGAGGCTTTTCTGAAAAGCGTCCATCCAGATGATCACGCAAAACTTAATCAGAGAGTCCAAGATGCCCTGGTTGGAGAGTCTTTATATCATTTTGAGCATAGGGTCGTAAGACCAGACGGTGAAATCAGGATTGTGGAGGAAAGAGGCGAAGTCTTTAGGAATGAAGAAAATCACCCAATCCGTATGATTGGTACGGTGCATGACATCACGCTTAAAAAGACGATTGAAGATGAATTGATTAAATCCAGAGAGGAGCTGGAAATTCGAGTCGAACAAAGAACAGCGGAAGCCAAGAAACTGCTTAGGGCAATTGAGCAAAGCCCGAATTCGGTTGTAATCACCAACGAAAAAGGGGTGATCGAGTATGTCAATCCTACTTTTGTAAAAGTTTTTGGATATAGCGAACAGGAAGCTCTCGGCAAGACACCGCGCATTTTGAAATCGGATAATCTGAATCAACAGGATTACAAGGAGTTATGGGAAACCATTTTATCCGGCCAGCAATGGAGAGGCGAGTTTCACAACCTCAGAAAAGACGGGACGAGATGTTGGCAATTGGCATCGATTTCGCCTGTAAAAAACGATCAGGGTGAGATAACCCACTTTATCTCTTCCCAGGAAAATCTGGATCACCTCAAACAGGTTCAAAGCGAACTGAAAGAGGCACTTGAAGAGGCAAGTAGAGCCAATCAGGCGAAATCGGTCTTTCTTTCCAGTATGAGCCATGAGTTACGAACACCTCTAAACTCGATCATTGGATTTGCCCAGCTATTGGAATCGGATGAGGATGATCCTCTAAACGACTTTCAAAGAGATAATTTGAGCCAGATATTAAAAGGAGGCTATCATTTATTGGAGTTGATCAATGAGATTCTGGATTTATCAAAGATCGAATCGGGTCGGCTTCAAATCTCCATGGAACCTGTCCAGCTTTCATCGGTTGTCGAGGAGGTCATAGCTATTATTAATCCGTTGGCGGAAAAACACGGAATCAGTCTGTATATCAACGAGGAAAACCTGGAAACCTATGTTTTGGCCGATCGCGTCCGTCTAAAGCAGGTCTTGTTGAATTTGGTTTCCAATGCCGTGAAATACAACCGTAAAAAGGGCAAGGTTGAAGTGTATTGTGATTTAATGCCGCAGGATAAATGCCGGATTTCTGTAAAGGATACCGGAAATGGTATCAGCGATGCTCATATGGCTTTTTTGTTTGAGCCCTTTAACCGCCTTGGCAATGAGGCTTCGAGCATCGAGGGGACGGGTATCGGACTGACGATCACTAAAAAAATAGTCGAGCTGATGGGAGGTAATATCTCGGCTGAAAGTAAGCTGGGTGAGGGGAGCCTTTTTTATTTTGAATTAAAAAACACCTCTCGACCAGATTTTCAGGTGAAACTTGAAGGCATTTATCGTCAAAGTGGTTTGAAATCGGTTGGAGAGAAAAGCGTGCTTTATGTGGAGGACAATCCAGCCAATATGAAACTGGTGACCAGATTGATAGAGAGACGACATGGCATATCTCTTTTTACCGCGACTGAGCCTATGAAAGGGCTTGAGCTTGCTTTTGAGAAAACTCCGGACCTGATTCTTTTGGATATCAATCTTCCAGGGATGGACGGTTTTGAAATCCTGTCGAGACTTAAGGCGAATGAGAAAACCCATGATATTCCGATAGTCGCAGTCACAGCCAATGCCATGCCAAATGATATTAAGTATGGGCTGGAATCCGGGTTTGATCAGTATATCACAAAACCAATTAACATTCAGCAGTTTATGGCTGTTCTTGATAACTATTTGGTTTAACGTAATTTAACAAATGGAGATTTGATGATTTCGCATGAGGATTTGTTAAACGCAAGAATCATGATTGTGGATGACAAGGAAGAGAACGTTCAGCTTTTGGAACAGATGCTTCAAAAGCAGGGTTATACCTCGATTTTGGGGATTTCGGATTCCAGGGACGTGATTGAGCTTTATCCGGGCTACTTGCCGGATGTCGTGCTTTTGGATATCAATATGCCGCATTTAGATGGATTTGAAGTTTTGCGGCAGATCAAAGATTTCGATGCCGAGGACATTCCGCCGGTTTTGATTTTAACGGCGCAACAGGATAGGGACACTATGCTCAAGGCATTGGAAAGCGGGGCCAGGGATTTTTTAAGCAAGCCCTTTGACAGGGTTGAGGCGCTTTGCCGAATCCGTAACGTTATCGAAGTTAGGCACTCACAAAACCAGATACGCAACCAGAAGGATATCCTTGAGAAGATGGTGCAGGAAAGAACCCAGGAATTAAATGAGACTCGGCTTGAGATCATACGCCGATTAGGTCTGGCGGCGGAATACCGTGACAATGAAACCGGTTTGCATATCATCCGTATGAGCAAAATGTCCCAGATAATTGGTCTGGGCGCGGGTATGCTCCCAAGTGAGGCAGAATTGCTTTTAAACGCGAGCCCTATGCACGATATTGGGAAAATTGGTATTCCTGACAGGGTTCTTATTAAACCAGGGAAACTTGACGCTGAGGAATGGGAGATCATGAAAACCCATGCGGCGATTGGTGGAGAGATGCTCAAAGGTCATTCTTCCCCTCTTTTGAAAATGGCACAGGATGTTGCCATTTCCCATCACGAAAAATGGGATGGATCGGGTTATCCCCATGGACTCAAAGGCGAAGAAATACCTTTGGTTGGTAGGGTTTGCGCGGTCGCGGACGTTTTTGACGCTTTGACTTCGACGAGGCCATATAAAAAAGCCTGGCCGATTCAAGAAGCGGTGGATTTGATCGTTAAGGATAAGGGAACTCATTTCGACCCGAAACTGGTGGAGGTTTTTCATAATAAGCTTGATGATCTTATTATGATCAAGGAACTTCATAGCGAGCCATAAGATAGATTGTTTGATTGGGTGTCAGTTGATTTTCTAGGTTGGATTTTGAGGAGAACAGTGTTTATTATTGTCACCGCGTTTTAGTTTCCGCTCTTTTAAAAGGGAATAAAATGATTAAAAATATTTTTGATCTTCCCCCAGTACAGTAGACACCTCAGCTAGCCATCAGCATTTCATATTCCTCTGGAGATTTATACCTCAAAGTTGAATGAAGCCGATGACGGTTATAAAACCCTTCAATATATTCAAAAATACTATTTCTAGCTTCATTTCTGGTAGCAAATCTTTGATGGTGCAAACATTCTTGTTTCATTGAATGGAAAAAAACTTTCAACTACGGCATTATCCCAGCAATTCTTTTTCGACTCATTGAGCATCAAATCCCATGGTTTGCAAGATCTTGCAGGAAGTCACCAGAAGCTTATTGAACTCCAGGAGAACCATAAATACGATTGTGCTAAGTGAAAACCCTAAAAACCTCAGGTTTTAGAATTTGATCTTGGCGACCTTATTTCCCTATAGGGTCTTTGAGCCTGCAATAGTAACCACTGCGCGAAACTTTCAACAATCGACAAAGCCGTGAAAGGTCAAATCTCTTACGCTGTGAATGAATAAAGGCGAACTTCACTCTGACTCCCTTGCAAAGAACGCCACGGCCTTTTTTAATATATCTCGCTCTTCTTTTACGCGTTCTGATTCGAGCTGAAAATTTCGCAGTCTTTGCTGATCTGTGGTTGGCTTTGTATCCTGAAAAGCATGAGATTGCTCTTTCTGGTAGGCTTTACACCACTTGTAAAGTGTAACATCTGATATTCCAATTTCTCTGCAACATGAGTTTTAGGGCTGTTGGAACTTTGAGCTAACTGAATCGCCTCAAGTTTAAAATCTCTGGAAAAACTTTGTCGTTTTTGTTTCTTCTTCATTTGAACAGCTCCTGTTCATAAGTTATTTGAACTTAAGATGTCTATCAAATCGGAGGAGGATCACCTTAAAACTCCTAAGAATCAAAGATAATCAGAAAGATAACTAAGCAACTCAATCTTATTTGATGATGTCATCCATAATCATTTTTTGGTTGAGTCAAACGATATGCGATTAGCTGTGTATATGATTAAAGGTTTTAGGTATAAATACTTTTGATATTAGGTATAACATCTAATTAATAAATTAAAATATATAAATTATAATATAATTATTGAGGTTGATAATAACATTAAAGCCGTCCATGACGGATAGACGGCTTGTGTTAAAGGAATATAATTCCGTTTAAAGGAAGGATAAAATGGAAATTGTCCGATTTTACAGATCAAGGTATTTCAATAGAGCTGAGAAAAATGAATTGGAGACGTTTGATTTTTCCGAAGAGGATTACCTCATTTTTTTAAAGAATTGCGAGGTTGAAAAAAAGAATCGTCAGAAAAAAACAGAAGATATAAATGAATATAATCTATTGAAAAAAGAATTAAGTAATTTGTTCTGCCGCCGCATCCATCTTAAGGAAAGTTTAATCGATTTTAAATCATGTTTGCTGGAAATTAGACAGATCCTTGAGGAAATGAAAGAAGGTAACAAAGATAATGTTATTGATGAGGCTGTAAAATGTTTAAAATCAGGCAAAAGTCACTCGGCTGAGCAGATCATGGAGCGGATCTTATTTTACAGTAGCAATCAAGCCTCAAAGGTCGCTTTTCTATTAGGCTGTCTGGCGGAAATGCAATCTGATTTTCAAAGGGCGATGGAGCAGTTCCGTCGAGCGGTAACTTTTTGCAGTGATGAACCAAGAAATATTCACGCGGCTGGTGTAATGGCCACTCTAACAGGGAATTATATCGAAGCCGGGTTTTGGTTGGAAAAACTGAGTTTGATTTTAGCGACAAAAGATCCCCAAGGAATGTTAAATGCTGAAATATTGCTTGAATTGGCAAGTGTTTTTCAAGAGCAAGGATTGTACAAAGAAGCAGAAAAGCATTATCGGGAAGCTCTTAAAATCACTAAAGAGAAGCAGGGGGAGGCTTATCCTTTGATTGTACAGGTTTTATACAACATGTCTAGTATCAGTATTGCCAAAGAAAAATACTTGGATGGGGTGGGTTTGTTAAAAGAAGCACTTAGGTTAACTTTACAGTATTATGGCGAGAAATATCCCGTTCATATACACTGCCTTATCCAACTGAAGGGACTATATATCTTATTAGGAGAACTAGAAAATGCTTTTGAAAGTGTTACGTTCGCTTTAAGGTTATCAGAGGAGATGTATGGTTCCGATCACCCTCTTACGGCAATCTGCCTAAATGAATTGGCAATGATTTGTCAAAATCAGGGGAAACACAAGTTGGCAGAAAAATATTTTAAACAGGTTCTTAAAATTTGGCAAAAGGAAGAACCACCCAATATCACCCTTGAAACCATTGTAGTGTCAATGAACAACTTGGCGAAATTATACCAACTTCGAGGCAATACAGACGAAGCAGAAAATATTTATGCGAAGTCACTAAAAATTCAAGGTAAGTTTATGGTTCCAGAGTTAGGGTTGCTATCTCGGACTCTTAATAATTTTGGAAAACTCATGGAGGAAACAGGTTGTCCCCAGAAAGCTGAACCCTATTACCAAAAATCCCTAAAACTGGCTGAAAAAGAGTTTGGTCCCTACCATCCAGTTGTTATACAAAACCTGAACAACCTTGGGACTTTATACGAATCACAAAAACGATATAAGGAAGCAGAGATGTTTTTTTACAGAGCTTACAATATTTCAAAAAAGACATTTTCTAAAAATCATCCTCTTATTGAAATTACGGCAAATAGCTTAGAAAGGATAAGGGATAAAATATAATTTAATTAATACAAATAATCAATTTGATTTATGTCGATGGATAAAATCCAACATCGCCAAATTGATAGCTTTTTTTTGGGTTATCTTAAGGTTTTTACAAGATTTGGTGAACTGTTTGTAAACGTCTTGATTGATCTCATAAGTTCTTTTTTTTGTATTCGTGATCTCAATATCATTAAAAGCGGGGCTGTTAGGTAGAGAACCCGATTTCTGAAAAAGTCGGATTAAACCCTGGAGCTCGTTTTGATGCTCTAGCAGAAATAGAAAAAAGGCTTGTTTTTAGCAACAGCCGGTGGCAGATTTGCCTTCGGTATGCGAGATGATGAATTGTCTTGATCTGAATTATCCCTGAGCTGTTTTTTTGCATTGTCCAGTGTCTTATTGGTGTTTTCTGCCTGATCCGCTTCAATTGAATCTGTTTCGGACTTTCGAGTTTGGATTGGTGTTCCTGCTTGTTTTGATTTTAGACTCTCGGCGCTTTTTGTTGTGGTTGCGCTGTTTAAAGAATCTCCACTAGGAAGATCCTCTTTCTCTAAATGGCGGTTTAATGGATTTGAGAGCGGCTCATCTTGATTCGCGAGGATTTCCTTTAATTGCCTTTGTTGCTGAGCTCTCATTTTATCCATCCATTTTGAAAAACACAACGCGAGGGTTCCCTTTGGCATGTCAGGGAAAATCCTCCAAAGGTCGCTGAGTCTGGAAAATGGATTTTTATCTAAAAATAGATAAATTGCCTGCTCGGATTCGCTCATAGCTCTAGATTAATGGAGTTTGATTTAATTTTGGTAGAAATACTCAAACAGATTTATATTTATGCAAGATTTGAAGAAATTTTGATTATTTTAGCGGAATTTATTCAAAAAAAAAAGTCCTAAACTCATTTGATCACAAATCACTGTACAAAATTAAAAAAATAGTAAATATTGACTGAAAAAAGATTTGAAGCTTAAGAACTATTTATAGTCTTAGGTTGGGCATTAGTTCCTATGAGATCAAAACGGAGTTTTCCTGTACGATGGAGAAAGGATATAAAATCGGTTTAATTTCTGACACACACGGTCTTTTAAGTGAGGAAGCCGTTTACTTCTTGAAAGACGCTGACCTGATTTTACATGCTGGAGATATAGGCTCCCTGGAAGTGCTTGAGCGATTAAAGGAGTTGGCTCCCTTGACTGCGGTTCGAGGCAACTGCGACTCTTGTCATTGGGCAGAAAATCTTCCCGAAACGGATATGGTTGAAATCGGGGGGCATGCGTTTTATCTGATTCATGATTTGGAGATGTTGGATTTGGACCCGAAAACAGCTGAAATCAGCTGTGTCGTATCGGGGCATACGCATGAGGCGATGAGTTTTAGCCGAGATGGTGTGCTTTATGTTAACCCTGGAAGCGCCGGACCAGAAAGATATGGTAAAACAGCAAGCATAGCTTGTTTGGAAATCGGGGACGGTAAAATCAAAATCCGTCTTGAAAAGATTTAAAGACAGAGTGATAAACGCGTCATAGGAAATACGATGATGCCATTAACAATGAAATTTCAAGGAGAGATTTGAGTCAGGAAGATAAATTATTGTTTCAGGGTATCGTGGTTGAATCTTCCAAAGGGATTTTCAGGGTCAAGCTCGAAAACGAGCACGTCATCATCGGCCATCTTTCAGGGCGGATGAAGAAGTTTAAGATTCGGGTTCTTGCGGGAGACGAGGTAACGGTAGAGCTATCGCCATATGATCTGACTAGAGGGCGGATCGTGGAGCGGAAAAAACTGGAGACCAAAAAATACGTATCCAAGAAAGCCATCAAGCATAAACAATACAAGAAATAGTTTATTAGTCAAAACGATGTATAATAATCGTTGGTTTGATGAAAGTCCAAGATAGCTTTGGCCGTAGGTTCGGGATCATCCAGATGAAGATGATGAAATCCAGGCAGAACCAGCTGGTTTAAACGGTTTAGTTGTTTCGCATTTCGGATCGTTTCGGCGGGCTTGAGGATTTTAGCGTCCCTGCCGCTTATAAACAGACTCTCAGCCTTAACCGCCTTTAGAAAAGTCCTGATTTGAACCCAGTTTAGATAAAGCGGTGAGTTTTTTTTTAAATTCGGGTCACTTCGGACCCGGAATCCTTCCTTTGTCTTTTCAAGCCCCCGTTTTAATAATCTTGTGGCGGATTCTTCGCTTAGTCTGCCGTATGCGAGTCTGGCCTTCAGAGCGGCATCGAAGCTCTCGTACAGGCTGGAGGTCTGGTACAACGGACTCTGTCCCTGCTTGATATGGGTTCTTAAGCGGATCAGATTTTCAGCCGGACTCGACGCGCTGGGGCCGATGCCTTCGATGAGAAAGAGCTGGTTGATCCTTTCGGGGATGAGTCCGGCGGTCAGAAGCGCGATGTTGGCTCCCAGAGAATGGCCCAGCAGGCTGAAGCGTTCAAGTCCCAAAAGATCGGCCACCGCCACGACATCGATGAGATAATCAGCGAAATGATAAGACCCGCCGGGACGGTGCTGGCTCAGACCGTGACCGGGCAGGTCCAGCATGATCAGCCGGAAGGGGCTTAGGAACTGGGCCAACCCTTCGAAGCTGGCGGCATTATCAAGCCAGCCGTGAAGGCAGATAAGCGGATTGGACGCGGGGCCTTGGCTGATCAGGGCTGAAAGCTTCAGACCCCGAACCGTCAGGCTCGTCTCATCAAGGATCGTTCCGGAGATCATGAGCCCCTTAAACTGCCCCTGATGAGGCGGGGGTGAGCATATAACATATTGAAATATAATGATATGATGACAGGATAGCTTCTGTTAAGTCCGTTAGGATAATAAAATCAGATAGAAACGCTCAATTCTAGTTTTAAGGAAGGTGGCGAGGCTTCGTTTTCGGACGAAAGCCTCTTTCGGAGCCATCTTAGGGCAATAAGTCCGTAAGGTCAAACGGACTGGATTTTTAAGGGAAAATTTTACCCCCCTTTATGGTTTTGATAAAGCCTTTTTCTCCTTTATAAACCTGCGCTCTGTTTTAGCCGTTCATGCAGTTTATTGAGATGCTTCGGATTCAAAGGCCCATTTAATAACGCGTTGATAAACAGGGATTTAAAGCTCTGTTTTACGGTGACGCTTGACGGAATTGGAGCCAGGTTGAGTCGTTTGGGAGTCGCGCAACTGCCCTGGTTGAAAAGTCCGTAGGTTCCGCAAACCGTGGTCGTGCCGTCTGTAGCGCTATAGGTCGGCGCTGTATCGGGGGTTCCATCATAAGTCATGGTTCCGCTCCAGTTTTGAATTTCGAAATCGATTTGGCCGTTGGTGAAATAAATCCCATCTAAAGAAGTCTCAAGTCCGGTGTTATAGCTTAGGATTTCGAGATCGCTGTAGGTTTCTCTGGGTTGTTTAACCCCATCGATGGTTTCCTCCATGTCAAGATAGCTCGTAAATTGCTCCTGACAGCTCTCAAAGCGGTACTGATCATCCAAAACGCAGGATGTTTCCGCGTCGGAAGTCATCCATTTGCCGGTGGAGACACTATCGCTGGTATAATCGATACCCATTATGTTAGCGCTTATGCTTGTCGATGAAGAAAAATTGGAGCGGAATTTATAAGACATCACCCTGTCACTCAAGGTTTCCGGCACGGTCTTTCCTTCCAGAGAAACAGGGTTGCCGTTTTTGTCCTGGAGCCGGATATCCTCAAATAAATAGCTGACATTCGCTTGTATGTCGATTGTCATGTCAAATTGCTCATAGCTCGATAAATCTATGCAATCGGCCAATGAGGCATCTGGTATTGAAAGCCTGTAGGCCCCGTTGCCGTCTGATTCAAAAGGAGTGTTTAAGATTGCCTGAATAGCCGGGCAATCTAACAATGCGTCTGTGGTGGCATCAGTTGATATGTCGATTAAAGGTAGGTCGTTATAAAACTGGCTGTTCAAGTTAACCCTTGTGCTTAGAGAGTATTTGTCTACAGGGGTCGGGGTTACCGCAAAATCGCTCAGGGTGATCAGCGCGGCGCTGTTAAGCGGTTCTTCCTGTTGTGCTCCTTCATTTTTATCGCAGGCCCCAAGAGCCAAGATCATAGCGCAAAAAAGGATAACGATAAGGACTTTAATTTTCATGTCGGTTCCTTTATAAAGTTTTTATTGGCTTTTATTAAAAACATTCTTTGCCATTTTAGAAAGACAAAGATACGAAATCAGGCAGTTAAAAGCAAGATGAAAATACAAACGCTCATTGGTAAAGGGTTTGCCGGAGAGTTTTTTAAAAAAAGCGCGGTTTTTTTGGTTTTTAGACTGTTATTAGCGTTTTTGGGCTTATAAAATCAGCCTCAGTGGCAATATAAAGCGAGATGATTAAATTTGCTTAAATTCGCTTGACAAACCAGATAAGCCGGCGTATAATAATAATTAACAACTCATCATAATTCTTTACGCGGGAACGGCTACTCCCAGTCGATCATCTCCCGAAAAATCTCCCAAAGCAGTACCGATTAAAAACAAAATTTTGTTTATTTAACGAATTTTGTTCAGTCAGACTATCTTCCGCGGCCGGGCTTTGTCTTGATCTTAAGGCGATGCCTTAAGAGGGACTGACTTATCTTTTTCATTGAGTCTGGCGCAATAGCGCGACTCCGCTTGGTTTTTGTTCGATCTACCGCTTATCATCTCCCGTTTTTTATGGCCGTCTGGCCAAAACCATCTCCCATTTAATCATCAATCTTAAAAAGAGTAATTTTAAGAACAGGTTTAACCTCGTTTAAACCCGCTTGTAGTTTTTGCGCTATTTATAAAAATTCCGGCGGTATTTTTTCGTCCAGTCAAAAGAGTAAGTCAATCATTTAAGAGGGGGTATGGATCAACGAAGACTCGCGAAAATCAAGGCTGAGTATGAAGCGGGGCTGGTAACTCAAAAGGAAATCGCCAAAAAGCACGGCTGTTGCCGGAAAACCATCTACTGTCTGGCAAAAAAGCACGGCTGGATTTACCAGAGACACCATCAGATGATGGTCAGGAAAACCGAGGAAAAGGCGTTAAGGGAGCTTCAAAAAACCACCCTGAAGAACGCGGGCGACTTAAGCAGGCTCTATCTGGAGGGAAGCTGCCTGATCAGGGAACTCCTGATGCGTTACGCCTATAAATTGAGGCGGGACTTAAAAGACGAGAAGGTACTGACGGACCGGGAAATATTTCAGGGTCAAAATCTGATTAAATGCCTAAAGACGGCGGCCGATACTCTGGAGAAGATCCATAACGGAGAGAGGAAAGCTCTGGGGCTGGACCGCGAAAAAAGGCCTCAGGGTTATTTCGGACAGACTCACCATGGAGTGCTGGTGGTACCGGGGACTCAGACTGATTCCGAAAGTTGGCAGAAAGAGACGCTAATAAATCAGGAAGGCCTAATCGAGATTGAAAATGCCGCGGAAAATCTGGGTAGCCCAAGAGGGTAGCCAGAGGCGTTTCCTGTCTTGTCCGGTCTTTGAGTGTCTCTATGAAGGCTCAAGGGGCCCCGGAAAGACCGACGCGCTTTTGATGGATTTCGCTCAGCATGCGGGACAGGGTTTGGGGCCAAGCTGGCGGGGAGTCTTGTTTCGAGTGAGTTTGAGGCAGCTGGACGAGGTGATCGCCAAGTCCAAGAAATGGTTTTTTCCGGCTTTCTCAGGCATCCGTTTCTTGCGAAACGAGTTGAAATGGCACTGGCCTACGGGAGAGGAGCTTCTTTTCAGACAGATATCAGGCATTGACGACTACTGGAAGTATCACGGTCACGAATATCCCTGGATCGGCTGGGAGGAGTTGACCAACTGGCCTGATCCCGGATGTTACGAGTCCATGCTTGCTTGCTGTCGCTCATCGGACCCGAAAGTTCCCAGGAAATACCGCGCGACGGCAAATCCTTGGGGTCCCGGACACAACTGGGTTAAGAGGCGTTTCGTTGACCCCACTCCGCCGGGCGTGATCATTTACGACAAGGACCGTCTGGGGCGCGTGCGAATTCATGGCAGCATCTTAGAAAACAAGACGCTCCTAAAGGCTCAACCCGATTATCTAAAGCAGCTCAACTCCCTTAGCGACCAAAATCAGAAAAGAGCCTGGCTGTATGGGAATTGGGACATTGTGGCGGGCGGCGCGCTGGACGATCTCTGGGACAGGAAAAAGCATGTGGTCACACCCTTTAAGATTCCCGCTAGTTGGAGGGTCAACCGTTCCTTCGATTGGGGTTCGGCCAGACCCTTCTCGGTAGGCTGGTGGGCAGAGTCTGATGGCACGCCCGTCATGCTTAGCGATAGTCAGTCGCGGACCTATCCCAGAGGAACTCTGTTTCGGATTTCAGAGTACTATGGCTGGAACGGTATTCCCAATCAGGGTTCCAAAATGCTCGCTCGGGAAGTGGCCTGGATGATCTTGAAAATCGAGAGGGAATTGGGGCTGAAGGTGAGTCCAGGACCTGCTGATAACCAGATATTCAATCTGGAAGACGGCCACTCCATCGCAGAGGAAATGACCAGAGTCGGGGTACGCTGGGAGCGGTCGGATAAATCGCCCGGCTCCAGGAAAACCGGCCTTGAAAAACTCAGGGCCTATCTCAAGGCTTCTCTGGAGCCTAAAAACGGACTGCCAGGACTCTATGTTTTTTCGAACTGTGTCCATTTTATCCGTACCATCCCGCTTCTCAGACGCTGTGAAAAGGAGCCTGACGATATCGACACGGGGATGGAAGATCATGTCTATGACGAGACACGCTATCGTCTTTTGAGCTATAAACCAAAACTTGTCAAACGTAAAATAAAGGGATTTTAATGCCAGTCGAAAGCCAACATGAAGACTATAAGAAAGCCTATCCGCTTTGGAGAAAATGCCGGGCGGTCATCATGGGAGAGGAGGCTGTTAAGGCGGAAGAGACCCTGTTTCTGCCGATTCTGGAGGGACAGGGTTACATGGAGTACCTGTCCTACCGGGACCGGGCGCTCTTTTACGCCGCGACCGCCAGAACTTTGGAGGGTCTCTCCGGAGCGATTTTCCGCAAGAAACCAGAGATAATGGCCTCTCCTGAGGCTCTGCGGGAGTTGGATAGCATCAGCTCCGAAGGGTTGGGGTTGGAGGCCTTTTTAAGGGGGGTGGTCAGCGAGGTTCTCACCACCGGACGCTACGGTATTTTGGTGGATATGGAGTCACAAAACGGAAAGAAAGCCTATCTAAGCGGCTATGCGGCGGAGAACGTTATCAACTGGCGCGCCGAAAGAAAAGGCGGTCTTGAGCGGCTCAAATTGGTTGTCTTAAGAGAGAACTATTTGGAGGCCGGTGAGGATTATTTCTCATCCAAGAAGAAGGTTCAGTACCGTGTCTTGAGGATGGATGAGGAAAACCGCTACCGGGTCAGTCTTTTTCGTTACCATGAAGAATCAGAACGATACAGTTCAGTGGAGGAATTTATTCCTAGGATTAGAGGCAATCCCCTGGATTTTATACCCTTTGTTTTCTGCAACCCCTGTGATCAGACCACCCGGGTGTTTAAGCCGCCCCTGGCAGACCTGGCATCGGTGAACCTCAGTCACTACCGCACCAGCGCTGATCTAGAGCATGGCCGGCATTTTACAGCCCTTCCGACCGTCTGGGTAGCTGGATTTGACGCTGAGACCGAGCTTAAGATCGGATCGCAGACCGCATGGGTGGCTGAGAACCCGGACGCCAAGGCAGGGTATCTTGAATTTACGGGTCAGGGCCTCTCGGCGCTCGAAAACGCCATGAAAGAAAAACAAGATCTGATGGCCGTTTTAGGAGCCAGACTTTTGGAGGAACCCAAAAAAGCCGTGGAGGCCGCCCAGACTCATCGCCTCAGGAGAATCGGTGAGAACTCGATTTTAGCGTCACTCGCCAGGAGCATCTCAAAAACCGTGAATTCGGCTCTTGATTGGTGGGCGATGATGAGCGGGGAGACAGGGAAGGTCTGTTTAAGTCTGAACAACGATTTTCTAAGCGGCCCCCTGGAGGCAAAAGAGATCACAGCCTTGATGGATGCGTGGATAAAGGGAGCAATGAGCTGGGACAGTCTGATCTTTAACTTTAAAAAAGGTGAGATTCTGCCCGAAGACCGGACCAAGCAGCAGGAAAAAGAGCTGATCGAGTTGGAACATAAAACGGAAATCACCTCTGAAAAGGATAAAAAACATCAAAAATAAGGTCTGTAAGACGGCCTGAGCCCTATAAAAAAGGGATATCCAAAATAAAAAAAGCCAAAGGGGATAAAAGCTTCAAAACTGAGCCCGCTATCATAAAGCGAGCGTAATAAAGGCCTTTTCAGTCCCTCTTAAAGAAGGTTTATCATTTTGGAGATCAATCTTTTAAAAAGGTTTAGGCCGTCATTAAAAGAAAGCCTTTGAGGGGCGGAGCCATCTTAAAGCCGGTCCTGGCAGGGCCGTAAGGTTAAGCCGCGTTTAACTTACGCGATCAAATCATAACCAATAAGGAGAACAAATGGCATTAAGCAATAATGTATCGGCCCTGGTGCCGACTATTTTGGCCAGGGGGTTGAGAGTCTTGAGAAACCGGGTTTTGATGACCCGAATGATCAATCTGGATTATTCCAGGGAAGCCAGACAAAAAGGCGACACAATCGATATTCCGATCGCCTCGGCCAGAACCGCCACCGATGTGGTTCCCGCGGCGGTTTCCTCAGATCCGGAAAACAGCAATATTTCCAAGGTGCAAGTAACCCTTAACAATTGGAAGAAGGCCAACTTTGGTCTTACCGATAGCGAGATGGGCCGGATTTCGGCCAACAAGGATTTTTTACCCCTGCAGATGGAAGAGGCATTTCAAGCATTGGCCAGCAAGATCAACCAGTCGGTCTTTTCTGAGTACAAGGGCATTTACGGTTATGTAGGGACGGCCGGGACTACACCATTTGGCACCGGCATTGAGGTAAAGTCCGCCACAGACGCCAGAAAGCTTTTGAATCTTCAGAAATCACCCAGAGAAAAGAGAAGGGCGGTTTTGGATTTTGACGCTGAAGCGCAGGCGCTTGGATTGGCGCCTTTTTCAGACGCCGAGAAAACCGGCAGCTCTGATACCAAGATCACAGGGGAGATTGGCCGCAAGTTCGGTATCGACTGGTTCGCCGATGACGACGTTCCCACTCACAGCGCCGGCACCGTTGGAGGCGATGGCACTACCGCCACCGTCATTAAATCCGCTACACCCCACGCGCTGGCAGTCAAAAGTCTCAGCGTCACCGTCGGCGCTACAAACGGCTTGAACCTGTTTCAAGGTGACATTCTCACGATTGCCGGGGACAGCCAGACTTATGTCGTGACGGCTGATGTTTCACAGAGCGCGGGATTGGACGTGAGCATTGCGATTGAGCCGGGATTGAAAGTGGCTTTGAGCGGTTCAGAGGAAATCCAATGCAAGCAGAGCCATGTGGTTAACCTTGCCTTTCATAGGGATGCCTTCGCTTTGGCGATGCGCGCTCCGGGAGAAGGGGTCAGCGAGTTGGTTCAAAGGCCTAATTCCTTTACTATTTCAGATCCCTATTCCGGGCTGGTGATGCGACTTGAGATCATCGACCAGTACAAGCAGACCATGTGGGAGTTGGATGCTTTATGGGGTGTCAAACTGGTCAGGCCGGAATTGGCCGTTCGTATAGCCGGTTAGTGCGTTCGTAACCGGAGTTGACGGATATTCCCGGGGTCTTGAATTTCATGACTCCGGGTTAAAACGATATCATAATCATTGGCGGAGGGATTTGAGTGAGGTTGAGTCCTCATCCGTATTTTGAAAGGAAAAATCCATGCGAAAAAAAATAACCCGGGTGAAAAATGGAGGTGGTTTCCGCTGGATCAATCAGGAGAACTTCAATCCTGAGACGCACCAGCCGGTTTTGGAGGAGCCAAAGGATAAGGTCGTTGATCCGGGTGAAACCCCGGTCCCCAAAAAAAGAGGCCGTCCAAAATCAGACTTTAAATCAAAAAGATAAAGTCTATATCTAAACAATTACAGCAGACCGGAGGTCCAATGCTAAAAAAAATACTAACAACGCTCGATAATCTTCCAGAAGACTTAAAGGGTCATTACAAGGAAGAAGACGGTGTCTTTTATCTTCAGGTTGAAGATGATCCATCCAGGGAGAAGATCAGCGAGTTTCGGCAAAATAATATCGAGCTATTAAAAAAAATCAAAGATATGGAGGAACATTATGGGGGGATAGAGCCTGAGGAACACCAAAGAATGAAACAGCGGCTCGAGGAGATAAAACAAGGAACGCTTCTGTCCATGGAAGATGCTCAGAAAATGGTTCAAGGAGAGACTGAACGTCTCAAACAGGAAAGTGAGCTGGAAAATCAGATATTGCGGCAATCGCTAGATCAGTTCCGCTATCAGAACGAGAGCTTGGAAAAGGATTTGGCCAGACGAGTGATCGACCAGGAAGTCGGGAGAGCTTTGGGCCGGATTGGCAGACTCAAGCCAGAAGTCTTGGGTGATGTTCTGGATTTGGGACGTGGGGTTTTTAAACTGGTTAACGGAAGACCCGTACCCCTAGACGAGAAAGAGGAAGTCATTATTGACCCTGCGACTTCCAAGCCATTAAGCTTTGAGAGATGGGCTCTGGACCTTTTAAGGGAAAAGCCTTTTTTGTTTGAGGGATCATCAGGATCAGGATCAAGCGGAGCGATTGATTTTTCAGGCTTTAATGCCCAAAGTCTCGGGAGTTTTTCTGAGCTGGAGGGACTGGAGTATTCCAAGGAAATGATCGACCGTTTGGCAGATGGATCGGGAGTTTTTTAACCAAGGAGCATAAGTTGATCGGTATTTCAGGATTGTTGTCCCGGACTTTAGGCTCTATGGCGGCCAAAGCTTTAGGGAACGGATTAAGTCATATTTATCAAGGAGGTATTTTGTATCAAGCAAAGAACAAACTCATAAAGGCCGTTGAGATCGGGAAGGCCTTGGGTTTAAGTGAATCCGCCAATGAAAAGCTGGTCGAAAAGTTGGCGCTGGATCTTTTGGATAAGCCTTTTTGGCAGTCCAAGAAATGGTGGGTGAGTTTAATAGGCATTTTAATACCGGTGATCAACCGGGTTTTTGAACTGGAACTGGATTTAAAGGAGATCGTTATTTTAGTGGCACCGCTGATGGTTTATGTTTTTTCACAGGGGCTGGCCGATCAAACAAAGCGTCGTTAACGTCAATACACGCCCAAGACATCTTTGGGACATAAAAACAGTCAGAGAGGTAAGTAAATGAGCATTCAAGTAGGAACCGACAGCTATCTTTCGGTGGCTGAGGCCGACGAATTTCATCAGAGGATGAATAACCCCAACTGGGATATTAAGACTACCGCCGAGAAGGAAACAGCTCTTGTCAAGGCAACGATCTTTATGGAGCAGAGCTACCAGGGACGTCTCAAGGGAAATCTGCTGGATTCTTCTCAGCCATTAAATTGGCCCAGAAGCGGGGTGGAGGACTTAGAAGGCAGAATTGTCTTAACCACCCCAAAAGAAGTCAAGGACTCGGTTGCCTTGTTGGCATTAAAGAGTTTTGAGGAGGAACTCCTCCCTGATCTGGAGCCAGGGGGAGCATTGCAATCTTTCAAGCTCGGTCCTCTGGAAAAGAAATACTTTCCAAAGAGCGATCCACGTCATCGGTTTAGTCAGATCGAGGGGCTGATGAGGCGGTTCTTAAATCCCCTGAGTTCAAACAGGAAACTGGTGAGGTGCTGATGATGGGCGCGATATTCAGCAGAGCCGAGGCGCTCATGGCCTTGACGCGGGCCAAGGCGTTCAAGGGCGAAATTCGAAGAAGCCAGAAAGGTCTTTACGATAGTGAGACCGGGAAATTCTCAAGTTTAAAACTGGGCTTTTATTGTCGGGTTTTGCCTCTAAGCCAAAATGCGTCAGAAAATAATCTCTTTGAGATCAAGGAGCTCTATGGAGGCGAAAAAAAAGTACTGGTAGCGATTGAAGATCGGAAGATCACTTATGGGGCTAACTGGGAGCAGCTTTCAACCAGTACGGAGACCCCCTTTGTACCCAGAAAGGAGGACTGGTTGTACTATAACTCGATTTTATTTCGAGTTCTGGCTTGTTTCTCACAGGACATGGAGTCGGGGGTTCTTTATGAGTTGGTTCTGGCAGGTTAAAAAACGTTTTATCGCTGAGAGGTCTGATGACTGATCAATTCTGGACTGTTTAATTTAAACCGCAAACAATTAAGGGTATGGCATGACGCTGATTCTTATTTATAAAACGATCGAGCAGTACATCGAGTCGGTTTGGAATTACTGCGATTACAGTTTTGGGGGCGCGGGATTCGGTGAAGGCTCCCAACCGCTTTTAGAGGAGTCCTGGGTTTTGTTCCAGGTAAAGCCTGGTGAGACCGAGGTACTGGAAATCGGTCTTCAGGGAATCGGTGTCCGTCAAGGCGAGATTCTAGCTGATGTCTTTAGTCCCCTAGATGGGATGAGACGGGGCGCGGAACTGGCGGGGCTGGCCGAAAGTCTCTTAAGAAGAAAGAATCTTTCTGGGCTTTATCTGGGGGAACCCAAAAGTATTTTTATGGAAAAAAACAATCAACGGTGGCTTCATCATAGGGTCGCCGTTCCCTTTACAACTTCAACGGGAGAATAACAATGACAGAGTTAATTAATCCATTTTTCCAAAAGGTCTTCGCGGTAAAGGAATCGACACCGGGGAACCTTATTTTTCCGGCACAAACCGATTGCGTGATCGGCGCTGGCCATATCGATTGTTCTCAGCAGGCGAGTTACACCGATAGCCCAGAGATCAGACCCAGTCTTAACCTTAAAGATCAGGTCAAGGACAAAAACCGCCCGGGGAGCTGGAAATTGCCGATTTTGGCTAGACCTGCCGGAGTTGATCTCAGTGTCAACTTCGAGGTCAAAGATCCAATGGGTGCCGCTCTTTTTGAATGTCTTCAGGGCAAAAGGGCTAACTGGAGCGCATCCTTAACAGGCGCGGTTGGTACTGGTGATTTGACGATTTCTTTTAAAGGGCTTACGGGCGACCGTCCTCCTTTAAAGGGGGTTTTTAAACTAGATAACGGGGTGGACGTTCCAGAGCTGATTTTTTATGAGGGGATCACCTATACCGCCTTGGATGAGGGCAGTTTCACCGGTCTTACCCGGGGCTACGGTCAGAGTGTGGCTGTCAGCGGGGTACTTAATGATTCTTTGGCGGTGGCATCGCCGACCTTTATCCAGAATCTGGATAGGCCCTCCTTTTCGCTTTGGTACGAACAAGATCAGATCGTTTATTTTGCATCGGGAGCGACGGTCTCGGAAATGGGGGTGCGTCTTGAGAACAAAGGCTATCCGGGCTTTGAACTGAGCGGCGGATTTATTTCGATGGGCAGGGCAGGCAAGGCCCAGATGCTCTCTTATACGGGAGGTACGGCCAGCCCGGCGGTTTTAAATCTTGCCAGCGGAGAGGCCAAGTATTTCTCTGTAGGAGCCAGAATTTACAATATTGATGATGGAGATAGTAATTTGGGGTCGGGTTATGAAGTCACGGCGGTAGATCTCACAAACGACAGCATAACCCTGGCCAGTTGCACCATTAGTTGGGGGACCAACAAAAAGATTGGAGGCTATCTGCCAGAGGATACGGCCGTGGGAAGTCCGGTGCGCTCTGAAGATTCTCAAATGAAAATCGATGAACTCGCGAAAAAGCCAACTAACTTCGAAATGAACATCAAAGCCCAGATACAATATGTTGAAGCCGAGATCAGTCCTGACCCAATCAGCGACTACGCCGCAGGAAGACGCGAAATCGGAGGCTCATTAACCCAAATGTTCAAGAATTCCGAATTGGCACTGTTTGCTGACGCCGAGCAGGATGATAATAAAAAGTCCATCCTTATCCGCCTTGGAGACGGAACAGGGGGGCAAAGCTGTCTATTGTGGATGCCCAGATGCTCACTACAACTTCCCAAGCTGAGTGTAAGCGAGCCGATGGTTAACATCCAAATGGAATTCAGCGCGCTCGATCAGGAACTGGAGGATTCATTTGCCCTGGTTTTCGTGTAAGGGGCGCCATTGAAATAAATTAATAATGGGGTCAATCGGGGAAATGTCTCCAATTAATCCCATATTCAAACCATACACGCGGAGCCAGATATGTTAAAATTAAACCTGAATCAGGTCCGGTCATACGAGGTGGAGCAGGAGGGACTTAAAGTCAGGATTTGTCCCTTAAACAAAAAAGAGGATCTTGAGTTGGAAAAGCGTTTTACCTCCGGAAGAATGTCGATGGAGCGCGGTCTGAAGAAAAAAGGCAGCGATAAGGTTCTTTTCCCTGAGACCGATTATTTCTCCTTAAACCTGGAGCGGGCAAAGAAAACCTGGAAGGAGTGGAATCTGGTGGATGAGAAATCCAAGGAAGTTCCCTGTGACCCGTCTCAAATCGAGCTTTTGTTTTTGAATTATTACGATGAGTTTGCCAGACCCATTTTGGACAAGCTGGACGAGGCTATTTTTAAGGTGGTTAAGGAGGAAAAAGATCAGATGGAGTCGGAAAGAAAAAACTAATCGACTTTGCCCACTGGTACGGCTCGACGCCGGAGGGCAAAGTATCTTGCGATCAATGCGAGGAAGCCTATTTGGATTGCCCGCCCTGTTTAAAGTGGGACGGTGATGCTGAGACAGCTCCTTGTCATGAGTCGCAAAAACCCCCGCTACTCTCGGAGAACGTCGAGCCGTTTGAATTATGGATGATCTTAAACCAGTTTGGACGGGATCTTGGATTTGGAATTTCACCCATCCGTCTGGAAGCCGTTATGTCTCTGCTGGAATGTTTGGGTCAGACCCGTGAGTCACTTGAAAAAATACTATGCATTGAAAAAGAGATCTATCCGAGGTTGCTTGAAAAAACAGCTCGGCAGAACCAAAAGACTTAAGAAAATAATTTTAACTTTAACAAAAAGAGTCAAGGATGCGGACGGATAAAACTGAAGGGTTGGGAAAAAGCCTGATTGGGCTTACCAATGTGGTTGATGAAACCAGGAAAAAGCTTAACCTCCTTAAAGAGGGGATCGGTGAGTTAAACCGTAGCTTTAAAAAACCCATGAAAGATGCTGGAGCGACCCGTCTGCAAAACTTAAACAGACTTTCTGACGTTTCCATTAACTCGAAAAGTACTTTACAGGGAGTAGCTACCATAAGGCAGTCGCAAAGTGATCAGGGACCTAAAATTGATCAGAAGGGCATTAATGAAGTGATTCAGAAATCAGGAGATAATTTCGGTTCGCTCGTTAATCAGGCGGGCGAGATGTTCGCGCAAAGCGGACTCGGAATGGTCCTGGCTATCAACCAGAGTATCGAGTCGATCATCAAGATGCCCATGAGTATTTTAGATAGTTTCACATCTCTTTTTGATGAGATCAACAACTTCCCGGAAAACCTGGATAAATCGGTTGAGGGTTTTTTAAACGGCCTTGAGAAATTACCCGAATCATTGCCGAAGATAATCGATGCTCTGGTGGAAGCCATACCCAAGGTGGTAGACGCGCTGATCAAAGCCATGCCTCAGGTGGCTTTGGCGCTGGTTAACGCGACCGCAAGGCTAGTTAGTGGAACCCTCACATCTGCCGCTAATGGCATCAGCAATACTATCAACGCCGTTATTTCAGGTAAGGTCTTCAGACCAAGCGGAAGGGGAGGATCAGGGGATTATATGGGGGGGGAACTTAACCGGATCAAAGAGGAATTCGATCAGTTTCTAAAGACGCTCTCAGAGAACAACCGTACGTTAGAAGTTAAGCTCAGTGATTATCGAAAAGGCGCGAGTCGGCTCATCGATCTTTATCAGCAAAGAGAAGACCTGACTCTTAAATACGAAAGTCAGGATTTTAACGCCGTGGACGAAAATGGCGATAAGGCTCCGCCAGAATTGAGCCATATGGAGTATATCAGGCAGCTAAGGGAACTGGAAGTAGAACTGGTCAAAATTAGCGAGTCAAGCCAGGAATTCAGAAAGGAAGTACTGAAGAGCGCCATGGAGGCCGCAAACCGATATAATGTGACTTTAAACGAGCAAAAGCGTCTTTTAAGTCAATGGGGCAAGTCTGACGAGGAACTTTTAGAGCTGGTTAGTCAAAAGATCGAGGGATTAAATGAGCGGTATGACCTGAAAGACCCTGTTGAAAAACAGATTGCCCGAAGGGAGTATTTTGAACTCAAAAAAGAAGAATTGGAGCTACAGACGAAAATCATTAAGGCCAGGAAACAGGAACTTGATCAGCTTAAGGCGAAAAAGGATCTTTTGAAAGATGACCTTCGCGAGACCATTTTAAAAGGGGTTGATCTGATCGGCGACAAGAAAGATACGTTAAGTCAGCTTGATAAGGTACAAGATAAAATCAGACGGGTTACGGTTAACATCGAAAACACTTCACAAAGAGATATAAAGCGGCATAACCGTTTGTCCGAAGAACTCATCGATCTCAGGAAAAGGGAAATCGAGTTTACAAAAGAAGTTCTGGATCAGAAGCAGTTTGAAATAGACCAGGCCAAAGGTTTTCACTCGGAGTTGGTTGATTATCAAAAATCGGTTGAGCGATCAGGTTGGGAAAGTGATCAATGGGAGGAAGAGGTTGGCAGACTTAAAAATGAGATCAATTCACTTGATTACAGTAAGCCAGATTATGGACAGGATTTTATGGGGCTTAACCGACAGATCTTTAGCGCCTTAAAACAATTGTCCGAAAAATTAGAGAAAGTGGCCGAGCAGTTTTCTGAGATTTCATCGGAAATCGGGGTTTACCTGGACCAGAGAGACCAAGGCCATAAACAGTTCATCGACTACAAAAGGTCGTTTGAAGACTTAAATGGCAGCAGAGTTTTAGGCAAACCTACACAAGATGAGACAGATCTGGAGCAAGCGACTTCTTTGATTAATCGGCAGTTTTCAAACGTCAAGAATTTAGTCGCAATCCATGACAAGACAGCGGATGATCTTTTCAGGCTCAAAGAAGGACTTCAAAACTGGCAAACTTCGCGCAAAACCAAGGATTGGGGACTGTCCGAGTGGCAGGTCCGTTTCGATGAACTGGAAAAGAAGTCTTCGTCTTTTTTACCTTCTGGCGATCCAAAAGAAAGCCTCAAACTTCAGCAGGGGATGTATGACGCCTTGATTCAAGTCACTCAACAAAACGAGACCCAGATCGCCCAAACCAAAGCTATGCTGGGTGTCCTTAAAGGAGCGTTTGAAAAGACCCAAATGAGCATCCAGCAGATTCTGGGCGGAGAGTTAAATCCTTCGGAGAATTTTGCATTTCAGCAAAACAGGGTTGAGGAACTCTACCAGAAAACCCTTCATGGAACAACCGAAGAACGGGTATCAGCTATTGAGGATTTTGCGGGTCTAATACCAGGATTTTTGGATGAAGCCAAAAAACGTTATCGTAGTTCAAACACCTACCAGGAACTATTTGATTTGAGTCTTGCTCGCCTAAGGGAGTCTGAGGCTTATCTTTCAGATAACATAAATCTTGCGAACTTAAAATTTGATGAGCTGGGCAGCCAGGATTTCTCCGAATTGATTGAACGGTTTTCAAATTCCTTGGATCAAAGCATCTTACGTGAGGAAATCCAGAGCCAAAATCTTGTACAATACCTTGAAGGGTTAGACCAAACAGCGCAGTTTTATCAAGGTGTGGCGCAGAAGAACATTCAAGACATTCAGTCAGAGATTAATTATGTTTCTAGTAGTCTTGAGAAATTTATATCAAACCTGGAAAGCATTCTCAAGGTATTTATTAACGATTACCGAAAGAGCCTGGGATTGCCGCTTCAGGCAGCGACTGGTGGTGTTTTCGAAGGGCCGTCAACGGGTTATCCTATGATTTTGCATAACACAGAAGCGGTGGTTCCTCTGCCGGATGGCCGGTCAATCCCCGTTAAGGGCATGGGGCTGAATGGCGGGGAACTCAAAGAGACAAACCAACTATTAAGACGACTGCTTGAATCCCAAAACAAAGAAATCAAGGTCGAGGTGGATGGAGGCAGACTGGACTCAAGAATCAGACTGGTCTCTGACGAAATGAGAGTCGAGGCTGAAAATCGGCAGGTGGGTGGGAGGCCAATGTTCTTATGACATTATTATTGGAAGTGATTTGCATAGGGCAAGAACCCGAGCGGTTCTATCTTGCCAAAGAGCCAACGAGTTCTCTCGATTTGGATGGGGTCACACGCTTTTGGGAGCCCAAGCTACTTAGTGCTGGTTCGTTTCAACTCCAACTTTCAGAGTCTTTCGGAGGTTATGTGAGGGTGAATTTCGGGGAGGTCACTATAACACCTGATGCTTTGGTTTGGCCGCCACCGTTAAGAGTGGATTTGAAAGTCGCCTATCGTCACCAAAGCGGAGATCTGGAAGAGGTTTTCATTTGCGCAGCACGTCTTTTCACGATCCAGTCCGATCAGTCGGTCTACAAGCTTTATCCGGCTGAATATCCTCAGGATTTATTGATGAAATCGTCTATCGGCATGGAAATCATTGATGAGGAGCAAAATCCGGTATCAAACGGGGTTATTCCGCTATATTTCGGATCGGAGACTACACCCAAAGCTCTTCACCTGATACCCAGGATGATTCCGCAGCCGGGTGACACAGATAACCAGTCTCGTTTCTTTCGAGCTGGACTGATGGCAGGGGAGACTCTTGAGGTTTATGACGATGGGGTCTTGGTCAATTCGAACATCAAGGATGCGCCAGTTGAGGAGGATCATTTTCTTCTGGAGCCCAAACCCGTAGGAGAAGTCAGGATAAAAGGCATTTCCCGTTACGGGGGAACCCTGCTTGATATATTCAGTTTTGCCTGCGGAATCGATCGCCTCAACCTGACTTTGGAAGCTCAATATGCGAGAAATCCAAGCCCAATAGTTAGTTTTTATGTCAGTGAACAAATCCGAGTAATTGATTTCTTAGATCAGATCAGCGCGGCTTATTCTCACATGTTTTATATAAAGGGAAACAGTTTGGTGCTAGTTGATATGCTTGGTGACAATGGTACGCTAAGCCTCAGTGACTTTGAGTATTTCAGTTCGAGTTATCGTTACAAATCACCGGTAAAGCGTTTGATATCACAGTGGAGTTATCTTGAAAACGGAATAAATCAGAAAGGCATGCCTTTGTATCTGACCAGGCAAAAAAGTCAGTTTGTCGAATCCAACCAGTTCTTTGGGCTTCAAAAAGACATCAAGGTTTTTCCTCAGGAAGAGAATAACAGCTTGATATTAGGGCAACTCAGCGATATCGCTGAAATCCTCAATCGACCTGAGGCGAGTCTGAGGTTGCCTTTTGATTATGGCCTGGTGAAACCTGGAACCAGGATTGATTTTTTAGACAACAATTTATTTCAAGCTACCACAGTTTATCTTCATGCTCGGACCATTCAGTATGATTTTGATTCAGAGGAAGTATCCGTTGTTGGTGAAGGTGATTATTTCGGTACAAGACCAGCACCACAGGCAGGAGGAGCAGTGGAAAAAGTTTTCAAAGAGATCAAAGGGGCGGTTCAGCAGAAGAAATACTACACTATTTCAGCTGAAAGTCCAGCCGAGGGTGATTTCACTTCACTCTCAGAAGCAGTCTCGGCATTAAAACCTTTTGGGGGCGGTAATCTATTTTTAAAGCGAGGCCAACATCGGGTAGACTCCCAGATCGATTTTGGATCTTATGCCTGGGAAATCAAAGGTGAAAATCGTTACGATAGTATGATTGTTATGGAACTAAGCGATCCAGCCAAATCAGCTTTATGTTTTGACCAGACCACCCATAGGGTTCTGATAGAAAATCTATGTTTCTCGGAAGATGCCACAACTGGATACCACAGCTTTATTAGTGCTGTAAATTCCACGGGCGGCAACCCAACTAACGGCAGTATCGAAATATCCAACTGTCTTTTCAATTATACTCTTGGAAACGCACTTGATCTTTTTATCGATCAAATACGAATTAATGATTGTCGTTTTTTGACCACCAGCGATGCCTCCGCTCAAATCCGGCCTGTAATCGCTGGAGATGGCTACCCGCAGAGAGAAGTTGACATGAGCGTTACTGGTTGTCTTTTTTATGAAGGACAGGGAATTTTGCACCAAGCCAAAGGTGGCAATCTGATTATTAGAGATTGCCTTTTTTTCGAGCAAAGAGATATAGCCGTCGAAGCCAACTCTCTTAGTGCGGTGATTGAAGGAAACCGGATCGCTATGAAAGGATATCTAACGCCTCAAACAGGTAAGACTGTGGCTCGTAAGGGTATTTTATGTAATTTGGGAGGCGGTACCATAAGTAACAATTATGTTGTCCTAAAGGAAACTCTTTCGGTTAATTGGGGTTTTGAGGCGATTGATGTCGTTGATCAGACAGCGACAAATGGGGCGGTGGTGTCGGGGAATGTTGTGGAAATTCAGATGTACTGGTCTGAGGGGCATCAAATTGAAGCGATTGAGGTTCACGCTTATAGTGCGGTTGTTAGCTCAAACGCCCTTAAGATGACTATAAATGCTGAAAACACTGATAGTCAGATCAGTGGTATCCGTGTCAAGAGCTGTTTCGTCAGCGTCAACGGCAATCAGCTTGAAATAGTAAAAACCCAGACCGCCCAGGATGTAGGGATTAAGCTTTTGGGTGAAAACGGTCTTAGCGAGCCGATCGGTTGCGCTTTAAGTGGCAATGTAGGAGTGGGATGGACATCACTTTTAGAAGGAAACTGGGCTAAAAACCAAGCTCAAGGTAATATTAATTACTAGGAATTGTTGGAAAATTGGGGATGGAGTTTGATAACCCAAAAATGGACTTTTACATTAAATTTTCAGGAAAATTCATGCTTAAGATCATTCAGAACAGCTTAGAATCTGTGAATGCCGACTCAGAAGATCCCTCTTTTCCGGCATCCAATCTTTTTGGACATTACAAAGCCCAAAGATTCCTTTCCTCTAAGCGGAATGCCCGTCTTGAGTTGAAGGTTAATGGATATGACCCTCTTTATAGTCAAAAGGCAGCACTTTATTTGGGAGGCACGAACTCTGAGCGTATCCGCATCGAGATATTGGATCTACAAGGCAATGTTTTGGAATTGGGATGGCAGTATAGCGGTCAAAAAAAGTTTATCGAATACCCAATAATGTATTTAAATCAAGAAATAACGGAAGGGACCATTGTGTTGGGTGATAAAGGCAGCCTCGATTTTGATGATAATGGTGAATTAAGTCTG
>JAOUME010000070.1 GCA_029881655.1 Deltaproteobacteria bacterium | reverse complement strand
GATTAACGATGCTGTAGCAAAGATTCTTAAAGGGGAGGATATTAACGAATTAAAAATCAAAGAAGCAAAGAGAGTGAAATACAGAACCTGGTTTTTTTCTTCTTTGCGGGTAACCACTATTTTGCTGGGTATTTTGCTTATATTGGGCGGTATTGGGGCCGGAGGTCTTTATGTCTATCAATCGGGTATCTATTTGGAATACACCAATCCCTCGGAATACGGGACTTTGAGGGTTGTCGCAAAAATCCCTAAAAAGGACAAGGAACTGGAGGACATCTTTCTAAAAGCCACTCTTCATTTCGAAGGCAAAGACAGAGTCTACGCCAAGCAGGTCCGCGGTATAAAACTGGAATTTAACGCCGATCAGGAAAAGGAGAGCAAAGATAATTTTTCGCTGAAGTCGCAGAAAATAATTTTAAAATCAGGCAAATATCTTTTGGTCGCGAATTTCGAAAACGAAAAATATTATCAAAATTTCTTTTTATGGCCAAAAATCGTCCAGAAGAGAAACTTGGAAACCAAGGATTCCAGAGTGTTGTCCGTAACACTGAACAACGCGCCGGTCAGATTGCCATTAAAAGTCGATTTTAAGGTCTGGAACAGATTGGATAACAAGGATATAACACAGACTAGCGATTTCTTTGTCCGTTATGATAAATATGGTGACTGGTTGAAATGGAGTGAGTTTGTTCGGCAAGACAAGGATCTGATCGAAAAAAAAATCACGACAGGGAGAAAATACCGCTTTAAAATCACAAACGATGGTTATCAGGAAAAACATCATTCGGTTTATGTCGGGACCTACCAAACAACCTTAAATTTAAACGTTGAGATGGAACCGGTATCCGGCAATCTTTTTATGAAGTCCGATTACGTCGGCCTGGATGTTTTGATCAACAATTCTTCTTATTATTCGACCGGAGGAACAAACGTCAAATTTAAAAAACTGGATTCGTTGACGTTAAAAACAAGCAAGACGGTATTGCCGTCAGGCACTTATTTTCTTACAATAAAAAAAGAAGGTTTTTTCTCGGGCGGGATATCCAAAACCAGGAAAATCACGATTTTGCCCAACAAGGATACTTTTATCAGCGCGAATTACTCTGAAAAAGATAACACACTGGATTTTGAAATAGAAGAGCAGCAATAAACCCGTAATTGAAAATCAATTTCAATCCATGGGCGGTCAACCCTGTATGAAACGCTGGAATTGTTTTAAACTTTATTCACTAGGGAGATAAAGGTGTCTATCACGCTTAGAAAGATTATTTTTTGTTTTGTCGGACTTTTAGCCGGATTGGCCGCTTGGCCCGTAGCGGAAATTATTTTGTTGTTTCAGGTGTCTTTTCCCAGCTATTTGATGTTCAGTATTTTCCTGGGGGCTATATTCGGTCTTGTTATCGGCCTTTTTATGGGAGCCAAAGAAGGTCAAGCCCCTTCAAACAGGAAAAGTCTGTTCAATAGAATTATAGCCGGTTCCCTGGTCGGTGTCCTCGGGGGAGCGGTTGGCTTTTTGATAGGGCAGGCACTCCTTTTCGTGCTAGGGGAGTATTTTATTCATTCCGGCAGGGCACATAGCGCTTTGGGTCTACCACTCTCAAGAGCGGTTGGTTGGGCCTTCCTGGGATTGTTTGTCGGCGTCACCGATGGCGTTAGGTCCGGATCTTTGCGTAAAATAAAGGTGGGCGCCCTAGGTGGACTCTTAGGCGGGATTCTGGGAGGATTGGCGCTGCAATATATCGGCATTTTTATTGAGAATATGATGTATGCCCGGTTTGCCGGTCTATTGCTCCTGGGATTGTCGATTGGATTTTTCTATGGTTTGGTGGAGGACCGACTGTCTTTTGGGGTCTTACGGCTGTTAAACGGGAAATTCAAGGGTAAGGAGTTTTTAATCAATCAGCGTAAAACCCGAATCGGAAGCGCGGGAAAAATGGATATTCAACTGAATCAATATGGAACGGTTGCCGACTTTCAGGCTGAGATCGTCTCGAAGAAAGATTGTTTACTGATTAAGAGCAGGGACGAAAAAGGTACGGTTATCGTCAATGACAGTCTTATTAATGAGCATGAGTTGAAATTTGAGGACGTGATCCAAATAGGGAAAGCGAAAATGATCTATTTAGCAAGGAGCCTGTAATGAAAAAATTATTATATTTTATTATTCTTGCTTTCGCGCTACCTGCGGCCGCGTTTTCCGAATCAGTGCGCATAGCCCAGATCGACGCTTCAGGACTGCTTTTTAAACAGAAAATCAAATTGTACGTCAGCCTGACCGATGATAGCGGAGTCCCTTTAAAAAATGCCGCCTTGAATCAATTTTCTGTTTTTGAATCCGCGGATAACCGCGATTTTGTGGAAATCCCGCAAGTCACCGACTTTAAAATAGGCGAGAATTACGAACAGGGTGTCAACTTCCTTTTGATGATCGACAACTCAGGCAGTATGTACCGCAGCATGGAAGGGGAAAAGGCGAGTGATGAAGCTGAAATGAGAATTACTTTCGCCAAAGACGCGGTAAGGGATTTTTTGAAAAAAACATCGCCTATGGATAAGGTGGGGTTGGTCTCGTATAATTCGTTTTACAACTCGCACTCTAAACCTGTCCGTAATCAGGCGGAAATTCAGCGGCACCTCGAAAACATAGAGAAACCTAAGGGTGACGCGGTCTTCACCGAAATATACGGCAGTCTTTTGTTGGCGGCGGAGGAATTCAGTTCCATCAAGGGAAGAAAGGCCGTCATTATTTTATCGGACGGGGAAAACAGCCCTTATTTCCAGAACACGAAAAAGGACCATCAGGATTTTGGCAAAAGAACGGTGCTTTACGATGAACCGATAAAGCGGTTGCAGATGGAAGGTATTTCTGTTTTCGCGATCCACTTCGGTAGAGAGGGAAACAAAAAAGATGAAAACCTTGGGAAAATCGCCGCCCAGACTGGGGGAGCGTGGTTTGACGCCAGGAATGATCATGAACTTAAAATGATGTACAATAAAATTATGGATCAGATCATATTCGAGTATATCATTTCTTATAACGCGACCATGAGCCCGGCGGAGCAAAAATATGTCCGTCTTACCTACAAAGGCAGCGAGGGGGAGTATAGCGCCAATCAGTTTTATTACTCCAGCAGCGTATTCGGTTTACCCCTGGAGCAATTTAACTTTCTGTTGCTATTGCCACTGTTACTCGCCTGTATTTTGTTATGGCTGATTACCTTGCTGAAATTTGAAAGCAAAAAGCAAACACCTTCGCTGGAAGTGTTGAGCTCGAAGCTCGGAAAGGTCCTCACCACCTCGATTGATCTGGGCAGAGAAACCGTCTTTATCGGGGGCTCTGAAAAGGCGGACATGACGATCATAGGTGTTCCGGCGATTGAGAAGAATCACGCGGATATCGTGTTTGACGAAAAAAAGAACATCTACACCATGATCAGCAACGGGACCGTCAAAGTGAACAATAAACCCGTGAAGCAAAAACAGCTGGAATCGGGAGACATCATCAACATCGCCGGCACCACGATCGTGTTTGACAGCGGAGAAAAATAACCCGTAGAATTTTAACCTGAGGGGGCGGTTAAACAGTTATGAGCGATAAGAAAGGCTGTGGGCTTATATTCATAAATAAATAAACCTTCGGCCTTTTGGATTTACAGTTTGAACGCCGGATATAAAAGCCCTAAAGGAATCCTAACCTGACGCCTGTTCTTTTAACGAGTACGCTTTTGATTGGGTGAGCCAACAATCCATCCAAATCTGTTTGTGGTTCATTCAGCCTGTTATAATAATATATTATGATACGACCTGGCAAAACCCTACCTGGGTCGTTTTGTAAAACCACACCCCCCTAAAAAAATAATAGTAAATCCTATCGGTGTGAGACAGTCTGACATTGGTTTATTTGATCAATGTTAACTGACGCCAAATATAGCTCGTATGATGTATTTCCCCAAGTAAAAACAATCATCCTCCCGAGACAATTGGATTAATTCTTCAGTTGAGTCTTATCTTTCGACAAGCTTTCATTTGAGGTTTTCAGTTATAAAAAGCAGGTTTTATTAAATTAATTGTTGATACCCAAAACCAGGTATAAAAATGACTGTTTTGGACTCCAGTAATGCTATCTAACAACCTGATAATGTAAATTAAACTAAATGATTGAAACGGGATTAGATTGGTCAGTTACGAGTTAATTATGGATTTGAGTATAATTATCTTGTGGAATGTGAGAAACTATAATATAGTTGTAATCTCAGTCTTATATATTGATCAAATTAGGGCTGAGCCTATACATCAAAGATAATCGGGTTGTTTTCTATGAGGTTCAATTTACCCTCAATTTTGGAATAGTATGTCTGAAATAAATGCCGGAAATAATCATAATCAATTTTTCGTGGGAAATACTCAAAATTTATTATTTGGATTAATTTTATTAGGATTGATTATTGGTAGTTATTACAACTATCTTCTTTTTCATAGTTTGGCTGAGTTTTTTAGTATTGTTGTGGCAAGCGGTATCTTTATAGTCGCGTGGAATACGCGCCGTCATTTAGAGGCGCATTACCTTCTTTTTTTGGGCATTGCCTATTTGTTCGTCGCTATTTTGGATCTGTTTCATACATTGTCTTACTCGGGTATGAATATTTTCTCGGATGGTGGAAAGGATATACCCACCCAGCTCTGGATTGCGGGGCGGTTTTTGGAGAGTTTGTCTCTGCTGGTATCAATAGGGTCTATAAAAGGTAAGCTGAGGGAACGATTGATTTTTGGTGTTTACTTTATCATAACCGCTTTGCTTCTCTTAAGTATTTTCTACTGGAAAATCTTCCCGGTTTGTTACGAGGAAGGACAAGGACTCACTTCATTTAAAATAATAAGCGAGTATGTTATATCATTTATTCTGATTATAGCTATTATTGTCATTTATCAAAAAAATACAGTCTATAAATCTGGGATGTTAAAGCTAATAATCGCTGCCATTCTTTTTACGATCGGCTCCGAGCTGGCTTTTACGTTTTATGTTGATGTATATGGTTTTTCTAATCTGACTGGTCATATCCTTAAGCTTATATCTTTTTACTTGATCTATAAAGCGATTGTCGTGAACTGTCTTCAGGAGCCTTTTGACGTACTTTATAATGACTTGAGACAGAAAGATGATTTTTTAAGGCAGACCAATTTATCCCTTGAAGAACTGGTCGAAAAAAGAACGGCGGAGCTCATCCGAAGTGACCAGTCTTTAGCCAATGCCCAGGAAATCGCGAAAGTTGGCAGTTGGCATCTGGATATGAAAAAGGATATTTTGACATGGTCGGATGAAACCTACCGGATATTCGGCTTTCAGATAGGAGAGACTGTCAGTAATGATATTTTTTTTGGATTTGTTCATCCGGATGACCGCGACAAAGTAAACCAGGCCTTTCAAAATTCCTTGCGGGACAAGACTACTTATGAAATTACCCACCGAATTTTGTTAAAAAACGGAAGCATCAAATACGTTAACGAACGGTGTCGGACTTTTTTTGATGAAGATGGCAAACCTCTTTATTCGCTAGGCGCGGTACAGGACATAACCCAAAGCTATTTAGCCGAGAAGAAATTAAAAAAACAGCAGGAGTTATTTCATTCGATCTTTTATCATATACCGGTGATGATAAGCATTTATGATCCTCAATTAAATTTGGTTAATGTCAATAAACATTTCGAGGAGATTATAGGATGGACAAACGAAGAAATTAAAACAATCAATTTAATGGAAAAATGTTACCCAGACGCAGAATACAGGAAAATGGCCGAGGAATACATGCAATCGGCGACTATTGAATGGCGGGAGTTTAAAATAGCCACAAAAGATGGCGGGAAAATTGATAGTATCTGGTCAAATATAAAACTATCCGATGACACTCGGGTAGGCATCGGAATCGACATTACCGAACGCAAGAAAGTCGAGGCATCCACCAAAGCCCAGGCCAGACTCTTGGAACTGATCTACCTCCATAGCATTGATAATTTGGTTTTGTTAGATAAAGACTATAACTTCATACAAGTAAGCAAGTCATACGCAAAAGCATGTCAAATGGATTCATCGGAATTCATCGGCCGTAACCATTTTGAAATCTACCCGTCGGACCTGAAAGACGAGTTTGATAAAGCAAAGATGGAAAAAAGCATTTACCGAAGAACAGCGAGGCCCTTTACATTCCCTGATCATCCAGAGTGGGGGGTAACCTATTGGGATTTAGGGTTGGTGCCCATAATGGATCATGACGGAGAAATTGAATATTTCATTTTTACTCTAAGGGATGTCACCGAAAAAAAGAAAGCTGAGGAGACTTTACGGCAGAAGCAAGCTCAACTGATTCAATCCCAGAAAATGGAGGCCATTGGCGTTTTGGCCGGCGGGATCGCTCATGATTTTAATAATATTTTGTTCTCGTTGATAGGTTATTTAAATCTGGCGTTAGATGAGGAACCACCAAGTCCAATCGATGATTATTTAAACGAATCATTAGTCGCGAGCAAACGCGCGAAGGATCTCGTCAGTCAGATTCTTTCCTTCAGCAGACATCAAAAAGCCAAGTTAAGAGTGATCCGCCTTAACAACGTTATTAAAGAAATTATTAGAATGATGCGTTCTACCCTGCCGTCTTCGATTCAAATCAAACATCTTCTGGATGATGATTGCGGGATGGTAAAAGCCGATCCGATTCAAATCCATCAGGTAATTCTTAATATATGTACCAACGCTGAATTTGCGATGAGAAAAGATGGCGGAACTCTGATGATAAAGCTGACACGAGAGAAAATCAGTCTGGAATTCGCGAAAAGATTTGGTTTGGAAAAAGGAGATTTCGTGAAACTTTCCATCAGTGATACCGGCCAAGGCATAGATCCTTCCATTGTTGGAAAGATTTTCGATCCCTTTTTTACGACCAAATCCGTTAATGAAGGAACGGGGCTGGGTTTGTCGGTCGTACATGGAATAATACAAAATCACCATGGAGCCATCTCTGTTTCCAGTGAGCCAGGCGTGGGAACGACTTTTGACGTTTATTTGCCCCTAGCCGAGCCTATAGAGAATCACAAAGAGGAACTGTCAGCCGGTACTCATCATGGAAAAGAACGGATACTTATCGTTGATGATGAAGAAGCAATTATCAAGTTATTAACAATTTCTTTAGAGAAACTGGGATATATCATCACAGCGAAAACCAATAGCCTTGAAGCCCTGGAGGTTTTTAAAACGAAGTCGAGTGAATTTGACCTGGTTATCATGGATCAAACCATGCCGGATATGACCGGCGATAAACTGGCCTCGAAGTTCATCGAAATATCTCCTAACATACCGATCATACTGATGACCGGTTTTAGCCATATCCTAAGTGAAAAAAAAGTTCAGGAAATAGGGATAAAAAAATTAATCAAAAAACCCTTTGAGACAGATATGTTAGCGGAAGCTATAAGGGCCGTATTGAAATGGAATCAGAATCTATAAAGCGAAATCATATTTAACGTTTACATGAGTTTAAGCGGAATTGATACCCATCACGAATTCTTTTTGATCCGAATCAGTGTAATTGGACTGGACTCCCTATCCGTTGAGAGACAAATTAAAGGATATAATGGGCCTGCTTGACTCTCAAATAGGAGTTTACCATGTCTGGACCAAGCCTGCCGCTGGCAACATCACCACCCCCCATTACATTACCGACCCTTGCCGGAGCCTGGGTAACGTTTTTCCCGTTTTTATTGCCTTCATAATTTTTTAACTGATATAAAAGGAAGTTATCAATCCGGAACACACCGGTTACCATTTACCCATCGAAATTATAAGCACGAGGATCAGATGAAAATCCTGACAATATCTTTGTCCGACACGTCAATAATCAACTCCAGTATAGGTTTTTGTGATTAAAGTCGCCTTTTTTCAACTTCAACAACAAAATCAAAACCTAATCAATTCATTTGAGCATTGAGCCTGATTAACCCACGATATCAACTTCACGAGTTGGACGAAAGGAGGGCAACTTTATTCAGTTTTACTTTAACTACTTGTGACAGACCAAACAATCCTTTGAGCCCTGGATTATTTCTTTCGCCAAGACAGCGTCCTGGTTGCCGTCCGCGTTGATACCCCTTAAAATTCCATCCGTATTCTTTCCGGGTTTCAAAATCTCGTGTTCAAGTTTATGACATTCCAGACACCACCCCATCGATAGGGGTGTTTGATCGAATTTCCCGAACAGCACAGGGGTCTGCGACATATTGACATTGCCGTGGCAGTCGAAGCAGCCGAAACCGGCTTTGATATGGCGTTTGTGAGAGAAATAGACGAAATCGGGCAGGTCGTGTATCTTTTTCCAGGGAATTGGCGTTTCTGTTCCCCAGTAGGTAAGTATTTTATCGATTTCGCTTTGCTGCCTCTCATCGCGGCCTTTGATGACCATGTGACAGCTCACACAGGTCTGAACGGGAGGTATCCCTGCCACGTCCGATCTGCTGGCGTAGATATGACAGAATTCGCAGGGGATCATGTTGTCGTTAACGTGGGTCTTATGGCTGAAATCGATCGGCTGCTTTATCTCCTCAGCTTTCGATACCCCAGGCTTAAAGGCAAACGAGCCCAACAGAACAGCGCAAGATAAGATGATCGAGTTGACAATCGAGAATCGATCCCGCCTCAGGCTCGGTATTGAAAGTAGTTTTTTCATCTTCATTCAAGCTATCGGGAAATGATACATCCTTGAGAGCGCGGATCATCAATCAAGCTCCCGTGAGATAAAACTCGCCCATCCCTGAGCATTTCAGCCTCTCGGGTGGATTATTGCCGGAGATCCCAGACCAAAGAAACCATTCGCGACCAGCCAAATGGTTTCCTTGGACGAGTCTTAAAGCTTAACTGAAATTATTATCCATGGCATCGACAATCTCAATCATCGATTTGCCGTCTTCGGCCATTTCAGCCGCCATAATGGCCTGATCCTGACAAATACCGCACATGGAGCCGTGATTGTCCGTAAAACAACTCAAAAGACTCTTGTGCCGGATCGTCTTTGAACAGCCGCAAAAACAGTAGATATGATCCATGACCTTCGGATGTTTTTTAGCGACTGAATAGGCCCTGATCTGTTTTGACGCCCGGTAAGCCATCGGATTCATGACACTTTTCGTTTCCCTGAATCGATACTCGGAATTAGACAGCAAAACCCTGTGCTTACCTGAGACACCTTTATAAACGCCTGTCTTTTGCGCCTCGGTGAGCTTTGATTGCTGTTGGTAATCCCTATAATAGGTTTTACCTCCCCAGACGCCGGCCAGAACTATGAGTATCCCCGCGATGACCACCCAAAAGGGAATTTGTTTCTTACCGCTCCCTTTAGAGGCCTTGGATTGGTTTGGCTTCTTTGAAGGGTTCTGTTGATTTTCGATTTTTTTTTTCATGTTATAACCTTTTTGAAATCCGTTAATAAAACCTTGCCGGTAATAGCTATGGCTTTACTCATGACTGGAGTATAAACCGATTTTGCCATTCGATTCAAAGCTTAAGGTATGAAATGAATCATATCCGTGCCCTTCCATTCCGGGTGAACCCTGCGGCATTCCTGGAACGGCAATACCCGCGATTTTTGGTTTTTCTTTCAATAACCGCTGAATATCCTTTGCCGGAACATGACCTTCTATCACATACCCCTCGATTATACCCGTATGACATGACTCTATCTTCTTCATAACCCCATTCTTATTTTTTATCTGTTGCAAGTTTTCATCATGCACGACCTTAACGGCGATACCGTTTTCCCGCAAATGTTCGACCCATTTGCCGCAACAGCCTCAGGTAGGTGACTTATAGACCGTCATTTCTGACGCAAACGCTGTGAGTCCATGAACTCCGGCAAAACCGGAAAACAGAACCAGAAATGAAAAAGTCATGAAATACCGTTTAATAACATTTTTAATTAAATCCATGCGTTAGCTCCTAATTCAATTTTTATTTTATTCTCAATTTAATATAAAATACCACATAGCCTTTGGGATTACTCTGATCTTACGATCTTAATGATATTTCAAAACGCGCGTTGGGTTTATTTTACCTTGTCCCTTTATTACATTAAGGTGACTCGTTAAATAGCATCAACACTAAAAGATCATAACCATCAAAACGGTTTCAATAGTGGGCAAAACCATATCCCATTCGATCCATTTGATGATTCGGTGACTACAAAATGGCTCGTATTCCGTAACCGATAATTTGTTACAAAATGCCCATTAAAGACAGTAAGTTGGAACGCTAAGTCAGAAAAGAGGTCTTTTGCGCAAGAAGCGAATTCCGCGGCTTATATTTATGAGGGGATGGAATTTGGTTTGGGGTCGGATTTAAATTGATTTTTATATTAACAAATCGATAGTCAGTATTGGTGCCGATCAATTTTGAGCTGTATGTTTCGTTTGGTTTGATTATTTCGTTATTCGCTTGAAGATCGCAAACAGCATGCCTGGAGGCTTCATCGCAACAGCCATCCATCGATTCGGGAATCTTTGATGTATGGTGGTGGATTTCATGGGGATTACCCGCGGTCGCGATTTCTTCAAATTCACAAAAGGCAAGGAGGCTCGACGTAATCCAAATCAACAATAAACTGTATATGATCAGTTTTATTCGGGTTCTTTTTAAAGGGAGACAATATTCCATTTATCAGGTCGAGTTAAATAATCCGTTTACGATTGCGACAAATCACCATAAGTTTTCTCAGTAGTGTCCGGCATCTATAGCGCAAAAAAATCAGATTCTCATGGAGACTTAACGCAAGTTTCCCTTTCGAGAGTAACTTCCATAGCCTCAAAGAACGCTCAATTGAAAAACAATCCACTGCCCAACAAGGACTCGCAAAGCATCATTTTTGCGTTTACCGAGGCCCTGGTCATTGATATAAAGTCATTTATCACTTGAAATACCTTACCAGGGTATCGTTGTCATGTCAAGATTAAATGCCATTGGGATTGATGCTCCGGCTCTGATTTTCACGAACACTTTTCCAGCAAACAGCTATCCGGTTATAGATTGATGGCTGTAAATTAGCCTCCAAATTATCGCTCGAATTCGGTAATTTAGGCAAAGTCAAACAGAACTCTCAAAGTTAATTTTCTAAAACAAACGATGATGAAAATTTGAGCCAATCAGGAATACCGGATTAGTTAAGAGAGTCGGGTCAGCGGATTTATAGCGGTCTTGGTGGGTATTAAAACTGGAACTCTCAATTGGGTAAATAAGAGTTCCAGTTTAATTTTAAGATATTACTCTTGCGCTCCGCCGGCAATCCAGTCGTAAACAGTTTGTAACTGCTCAGTGGTGAATTTATCTCCGACAACAGGCATTTGTGTTCCTGCCGTAGTACCTTCCAGTTTCTTATACAACAAACTGTTTTCTGGATCACAAGATGTAATCTTGGTGATCAAAGATACGTAATCCTTCGCAAAATCACCCCCATGACAAAAACAACTCGTCGCGTTAATCAAAGGCGCGATATCAGTGGTGTATGTCACTGTATTACTCACACACTCTTTCGCCGATGGCTTGACGTAATCAAGATTGAACTTGGTATCAAGATAAGTGATAATCTTGGCCTTGTCCCCTTCGGTCATATAAGCGGTGTGATCGGTTTGCATTCTCTCGACCGTCGCTGACCAGCCAGCTTTTGGCGTTGGAGTGATGAGTCCGTCAGTTAAGGCATTGTCGATCAGATACTGCGGAACAGGATCGATCGCTGGCGCGCTAAATTTGAATTGACATACCATATTGTCCGTTGATGTCGTGTCAGCGGATACCCTGTCGCAAGTAGAAGCGTTGGCAGTGATGCCGTCTGACGTCCCATCGATGTCATCAGTGGCGTCCCAGGTCGCGTCAGCGCTCCATCCGTGACAGCCAGCGCAGGTATTCTCAAATGCCGACTTGCCATAAGTATCGGCGTCGCCCGTTACATCCAAATTGAAATAGGGTTTATCCGTATTAAGCTCACCGCCGCATCCGGCAAAACCGAACAGGGTGATCATAATCAAAATTAAATATTGAACGGATCGTATCTTGGTCATTTTCCCCATAAGTGATTGTCTGTTATTCTTATTATCGTTCACTTTAAACTCCTTTGACTTTTTTTGGTCAAATCACAATTGATCAAATAAGCGATCGTTTGTATATCGAATCGGTTTATTTTCCAAGGACGCCAAACTCAAGTCCGGCGTCCCTAGCGTTAACTCTTATTCCCAGGCAGTGCCGTCACCCGGATCGTGACACTTCTCGCACATGCTTTTTGGCAGTTTCGAGCCGTCGAATCCCCTAGGGTGAGGTGATCTTTTCAGACCCGATTTGGCACTGTGGCATGTCAGACAAGTCGGGCTTTCCGTGTCATGACAGGCCGCGCAGAAGGAAATGTTTCTTCTGGCGATCCTTGAGTGGTGCTTCGGTCCAGGACCGGATACCCACCCTTCGCCGTGGAAATTAAGATCCAGCGGTTTTGTCTCGGGCGTTACCCTTTGATTCTGGTGACAGTCCGCACAGAAGGTTTTCGGATTGTGACATGATACGCAGTTCAGATCACTGGTCTTGGCTCTTCTTGGATGAAGCGTGACCCAGTCGTTCGGATGGATCGTCTGTGGTCTGACAGCGCCATCGTGACAGTCGCGACACCAGGACTGCTCATGGCAGTTCTCGCAGACGGCCGGTTCCTGAGCGGCTTGGGTCTTGTGATTCTTTGCCCAGTCGTTGCCATGCCCGAAACTCCTGCGGTTGCCCGGCTTTAAAACCATGGACTCCAAATCATTGGTTCCCGCAGTGTGACCACCCGCCTGATTTCCGATATTGGAGCCGAAATCAAGCTTGAGCTTGCCGTTGGGGTTCGTGATATGGCATGTCGAGCATTCCTTAGGCGGTATCTTGCCA
>JAOUME010000069.1 GCA_029881655.1 Deltaproteobacteria bacterium | reverse complement strand
ATGTCCTATTCGATGTCGATCTTAACGGTCGAAGCCGCCAATTATTCGGAACCTTTCAATAGCGTGGGTTACGTAGCTGGATTCGGCATGGCTTATTACTTTGGCGATTTCGCGATAGCGCCTCAATATATCTTTCTTTCAGGTAAGGCCAAGTTCGGAGATGTAACCACGGCGGTAGGCTCGATGCAGTCTCAACTCACGGTCAAGGCCGAATTTTAGAATATAATTAAACCAATTGATCTGATTGATAAAACCGAGATGAAAATAACAAACTTTCTTCTTATTCTGATTGCTGCCGGTATCATGACCAGTCTGTTTTCCTGCAAGGAAAACAATAACTTTATCGCCGATCTTCAAGAGGCTGATTTTATTAAAAAAGCCGCCAAATATATCAGTTACGATCAGGATTACAGCACCCGCGTCAATGGGGTTTACAAGTTATCCCTCAACGGGTCTCAGGCCTTTTCTGCTGATTACTGGAACTGGAACTACCCGACTCCATTTTTGAATAATGATCCCAGTTGGATTTACCCTGCGCCATTTTTGGAAAATAACGATGAGACCATCAGCGTCATCAAGATCATGAGCGATCCTTTGCCGGAGAACTCTCATCAATTTACGGCCAATCAGCCCTTCGCCGACGGCGTTTTCCCTACGAAACAAGCCAGCACAGGCATTATCAGGCCGATTCCCCTTTCCGCCAGAACGATTCAGACCTATAATACCAGTGGTGACGAGATTACTAACGCTTATCCGCCCACCTATAATGTATATTACGACAATATGACGGGAAAGCTGGACAAAACGGTCGAAACGGTTTTCGACGCGACCGGCGGTCATCTGAGCCTTATGATTAAAACTTTTTTGGAAGACCCCAGGGAATACAGCGATTATTATCTCTCGGGTTTTTCATACCGCACCGGAATCAACGATGACTTCATCGGATCGACCACGACCTTAATCGAAGCGGACGCAACCGGCGGCAACTACAAGGAAACCTACACCTACCGGAATTTCGATGCGACTGGCGCTCTGGGAGATTTTAGCATGAACAGTTTCGGCACTGAAAACGGCTTTAATATCGCAAAAAAAATCACGATCAAAACCCATTTCACAGAAGCGTCAGGGGATATCCCAGCCAATACCATTATCGAGGAAACGTTAAAATACACCAGTGGTGATGTCCCCGTTTTCAAGGAAATGGCTACTTATTCCTATCAGGATTTTCCGTTAAGAAAACTCAGCGGCTATCAGTTTTCCAGCTACAATGTGACCGGCGATACCCTGACTTTAACGACCCTGCAGGAAAAGGACTACACCGATGGTTTTGAGACCACCGAAAGGGTTTACAGCATCAGCAACGGTGTATCTCTTTTAACCTCGACCAAGGAATACGCCCGTGACACCCAAGGAAGAATAAGCGGACTTGAAATCAAAAACGACCAGGGAATCCCTCTTTACCGGGAAATCTATACTTTCGACTCCAGCAACAGGACCGATACCGTCAGATCCCACGATGTCGACGCGTCGACCGATTTAAACAGTTGCAATGCCACGAAAAACATCGATTATATCTATGAGACCATTCCGACGGCGACCCAGGACTTCAAAAGAATCTCGAAGATTTATTACGCCTGCAAAGCCGATAACAGCGCGATCAACGCCGATCAGCCTTTATCGAAAGGCTCCATCACCTATAATGAAATGGGTTTGCCGACTTTGGTCCAAACCTTTACCTGGTTTGCGGGAAATTATGTTTTAAATACCCAGACTGGTGTCGAGTACAATTCCACCGGCGCCAAAACCAAACTGCAAAACTATAGCGTAACCTCGGGTATCGCAACCCCATCCAGCTACACCCTTTATGAGTACGACACGCGGCATTTTTTAACTTCGACGAAAAATTATGACGCTTCGGGTGATTTCTCATCCAACTTTGATGTTACCACCTACACCTATAAATAATGCGCTTGAAGGACCCGGCTTTGAATTTTCTCACCTCGACCAGGTCGCTTCATCCAACTAAAAGTAAGCAAATCCGAATCCACTTAATAATATTGAGCCAAAAATCAGTTTTTTCCCTTTTGAGTTTTCGATGATTTCCAACTTGTTAAATTGATGCCGCTACCCGTTAAATTTTTTGGACCCAGAGACATCAAGTGGCATGTCAAGCGTTACTTAGAGTCTATCGACCATCAGCTCAAAGATAAAGTCGCCGTCGATCTCCCCGCGGGTGAGGGCTATACCTCTAAAATCCTCTACCAACTCGGAGCGAAGGTCCGGGCTTACGACCTCTTTCCCGAGAGTTTCGGGTTTAGAGATCTACCTTGTGAATTCGCCGATCTTTCCGATAGCTTGCCTCTGGATACTGGTAGCGTGGATTTCTTGATCTGTCAGGAAGGAATAGAGCACCTGCCGGATCAGTTTTTCGCTTTCAAGGAATTCAACCGGGTACTCAAAGATCAGGGCCGGTTGATTATCACCACGCCCAACTACTCAAACCTACGTTCAAAACTAAGCTACCTTCTAAGTGAAAGCGAGCGGTATGTTTCTTATATGCCGCCAAACGAAGTAGACTCCATCTGGGCATCCGACATCGGAGACACGGCAAGCGGTTCAAAAAAACTCCGTTTTTACTGGGGTCATATTTTCCTGATCGGCATCCAAAAACTTCGCATGCTGGCTAATATAAGCGGATTTCGTATCAAAAAAATCCATCCCGTCAAGATTACCAACTCGTCTTTAGTCCTGTTTTTTATTTTTTACCCTTTAATCTTATCGGTGAGTTTTTTATCCTATCTGAAAATATTTTTTAAGACCAAAAACGATTCTCTTGCCCGCAAAGTCTATACCGAACAGATTAAACTCAACCTTCATCCAACCGTGCTTTTGGGATCGCATCTTTTCATCGAATTTGAGAAACTGGAAAGTCTTGAGAAGTCCCTGGAGAGAATCAATCTCCAAAACTTGTGATTTCCCACTCCCGAAACCGCCTAGTTATTCTTGTTTCTTTTTAAAGCCACCAGACTCATCACCAACATAAAAAACAGGAAGAACCCTCCCAAAGATAGCAATTGGGGCCAATTTTCCCAAAGCGATTGATTTTGAAGCATCACTTTCCTTGAAATAATATTGGCGTGAGTCAGGGGAAGGCCGTAGGATATCCACTGGAAAACCAGCGGAAAGCTCTCGATTCTCCAGATCATATCTGAAAGAAATATCTGCGGCAGAATAACAAGCGGAATAAACTGAATAGCCTGGAACTCGTTCATCGCCATAAAGGAAGCCAAAAGGCCCATCGTCAGGGCAACGATCATGATTAAAAACAGGGTGACCCCCAGAGCGAAAAGTTGGTGCGGCGTGAAGCTGATCTGAATTAAAGCCAGGATGTAGCCGATGATGATCAATGCCTGGACGCTTGAAAAAATGATAAATCCAGAAATATAGCCCAGGATAATCTGAGAAAAGGAGACAGGCGCGATTAAAAGCCTCTCCAGTGTTCCCCTGACCCTTTCGCGCTGAAAAGTGATGGTGGAGATGATAAAGGTAAAAAAGAAAACGAAAAAGGTCGGAAAAACCGGTAAAAAATAATCGATCAACCGATAATCCTCCGAGCCGTACAGGTAATGTTTCTTAATCTCGATCGCCTTGATGTTCACCGAATTGGCGCACTTGGCGGAGCATTCCGCGTCGATCACCACCGGCATCGTTTCGGTCAGGTCATCCATCGCCTCCGCGATAGAGGAAAATATAGCCGCCGTGCTGGTTGGCCTGGATCCTTCCAGGTAGATGTGAATCGCCCCCCTTTCTCCGGCGAAACGCTCAGAAAGCAATTGCTGGTCCATATATAAAATCCCATGCGCCTTCCCTTTCTTCATCTCCTCCATTATCAGTCGGTCCAACTCGGCCGGGTCGGTTTCTTTGTCCGGAATATCCAAAGAGACGATCTCGATATCCTCGTCCTCCTCAATAACCGAGACAAGCGGGTACTCGTAAAACCGGGCGACTCCCCGGGTCACGACTCCCAACTTCGCCTTTTCGTCCTCTAACAGCGCGTAATAGATCAAGGTCATCACCACGATCGGCACCAAAAGAAAAAACGCCATCGTTCTTCTGTCCCGGATTATTTCCTGGATGATCCTTAACGCGATCCACCGGATGGCCAATTTCCCCTCCCTTACTTTAGATTCGTTGACCTGACGAAAGCGGCTTCCAGATTATTGGCCTGAAACCGTTTCATAATATCAAAAGGTTTACCCTGCTGGATGATTTTGCCTTCCCTCAGGAACACGACTTGATCGCTTCTTTCGGCTTCGGAAATGTGATGAGTGGTGATGATGATGGAGACTCCCTGTTTGACCAACAGGTCCACCCAGTCCCAGAATTTCAGCCTTAAGACGGGATCGACCCCTGCGGTCGGCTCATCGAGTATTAAAAGAGGGGGATTGTGAATCAAGGCGGTCGCCAATAAAACCCTTCTCACCATCCCTCCCGACAAATTAGAAAGAACCTCTTTTTTTTTATCCCCCAGTTCCACCAATTCGAGGATATCGTTAAGCCTGTCTTCCAAAGGCCTCCCGCTGAGTCCGTATATCCGTCCGAAAAAGCGGATGTTTTCTGAAACCGTGAGTCCCGGGTAGACCGCTGTCTGCTGCGGCATGTAGCCGACCCTGCGCCTGATCATCCGGGAAGTGGGAGTCCATTTTCCAAAGAGGGTGATCTTGCCGTGGGTCGGCTCAATCAACCCGGTGATCATCCGCAACAAGGTCGTCTTGCCTGAACCGTTTGGCCCCAGGAGACCGAATTTCAACCCTTCGGGTATATTCAGGTTGAGATTATCAATTGCGGTTAGTTTGCCAAAACGCTTCGTTAAACCTTCGATTTTCAGCATCATTCGCCTTTTATCATTTGCGGATAAGCGATAACAGATCTCACAAAACTGGACATTAAAATCTCCTGATCGTCTATAATCATAGCAGAATGCTCCGAACCCAAACCTATTATAGCTTCTAAATTGATATTATACAATCATCCTTGTGAAGTATAAGCCCACCAGCTTCGAATTAAAGATTAATTCTTGCAAAATACCCTGACCTAAAATAAACTGAAAACAGGAACAAAGAGAACCCCTTGCCAAGGTATTAAAATGCTTAAGAAGTGTCATGAGTGTGGAGAGTTGATCAGTTCGCACTCCGTTGCCTGCCGAAAGTGCGGCACAAAGGTTAGTAATCCCAATGTCATCAAAAAAGCGGGAACAGCCATAAAAAGAACGGTTTATACCTCAAAAAGCACCAAGGTTAAATAGTTCCGTTTGTCGCGGACTTCCTTGTCCCCTTTTTTTATTCTTGTACGGCTAACCGTTGTCTTTATAATTATTTTCCAAAATCGCTTTTAAGCTTTATTGATTTTATTAAAATCAATATGCTTCATTATGCCCTGAAGGTAAAAAAAGCCCTATTGCCGTTTATCAACCAATCTCATCGAATGACGCTGTGAAAACCATAGCCCGAAAAGCCAAGGAAGCTTTTATCCAAATTGCCGCCTACGATACGGCTTCAAAAAACAAGATTCTTTTGGAAATCAGCGACCAAATACGGGAACACAAACATCAAATTCAAGACGCCAATGAAAAGGACTTGATTGCCGCTCGAAAATTGCTGGAGGCCGGCGCTTTAACCCAGCCTCTGTTAGACCGGCTTGTCCTCAAAGACGAGAAAATTGATTTGCTCTGCGCCTATCTGGAGCAGGTCGCCAAGCTAAGCGATCCAGTGGGTAAAAGACAATTCGCCATGAAGCTTGACCAGGGACTGGAGTTAGAAAGAGTTTCCTGCCCAATCGGAGTGATCGCCGTCATTTTCGAGAGCCGCCCCGAGGTGGTCATCCAGGTCTCCAGCCTCAGCTTAAAATCAGGCAACGCCGTCATCTTAAAGGGTGGTACCGAGGCCAGTCACACGAACCGGATTTTATTTGAGTTGTTGGACCAGGTTCTTCAAAAACATGGGCTGGGTGGCGCCGTTAATTTGATCGAGACTCGGGAAGACGTGGCTCGACTACTGGACCAGGACGAATCAATCGACCTGATCATTCCAAGAGGGAGCAATGCCTTTGTCCGCTATATCCAGGACAACACCAAGATCCCGGTCCTGGGTCACTCCGCTGGAATCTGCCATATCTACGTAGACGAGAAGGCCGACTTAGCCCAGGCTGTACCCGTGATCATCGATTCCAAAACGGATTACCCCTCGGCCTGCAACGCGGTCGAAACGCTTTTGGTCCACCGGACGGTCGCCGAATCTCTTTTCTCGACTTTACTGGGGGAGATGCGGGAGAAAAATATCCTCATGAAGGGATGTGATAAAACCCTTGAAATCGCCGATAAATTAAGAATCGAGATCGAAAAGGCCTCTGAGGAAGACTGGGGCCGTGAGTACTCCGACCTGACCTTGTCGATCAAGCTCGTCGATAGTCTTTCTGAAGCGGTCGATCATATCAACCGTTACGGCTCACATCATACCGATTCGATCCTGACAATGGACGACCAAACCGCTCAGTGGTTCATGCAGCGGGTCGATTCCGCCTGTGTTTTTCACAACGCGTCCACCCGCTTCTCTGACGGCTACGTTTTCGGACTGGGGGCCGAAGTGGGCATCAGCACCAACAAAACCCACTCCAGAGGACCCGTCGGTTTGGATGGGATGGTCATTTACAAGTATCGTTTAAAAGGTAGCGGGCAGATTAAGGCCACCTATTCGGGGAAAAACCCCAGGCCATTTCTACATAGCCCCCTTTAATCAAAATCGATTTCATCGGTTAAAGCAAATGATGAAAAACATAATCCTGTCGAAGCTTGAGGAACTTTCCCAAACCATCATGGATCAGACGGAGATTCCAGAGGGAGTCCTAAAAGAGATCGAGGATCAGATTGACCAAATAAGCGATCAAATCCTTAGACCGGCTCAAATCGAAGAGGCTCCAAAACCCCTGGCGTCTAATAACCAGGATGTCATCGAGATATGGTCGGATGGGGCCTGCTTCGGCAATCCGGGGCCTGGCGGTTGGGCATGCGTTATCAAAACCGGAGAGGAAACCTTCGAGTATTCCGGTTTTCTGGATAAAACAACTAATAACATCATGGAGATGACCGCGGCCTTGGAAGGGATAAAAAAAACAGCCCCGGGCTCTAAACTCAACCTCACTTCGGACAGTCAGTATCTCATCAAGGGTATGACTTCCTGGATTCATCAGTGGAAGAAAAAGAACTGGAAAAAGGCGGACGGAAGCGATGTCCTTAATCAGGCTGTATGGAAAGAGCTTGATAAGGAGTCCAGGGAAAGAAAGATCAAATGGATCTGGACCAAGGGGCACGCCGATGATCCTTTAAACGAAAGGTGCGACCAGTTAGCCAAGGAAGCGATTCAAGATAATCGATAACCGAGGCAAAATAACCCGCTCATTAATTGAAAATGGCATTTTTAAACTGCCGGGAAAGATCCTTTTCCTTTTCGCCGAACTTGTCCGATGAATGATGCGTACTGACGCTGGTAGGATTGATCCAAAAATAAACGCTGTTTTTGGACTCGCTGGTCACCTTGAATTTCTGGTCTTCAAAGAATTGTTTAATGGTTTGCCTAATAGCCGGCTCCATCAAGAGCAGTTCCACGCTTTGGTGAAATTCCGACGCTTTTTGTTCGATCTCGGGATGATCAAACATTTCCTCGTACCAGACCTTCATGTTATCGCGGTAAAGAACGGTTAGCCTTCCGTACTCCAGAAGATTTAAACAAAAAAGAATGTTGGTGACCTCTCTTTCCTTGTAGATACAATCCCTGTAGTCGTAGTTCTGGGGAGGAAAAGCCTTTAAAATCAAATCGACAAGACGGTTGACGCTGTCAGGACGGATATAGGCCCATTTATCGGCCGACATCTTGTCCAGTTTCATGTGAGCGACCGAAAACTCCACATGGGTCCGGTATTCCTTTAAGGTTCCCTTGTTAAAAATACCGTAATAGCCGTTCATAACGCAATGCGCGATTCCGTGCAGAAAAGACTCATGCGTAAAAAGATCCACCTCGTCGGGCAAGTGGTCGAGCCTGCCGAATGAATCCAACCGGCTTTGGGAGGATGCGCTTTTTTGCAGGGACTTGAAAAACCATTTTTTATTTTCATAGCCGAGTTGAAGCCGTCCCCGAGGCACTTTCAAGTGACTCAGGATATCCTGGCGGACGACATTTTTAGGCGGATCAAAGTTCTTTTGGTAGAAATGAAACCAGATCTGGAACTCGTCGCGGTTCGACTGATCCTTGCCGGGTTGTTTTTCCACAATCTGCAGAATGCGGCGCATGGAGTGGCGAAACAGCAACTTGAGATTTTTCTCGAAAGTCAAAACCGCCTGAACTTCACCGATGATGATGTGCTCCAGCATATTTCTTCTGGAGGGGGGAAAGGCCTTCTTTAGATATTCGACCATCACCTTTTCCCTGTGGGTAGCAAAATTTTTCTTTTCCCCTGGTTTGGTGAAAACATCCGAAACGCGGATATGTAGTGCGAAACACAAATCGATTGTCTTGGAAATCAGATTTTTCTGCTCCTCGTCATCGATGATGCTCGACTCGGAACAAAAAGCGATCTTTAGAGCCTTGTAACGAAGCCACCAGGGATCCTGCAGCAGTTTCGGAAAGCGGTCCTCGATATTAAGCAGTTCAAAGGTCGGCAGACCCTCATGGGAAACATCCTCGCCGATGATCAAACCGTCGTCCTCGGATTCCTCTTCCACCGCTTCTCCAAATCCCTCGAAAAAATCCTCCTCGTCATCATGGTCATCCTCTTCGTCAAAATCAGCCGCGCCAGCGTACTTATCGAGCTTTCTGGGGGATTTGATCAACTCGATGATGGAGGTATTGAACTTGGAGTCAAACAGCATCTCGATCCTCAAAAGATTCAAAAAGGCTTTGGGAAGATTCCCTGAAGAGGCCTTGAAGGCTTCCCAAAAAATCGCGCCGGTGTGAGCGGTCATGTATTCGATCGTCAGGGGTGGTGTCGCTCCCAGGTCCACCAGGTTTTTCCGCTGCGCGTCGTAAAGGTCGATGAAATGGTAGCGGATACAACCCACGATCTGCTCGTATGTGGCGCGGTCCGCGTTGACTTTGGAGGGCATCAGGAAATGGATCGGGACCACCGGCGTGAACTGGATTCCCGGCATCAGTACCTCGTAGTTCAAGATCAATTCGTAGGCCGAACCGGAGGCTTCCTTGGATTCAGTGGTGGTTCCATGCTTGCCGTCGCGGTAATCATCGTTGGAGTAGGCAAACAGGTAGACCTCCGCCTCTGGATATTTCCCTTGCACGTATTTCTGTATCTGATTGATCCTCTGTTTTAGCAGTCCTTCTCTTTGATCAATTTCCTGCTTGAATAGAAATTTGCTGGCAAGCTTAGTCATGGCGACTATCTCATCGGCGAACTTTTGTTTTTCCATCGAGTCGCCAAGCGCAGATTTAAGACGGTCCCTGTTCTTTTTAATCAGCACCTCGTAGCAGATGGGAAATCGTTTGATGAAGTTCTGATGACCCGCTTTCAAGCAGAGCTTTCTGACCTCATCTTTTTTAAGATCCTGGGATGAAAAGCCTTTTTGTTTGCTGAATTTTTTTGAAAATAGTTTGATCAGGTTATTGCCGCTTTGGATGAGCTTCTCATCGGAGAGTTGGGACTCGTTTAACAGGAATGGAAATAATTCGTACTGAACCTGAAGATCAAGGTCAGAGGCCGTGGTCTTATGGCCCACGGTTCCGATCGATCCCAGCGAAGCGATACTGTAGATGGGAGAGAAGCCTCCAGACGGCTGAATCGTCGCATCCAGCTCAGTCTTGATGAAATTTTCGAAAAGCCCCTTGAACTGCTTTGAGAGGGAATCGATACCGACCACGCCCGCAATCGAGCCTTCGACATAAAGTGAAATGGGGACTTCGTACTCCACTTCCTTTAGAACACCTTCGATTTTTTCCAGTTTGGTCGAGGTATAGGAATGATCTTTATACTTGGGGTCGTTGACGTGAAGAAAGTAGATGACCTCGAAAAGCGCTTTTTTCATGTCCTCCGAAAAGGAGGAAAAGGCCAGTTCCAGACGGCTCTCGTTGAATTTATTGAAAAAAGCCAACCCGTCCTTAATCCCTCTTTGCAGGTCTCCTTTTTTTTCCGCGCTGAACTGAATATTTTTTTTTAGCTGCTGGTATATCGCCATCCGGTTCTATCTTTTTTTATAGCTGTTCTTTTAGTAGCCGCATGGGGCGGTGATAACTATCCTTAGCGCAAGGTCCTTAAAAAATCCCTGATCGCTGAAGTCCCCTCGTTGATCTGAAGGTCGATCAGCTTCGATCCGATCACGGCGATATCGGCCTTATCCCTTAAAAATTCGACATCCGCTTTTTCCCTAACACCGAAACCCACCGCCAGAGGGAGACGGGTCACGGATCTGTAGCGGCTTATCTGTTTGGCGATATTTTCATCAAAGCTAGTTTTGCTGCCGGTGACGCCCCTTCTGCCGACACAGTAAACAAAACCTTTCGCGTAGCTGGCTATCGCTTTTAATCTTTCAGAAGTATTCATAGGAGTAAAGATAAAAATATTTTCCAATCGATGATCTTCGCAGTCCTTTAGCCAACTCTCTCCTTCCTCGGGCGGCAGGTCCGGAATAATAAATCCCTTGACCCCCGATTTTTTTGCCTTCGAGATAAAATCGCCTTGGCCATTCGTAAAGACGATATTGTAGTAGGTCATCAGGAGAAACTGAATCCCGGGAAATTTTTGGGCTACTTCAGACGCAAAGGCAAAACATTCTTTCACCTTGGTGCCGTTTTTGATGGAATCGCTGTTGGCTTTAAGAATAACGGGCCCATCGGCGACCGGCTCGGTAAAGGGTATTTGCAGTTCGACCAACTCGACCCCCGCGTCTGACATGGCGTCAATGGCCTTCATATTTTCTTCAAAGGACGGAAAACCCAAAACCAGATGCGTCATCAAAAGGATCGGCTTTGATTGTCTTTGTTGGCGGATAGATTCCTCAAGCATGATATTTCTCTCCCTTCTGGATGATATATTCTTTCCATTTTTTATCCTGGAAGGCCTCGGCGATAGTGAAAATGTCCTTATCACCCCTGCCGGACATATTGATCAAAACGATCTCGTCCTTTTTCATCCCGGAGACTTCCCTAAAAGCCCCAGCAAAGGCATGCGACGACTCGAGAGCGGGAATGATTCCCTCCTTTTTGATCGTCAGTTCCAAAGCCTCGATCACTTCCTTATCCACCGCGGATTCAAAGCGTACCCTGCCCGAATCCCTCAAATGAGCCAGAATCGGCGAAACGCCGACATAATCCAGCCCCGCCGCGATCGAATAGGTATCTCTCATCTGACCGTCTTCGTCCTGGAGAAAATAGCTTTTATAACCATGCCCCACCCCGATTCTCGCGTCGCTTGAGGTCAGCCTGACTGAATGTTGCCCAGTCTCAAGCCCCTTCCCGCCTGCCTCGACCCCAACCAGTTCCACGGACTTATCATCGAAAAATCCGCTGAAAATCCCCATGGCGTTCGAACCGCCGCCCACGCAGGCGAATACTCGCTCTGGAAGTTTGCTCTCGTTTTTGAGCATCTGAGCTCTGGCCTCTTTTCCGATAATGGATTGAAACCAGGATACCATCTCTGGGTAGGGATGGGGTCCCGAAGCGGTTCCAAGGACATAATGGGTATCATCCATGTTCGTGGCCCAATCCCTGAAGGCCTCGTTGATCGCGTCCTTTAGGGTCTGAGTCCCGTCGGTCACCGCGACGACCTCGGCCCCCAGTTTTTCCATCCAAAAGACGTTGGGTCTTTGCCGTTCCACGTCTTCGGCTCCCATATAAATCCGGCATTTCAGACCGAATTTGGCGGCCATGGTGGCAGTTGCCACCCCGTGCTGACCCGCTCCGGTCTCGGCAATCACCCGGGTTTTCCCCATTCTTTTGACCAAAAGCCCCTGACCGATGACGTTGTTGGCCTTGTGCGCCCCGGTATGATTGAGATCCTCCCTTTTTATGAAAATTTTCGCTCCCTTAAAATACTCCGTTAGATTCCCGGCAAAGGTAATGGGGGTCGGTCGACAAGAATAGCTCGACATCAACGATTCGTACTCCGCCCAAAAGCTGGGATCTTGTCTGGCTTTTTGGTAATGTTCGATCAATTCGTCAAAGGTCGTCCTTAATATCTCAGGGATAAACATCCCTCCGAAAGGACCGAAGTAACCTTGTTTTTTCATCTCAGTCATTATTATTTTTTCATCTTCAACAGTGTTTTAGATTGAATCTAGCTTTAACGGTTGAGCTCTGGCAACCGTAGAAATCAAGTTATTCGCATGGTTTTCTTTTATATTCCAGGAAGTTAAAAATTCACCCAGGAAAAACAGGGAACCCGTAACGACAACCAGATCATAATCCTCGTAGCCTTTTTGTGATAAAGACGAGATAAAATCATCCAGTCGCAGAGGCTGTAGTCGACTCAGACCATATGATTTTAAGTCGGTTACCATCTTCAAAGGAGACGCCGATCTTACAAGGCGGGTCGTGACGGGTAAAAAATCCATCCCCCTCAAATCGAAACCACCGCACTGGTTAAATATTTCCTTGTCATCCATCCAACATATGGCAACCAGAATTTTATCATTTTTATGTTTTCGCTGAAGATAATCCATCAGGCTTTTCATGCCGGAGGCGTTATGGGCCCCATCCAATAGCAACCCTCCGCTTTCCCTGTACTCCATCCGGCAGGGCCATGACAGGTCTCTTATTACCTCCTGGATCCTTGTGTGACTTAACCTGTTTTCTATTGGGATCATCTTAAAATAAACCGCCAGAGCCGTCTGAATGTTCTCTTTTTGATGATCACCCAAAAGACCGATTTGTTTAATATCCAGCGAAAAAGCCGCTTCGTTTCGCTCCCCGTTCAAATCGAAAATATAGCGGGTT
>JAOUME010000228.1 GCA_029881655.1 Deltaproteobacteria bacterium | reverse complement strand
GACCTTTTTTAAACGAATCCGTTTGCTCCGAAACAATCAACGATTCGATTCCATGAAAATGCTAACGGAAATTAAAAAGGTTAAGGAGCATCCAATTCTTCTCGGGACATTGAAAAATAAATTTTCTTTCAAAATCTTTGATTGGTTGGAGTCAAATCCAAAAAAGAACAAGTTTGATGATTCAGGGTAAAGTTAAAACGATAAACTGTAGAATGAGCCGTTAATATTTTATATTATTGGGATCTTAGACTTTTAAAATAACTAAGGGAAAAAACCCATAAAATACTTGAAAAAATACCAACCATGCCTGCGATAGCGACCATGATCTTGATTTTAGGGAAAGAGCGGATTTGTGGAACCACTGCCGGATCAATAACCTGGATGTAATCGGAATTTTTGATTACATCAATTTTAGCGGTTTCAAGTTGAGTCCTTAGAAATTTGTAAATTTCTTGGTTGATCATCACTTCTCTTTGCAACCGCCCAAATTCCAAACCCACCGCTGGAAGGTTCTGCATCGAAATTGTGATGCTATCGGTTTGTTTCGCCTTCGACTTTAATGGGGTGCTAACTTCTAAGTCATGAAGCTGTTTGTTCAAGGCTTCCAATCTCTCTTTTGAAAATTTGGCTTGTGTATTACTGGAACCTTGCATCTGAGAGATAACTTGATAATTAACTTCTTCAAGAATTATCTCACCTTTAACCTTACCGATAATTCCCGCTAACATGGATGATTGGTCTTTTATCTCAAAAAATCCCCACTTTTCACTGAAACGGGTAAGATTTTCTTCTGATTGATCCATAATAGCCTTGCTTTCCAAGAATTGCTCTTCGATAAGATCTTTACTTTTTTTAGTTTTAGAAAAATTATTTTCTTTGAAAAAGATTTCCAACTCCTTGGTACACAAATTAGCCATTTTCGTGGCCAGTTCAGGATCTTTTAAAACAATGGAAATTGACTGAAGCTCTGTCGCCATGTCTTCCGAATAATTAATCACCTTTTTTGCTATATAATCAACCGCTTTACTCATGATCAACTTGAATTCGGATGAATCTCTGTCCATTTTCGGATCATAATCACCTTCAGCGATAATCGTCAGTAAATCTAATTTATCGATTATTTTTTCGATAAACACCCTACTGTTAATTACCACCTTGACGCTAATCGAAGATTCGCCATTGTCTGGCATGGCAAAACCCGCCATACTTGCCAGACTTCCAAGCTCTCCGAAGGAACTTTGCGAATTTTGAGACAAAGAAACAAAGGTAGTAGTCGATTCATATTTATTAGGAAGCAAAAAACCGACAACGGCGGTCACAAACATCAAACCACAGGTGACAATGATGACCAATTTACGTGAATACCAAATAATATCCCATAAATCCAATAAATTAATCGGTGGCTTTTCTGTATAAAAGGGATCGTTTTTACTTAGATTCGTTTGCATGGATCGTTTAAATTGCGGTATAGTTGAAATGATTGTATCGTAACCTGAACAATTCCAAATCAAAATGCGTCATTTTAGCAATTGAATGACATCTAAAAGATGGCATACATACCTGTATTCCAAAAACATCATTGATTCGATTACATATAATGTCAAGTTATTTCAAGTCGATTAGTTTGGTATACACTCCACATCTTCTTTTATTTGGATTAATGAATTTATAAACTAATCGAACTACTCAAAAAAACAGAACCAATCAAGAAATTACGACTAAAGGAGGCACTGACGAACTAACGAAGAAAACCTGACTTGCCGCTGTTTTAGGGATTCCATTTGAATTAATTTGTCTCATGTGTTAATTCAGAAGCATCGTTTATTTAAAAGACGCAAATGATAACAAAAAGTTCGGAAAACTATCTTTTATCAAGCCATAAAGGCCCATAAGCTTTAATCTTTTAAAAAGAGCGGCAGATAATTAAAAAACATTATCCTTTTTAAAATGGACCCTCCGATATAACAATCCGAACAGCTTTCACGATGAGCTTCTGATGCTTTGAAAATAAGCGCGGGGATACTGGGTAACAAACAATGAAGGTTTACAGTTTTTCTTTTCAGGGCGGCAAAACACTGTTCTTGATCTTGGTACTCTTTTTGACCTTTTCGATAGAAGCCAAATCGGATACTAAAACTTATTTTGGCTTTGGTCTCGGTTTACAGCGAATCCTCGAAGATTCCCGTTTCGATCAAAATTCCCGCTCCATAGTCAAACCCATCACCGGCGGTGACTTCTATTACTATTCGGTCAATATTCCCCAAATTCTTATTAAAGAAGATGAGAGGCTCTTTCAAATCGGTTTTAGCGGCAGTTCAATCACTAATAAAGATATCAGGATTGAGGACATTTCAGATACCGTCAAGGTTAAGTACTACCAGGAAGTTTCTTGGTTGTCGTTTTATTTGACGTACCTTTTCACAAAAAGGTTTTTTAATTTTTTCGATGGATATCTCTTGATAGGCCCAACTTTAACAGAGGCGGTTTTAGTCGATGTGGTCCAAGAATACGAGCTGTTAAAAAACTCACAGGGAATAGTTTATGAGGACACTGATGCCTCTCGAATCCAAAAAAAATATTATATCGATTACAGTCTGGGAGCGGTCGCCGGTAGCGGCGTTTATTACGATGTTTCCGAAAACAATCTTTTGGGCCTGCAGCTAAACTTATTTATAAACCAAACCAAGCTCCAATTAGATCACTTAAATAATATCAGCACCAGTAGCGTGGAACTGCAATTCAATTATCTTTACGCCTTTTAAAATTCCCGAATAACATGACAATAAAAGCTTATTTCATTCTTTTTATCTTGATCGTAACATTTTACGGGCATGTTCATGCCGCATACTATTATTCCGATTTGGATTTTTGGCGCTACGAACATCTTGAAAACAAAGAACTGAGAGGTGGGAAAAGTGTCCAACTCAATACAAAACCTTTGTTGGTTAACACTTCGGACGATAAACGGTTCATAGATGAGGGTTCGTTTTATTTTGGCAATATCAGAACGGAATTTCATTATTCCTCCTTTATGCCCTTAATCGAACAGCAAGAGGGAATCTGGACAACCAGAGGCAACAACTATCAGATTCAGGCTGAATTATCCATCTTGACCGACGATTTCACCCTCTGGATGCGGCCATCTGTTTCATATCATCAAAATTCTTCTCTTGAGGCATACCCCGAAGGAAGGTATATGCCAATTTCTTATAATCATAAAAACCGCTACCCCTCCAAGGAAGGTTCCTTTCAGTATCTTTCTTTTCAGGCCTCTTATATCCTATTACCTTTTAATAATTGGTATTTTTTCATGGGGAAGGATTCTCTGCGTTTTGGCTCAGGAAAACACGACAGTCTTCATCTCAGCAATTCTTCAAAGCCCTTTCCCATGTTCAGGTTTGGAACCCTTTCACCGGGGAAAATACTTTCCGGAGATCTGTC
>JAOUME010000227.1 GCA_029881655.1 Deltaproteobacteria bacterium | reverse complement strand
TCGAAAACGGCGAAGGTCTTTTGAAAGTTCCGGTTAAAGGCCGACTCGTCCTCGGCTCTCAGCAAGGATCTTCTGTAAAAGCCCAGATCAAGCGCGCAATCCTTGTCAAAAACCTGTCTCAGCTTGAAGTCGAAGGCTTGGTAGGGATTAGAAACCCCAAGGATATCGTAGAAAAGAGCGGTTTCGCTGGAAAGGGCGCTTTGTGAGAGAAACTGCCTGAAATAGTTAAAGTTCAATTCGAAGCCTAAAGGGAGTTCCTGGGTAATGGCTCTGATCTTAAGATCCCTCTGTTCGCCGTTGACCCATCTGAGTTTAACCAGGCCCTTGGTTAAAGGAGAAAAGCGCTGATTGAGATTGACCGAAAAGAGATTGTCCTTTTGATCACCTTCATTAACGGGATTTTGGCGCTGATCTTTGACGGTCAGATAATCGAAATTTACGGCGGTATGGTTAAAGGGGTGGTAATCAAGGCCCAGTCCGGCCAGATAGTCATCGCCGGGGTTTTTTTCAAAGAAATGAACCGCCGAGCCACCATAAAAAATCAGCTTGACGGGTTCGGCGAGGTCCCAGTTAAAATAGGCGCCGTCGAAATAGATCCACTCCCCGCGGTTCCCTGCTTGCCGCCCCAGCCTGATTAGGGAAAATGAGGACAGCCATTTTAAGTCCAGGTGAGCTTCAAACACCTGATGAAGCTGATCCTTTCTTGTATCGACGATGTTTTCAAAAGGATAAAAGCCCGTTTGATCCTGATTTTCGTCCAGGTCTTTTCTGAACGCGCCCAGAAAATGAAACTCGTAGTCGTTATGCCGGCCCGAAAAAATATCGAGCCTAAGCTTGCTGTAGACATCCTGGTCGCTGGCGGACTGATCTTGATATTTGGCGGTTTTATGGGTGAGTCTGAAGCTGATGTCCCCATCGATCAGGAGTTCGCTATCAGCCGATGGGACCTTTTTGTCCCCTGGGATTTTTTGGGGGTCTGAGCTATGATCCCGCTTTAATGGATCCACTGAATCGACGGTTAAGGGCTCATCCTCCTGAGACGCGGAACCGGAGCTTAACTCTGATAAGTCCGCCGAAGCATCCTGCCGCGCCAAAACCAATGGCGCCGATAAACACAGCAAGCATGAAATTAAAATGCTATAAAACAGGTTTCTTTTCATATTAAAAACCTTATCTTACAAACTTCATCCGTTAAAACTAACCCTGCCCATCATCCGCCTCAGGATTATAACGACTCAAACAATAACCCCGTAATTTGGTTTTAAATTCAAACACTTCCACGTAAGCTAACCATGAACATCAAGCCTATCTCTTCCCTGAAGCGTCCTCACTGCTATCTATGGTGGCTTCCGCCTCCACAACGATTTTAATCTCCAATTTTTTTTGCGGCTTTTCCCAAGCATTATCGGTCTCGCCAGATTCCATCCCTTCCAGTGGAGGCAACTGGATTTCAAGAGCGTATGACGTTGAATTAAATATCAATAACAATCCTGAAATCAAAATTATCCTAAAGAGTGTTCTTTTCATCTGTCACTTACCCAAATAATTTAAACAAAACCCAGCCCCTGATCTTAACAGGAGTTTCCCCCCTTCTCTACGTTTAAAACCGTTCGACCTTGGAGTTGGCCTCCAGATTCTTGATAAAACGGGTAAAACGCTCGTCTCTTATTTTTTCGATCAAAGATCCCTTGACCCTTTTAAAGTCAATTTTACTGTTTGTCCTTTTTCCAGCCAGCTTAACCAGAATATTTTTGGTGACATAAGAACCCGGCAACAAAGGACTCACTTCTCCCTGTTTTAACTTTTGGATTTCGTCAGTCCAGTTCGGATTAAGTTTGTGCCAAGGTAAAAACCCCAGATCCTTTAAGCCGACTTTCTTTCCGCTTTTTCCGGCCTGTGGAGCGAGCTTTACAAAAGGAACCTTATCTTTCAGCTTGACCAAAGCTTCCCGGGCTTGTTTCTCATCGGGAAAATAGATCGCCAAAAGATGATACTCGCTTTGGATCGCTTCTTGATGTTCCTTGAAATAAGCCAGAGCGTCATCCGATGTGACCCTAATATTTCTCGCTTCATGGTCAAACACTCGCCTCACCATCTTTCTTCTTTGGAAATTCCAAAGATCGAAACGGTAATCGGCATCCTCATCCAGTCCCAGCTCAATTCCTTTTTGATAGATTATCTCGTTGAAGATCATCTTATCGAGAGCGTTTTTCATGTTTTCCGCGCTGGGCTGAGCTCTGATTCCCTCAAACCAGCGGCTTAGCTGGTATTGTGTGATGGGAGCGTCATTAACCCTGGCCAACACCTCATCGGGCTTTGAATCGCTGACTGACGGTTTACCCGATACCGCCGAAGTGGGTTTTTGCTCACAGGCCAGCGTAACCGACATAATCACAATAAGTATAACCAACCGAAAAGCGCTTCCCATCATTACCAATATCCGTCTGGGTGTTTAATATCTCTTTTTTGAGTCAATTCAATACTACGATAAATCATCTCCGTGTCTTGTCAAGACCCTAAATTAATTTAGATTGGCCCTGTTTTGTTAATTTAATCTTGATCGTTGCGCCTGTTGCCTTTAATTTTCAGCGATTTGTTAATTGAGCTTTAATAAAAAAAGAGCGTGCCTTTTGAACACGCCCTTTTTTTACACCACGATGCGATTTAGAATTTCCATAAAATCCAACATCTTGAAGAACCTCCGAATCACATTCACAAATATAATCAGGGATAGGTCAAATCCTTGATTACTTACCAAACAACGCTTTGGTGACATCGCTTTCTAACAATTCGACCGCATATACATTGCCCAGGTTACGGCTTCTGATCGTCACCTCACTGGACTCGGTTTCCTCAGCGATAGCAACCGCCTTGAAGGTCGCGTTGCCATTAAGCCAAGCCACAATCTCGCTGGCCGTCACCTTCGCGCGGTCAGCGGCAAAGCTATCGACCGAACCATCGGTGGGTTCCGCAGGAACCGCGATGCTTAAGTCCCCGCTGACGATCCGGTTAATGCCGGCCATTGATCCGGTAGTATCCATCACCACAAGATCAATCCCCATATCAATCTTGAGATTGAAGTTCGCGGCTTTGCTTAAGTTCCAGGGCTCGGCTTTGGCACTGGTCACTTCCGCTCTGGCCGCCGCCGTCAAAACCGGGTTAAACTTCGATCTTGGTCCGGATACGAACAGATAGGTGTGATTGACATTGGCATCGGTAATCGTGGTATGATCCATCAGAGTTCCGGTTGCCGTATCGGTCATCTTCAATGTCACCAATGGTTTTTCGCCAGCCACGAAATAGCTGCCGTTGGCGGGAGCGTCTACCGTTAAATCAACCGTGTATTCATCGGGTGTCGTACCCCAATTGAAATCCGCATGCACCGTGGATACGGGATAACGGGCTGGGGATGCGGTCGAAATCGCGCCATCGGCTGGGTGGCAGT
>JAOUME010000068.1 GCA_029881655.1 Deltaproteobacteria bacterium | reverse complement strand
GGAGCTTGAAGTTCATCAAGATTTCGTTGAGCAGTACGACAACCCTGAAATTACCAGTATCCTTGAGATAGGTCAGCAGATTAAGATTTTGAATTCTGATTGGCAAAAGGAATCAAAAATTTCCAACGACCATTTGCAGGGGCGGAATCTTTTAAAAATTCTGGAGAAAAGTAAAAATGTTATGCTACTCCAGTGGTATTACCTGCTGTCAGCCAAATTGCATTTTATATTTGATGATTACGATAACGCTTTAAAATTGATCATAGAATCCGATAAGAGAATCGCCGGTTATTCGCAACATGCTGTACCTGAACATTATTTTTATTATTCCATGATTATCGCCGCGAACTACAATTTATTTTCACTGGTTGAGAAAAAAAGGTATTGGGATATTCTAAAGAACAATCATCTGAAACTTAAAAAATTTTCCGAAGATTGTTCTATAAATTTCAAAGATAAATATCAACTTGTTTCAGCTCAAATGGCGGTTATATCTGGTAATTTTGTTGAGGCGTTTAACTGGTTTGATGAGGCGATCATGACGGCCTCGACCATTGGTTTGATACAAAACCTTGCAATCGCGAACGAAACCGCGGCGAAATATTTTTTATCCCGTAAAAAAATGACGGTTGCAAAGGCTTACCTGAAAGAAGCGCATCATGCTTATATCAAATGGGGAGCCAGCGCAAAGGCCAAGCAATTAGAGACGAGCTACCCAGTTTTATTGCAACCTTTAATGATGGCGGAAACTGTCGGGGGGAATCACTCCTTTGCTAGCGGCGGTACCAGCAAGCAAGATGATAGCGATTATTTTGATTATTCCCGATTTGTAACTTTATTCCAAAACATTTCCACGGAAGTTGTTTTGGATAATCTATTGGAGAAGATATTGAAATTATTCATGGAAAACGCTGGCGCTCAAAAAGGTTATTTTTTGATAGAAATGGATGGTCGATTTGATATCAGGGCCGAGGGGATCATGGAAAGGACTCCGCCCATTCGTGTTTGCGACTATGTTCTCGATGATTTTGAATCGATTGCTCAACGAATTGTCTTTTATGTTTACCGCACAAAGAAATATCTTGTATTGGATGATGCCAGTCAACAAGGGATGTTCATGTATGATCCTTATATCAATAAAAAAAAGGTAAAATCGATATTATGCATTCCGGCGATCCACCATGGTAACGTGAATGGTATCCTATATCTGGAAAACAACCTCGTCAGTGGCGCTTTTTCATCAAGAAGAGTTAAACTCTTAGACTTGTTGATATCCCAGGTCGCTTTTTTAATCGAAAACTCATTGTTGTACTCCAATCTGTCCAAAATGAACGAGGAACTCAGTTCATCTAAAGCTATTTTGGAGGATAAAATTAAGTTTTTGAAAAAGGAGTTGATGGAAAGAAAATCGAAGGAATAACCTGTTCTTTCCAATGCTGATTATAACCCCCTTTTATGTTGATTATCCTTTGACATGTTGCTATTTTCTAAATTTTAAGAAATGATTATTTTCGTCTCTGACAAGTTGAAATAAAAACTATTTTTTTAGTATCCAGGATTTATAGATCAAAATTTTAAACTGAAACTTTTTTAAGAGGAAAGCAGATGAAGCTTGAAGAACAAATCAAAAACGATGTCAGCCTTATTAACATCGTCGGTAATATCGCTCTGGAAGATACAGGTGATCTTCGCGAGGAATTGAGACCGATCATTGACCGACCTGAAACGAAAGGGATTATCTTTAATTTCCAAAAAGTACAGTTTATCGATTCATCAGGAATCGGCTTGATCGTTTCGATCTATAAAAACCTCAAGCAAAAAGATAAGAAAATGGTTTTGTCCAACCTGAGCGCAAAAAACAGGGAAATTTTTTCCTTAACCCGGCTTGATCAAATTTTAACGATCGTCGAAAATGAAGAAGAAGGATTGAGGATTTTAAAATAATTCATCTCTTGCTTGGTAAAGTTTATCCATTATCTGCCCTATATGGCTGAGATCAACCGACTTCGAAGCAAAAATAATCGAGAAAGAAGGGGATCGGGTAATATTAGGTTTTTTTAAATGGATAGATATTAAAATAAAAATGCGTTGACAAAACTTTTCTTAAAATATATAGTTGATCATGTTAGTCATCTTATAAATGGTGGTGACGGGCTAATTATTAAAGTAAATCAATATTTGGATAAGAAATATGAAGATTAAAGTAAATGGAGAAGAACAGGCGGTTGAAGGCAGTTCTATCAGTATAGCTCAGTTGTTGAAACTCAACGAAGTAGAAAACCCGGGAATGGTTACCGTTCAACTTGATGGTGAGTTTGTTGACAAGGACAATTACGAAGCAACACAAGTTAAAGAAAACAATGAGGTGGAGTTTCTATATTATATGGGTGGGGGTAGCGTTTAGATGAAGGGTTTTACGACCAAGTCGATTCATATCGAGCGCTTCAAGCCTGACGTTCATGGAGCTCTCAGGATGCCGGTGTACGATTCGGTGGCATTTGAGCATGCGAGTTCAAAGGATATTCAGTTAGCTTTCGAGGGTAAGAAACCGTCACATTCCTACTCGCGGATCAGCAACCCGACAGTGGAGGAATTTGAACAGAAAATCAGGGTCCTATCGGATGCGTTTGCTGTGCTGGCGGTGTCTTCGGGCATGGCGGCCATCTCAAATACGATTTTGACCTTGGCTGGAGCGAATACCAATATCGTTACATCCAAACATCTGTTCGGCAATACTTTTTCTTTATTCGAGCATACTTTAAAACCTTGGGGACTGGAAACGCGTTACGTTTCCATGAGCAATCCCGACGAGGTAGCCAATGCGATAGATGAAAATACGAGGGCTGTCTTTTTGGAGAACATAACCAATCCCCAAATGGAAGTAGCCGATATCGCAAAAATTTCGAAGATTACCAAAGAGAAGAAAGTTCCTTTGATTATCGATGGAACGGTAACGACACCTTACCTGTTTAAATCCAAGGATTTTGGGGTTAACATTGAGTTGATTTCCAGCACGAAATATATTTCCGGTGGAGCGACATCTGTGGGAGGGCTGATCATCGATAACGGGAATTTTGATTGGAAAAATTCCCCCAAACTGGCCGAGATGGCCAGAAAGAGAGGGCCAGGGGCTCTGATGTCGATTTTAAAGCAGGAGGTTTATAGGAATATGGGAGCCTGCCATTCCGCTCATAACGCGTATCTTCAGACTTTGGGTCTGGAAACAATGGGCATGAGGATTGACCGGAGTTGCGAAAATACCTTGGGGCTCGCTAATTACTTAAGCCAGCATGCGAAAGTTGTCGGAGTCAATTATCCCGGTTTGACCGATTCGCCTTATCACGAGGTGGCCAAAAAGCAGTTCGGCGGTAAATATGGCGGTATCCTGACAATGGATCTGGAAAGCAAGGATGCCTGCTATTGTTTTATGGACGAGTTGAAGCTGATAAAAAGAGCGACTAATATTAACGATAATAAAACGATGATAATACATCCCAACAGTACGATTTATTGTGAGTATTCCGAGGAGGAGAAGTTGGGGATGGGGATCAGACCCACGATGTTGAGAGTTGCCGTTGGCATTGAGGATCTGGAAGATTTGTTAAACGATTTTGAACAAGGACTAGATAAATTATGACTACTTTTACAGATGAACAGCTAGACCGTTACGCTCGACATATTTTATTGACAGAAATGGATCTCGATGGCCAGGAGAAGCTTGCCAATTCCAAGGTGTTAATCATTGGAGCTGGAGGCTTGGGATCACCAGCGGCTTTATATCTTGCTGGGGCCGGGATTGGGACAATCGGAATCGTGGATAATGACACCGTTGATTTATCGAACATCCACCGCCAGATCGCTCATTTCACCAAGGATGTAAATGTTTCCAAGGTCGAATCGGCTGCTGAAAAAATGCAAGCGATCAACCCCGATGTCGAGATTATCACTTATAAGGATTTTGTGACTTCTGAAAACATCGTGGAAATAATCCGAGGCTATGATTTTGTTTTGGACGGAACTGATAACTTTTCGGCGAAATTTCTCATTAACGATGCTTGTGTGATGGAAAACATTCCTTATTCCCACGGTGGTATCTTGCGTTTTACCGGCCAAGCGATGACGGTTATCCCCGGCAAATCAGCCTGTTTCCGCTGTGTCTTCCGTGAGCCACCACCACCGAATTTAATACCGACATGTCTTGAAACCGGTGTTTTAGGTCCGGTTGTGGGAATTTTGGGAACCATTCAAGCCACTGAAACTCTGAAACACCTTACAGGTGTTGGCGAAGTATTGGCGAATCAGCTCTTGTCGTTTGAAGCTAAAGGTATGGATTTTAGAAAAGTGCGGGTTAAAAAAGACAAGAACTGCCCATTGTGCGGTGAGCATCCGGTCATCAAAACACTTGTTGATAGTGAACAACCTCTTTGTGAATTGAAGGCGTAACGTAAAAGATGTTGAAGATAAAAAAAACTATTTATGACCAGCTTTTAGAGCATGCCTCCAGGGAAGACCCTATCGAGGCATGTGGCTATCTTGTCGAAAAGGATGGTGAGATCATTAAACATTATGAGATGACCAACACCGACCAGGATCGGGAGCATTTCAGTATGGACCCCAAAGAGCAGTTTCAGGTTGTTAAGGAGGTAAGGGCGGCCGGAATGAAGATCAAGGCTGTATATCATAGTCACCCTGAAACCCCGGCCAGACCTTCTGAGGAAGATATCAAACTTGCCTTTGATCCGACCATGAGTTACGTCATCATCACGCTTCTAAAAGACTCAGGCGACCGAATCAAATCCTTTTTGATCAAAAAAGGCGTTGTCGAAAACGAGATAATCGAGATAATCGAATAAATCTTATCACTGGATATTTTGGACTTGCTCACGTATTTTTTCGATTTCGCTTTTGAGTTCAATTCCGATTTCGGTCAGTTTCAGATGCCCGGACTTTGAACATATTGTGTTGGCTTCCCGGTTGAACTCCTGCATTAAAAAGTCCAGTTTCCTGCCTACCGGTCCTTCTTCTTGCAATAGATCATGAAAATGGCTCAAATGAGACCGGAATCGTTCGATTTCCTCGGTTATGTCGATGCGGTCGATCAAATGGCCGCATTCCTGAAGAATCCTTGGATCTTGCTCATCCATATTCAGCCCTAACAGACTGAAGTTTTTGTCGATTCTTTCCTTGTAGTTTTCAAGAACAGCCTCCTGAAATTCAGGAGCCCGGCTGATCAGCTCTGTCATTTTTGATAGATGAGTTTTTATTTCATGGTATAAAAGCTCACCTTCTTTTTTGCGCATCTGAATGATGTCCAGAACCGCTTTTTCAACGGCCTCGGAGAAGAGCGCTTCATACTCTTCCTGAGGTGTATCATCCTGCGTATAAGTGATCAGGTCTTTAATCGACATTAAATCACTTAGGTTAACATTGACACTCTGGCCGTAATCTTTTTTTAATATTTCAATCAGTTTGCTTATTTCCCCCCACAGTTCCGGTTTTAAGTTGATGGATCGATTGGATTTAGACTCCGAGTTTAGGCTAATATGAATATCAACCTTACCGCGGTGAAGGAAGCCTTTGACGGTTTTTTTTAGGGTATCCTCGAAATATGAAAATTCTTTGGGTAAAAATATCCTCAATTCCAGAAACCGGTGGTTGACGGATTTGATCTCAATGTTACAAGCAAGCTGATTTGATTGAACCTCTGTTTTGCTAAAACCGGTCATGGAATGTATCATGGTTTCCTTATGATTTATGATTTCATTTTTTGGATATAAAGTTCCCTTTTATTTGGGTCGATGAGGACATCGTAAGCCTCCTGGAGCCTTTTCGTCCGCCTGTCGGCTTCTTGTTTGATCCAGTCGAACTCGGATGCGTTGTGCTTGTCCGGATGATATTGTTTGATCTTTTTCTTATAAGCTTTTTTGATTTCTTCTGGAGGAGTGTAGCGGTTGACGTTTAAAATTTCGAAATAATCGGAAGCATCCTCCTCTTTTATGTGATTATTCTTTTCATGGTCTTTTGATTGTGATTGATCATCTTTATTTGTCTCCCCTTGTTTTTTTTGTTGCTCACCCTCAAAGGACTGTTTCTCTGAATTTTTCTCACTCTGTTGATGAGTGGTCTTTTTTTTCGTTGAAAGCTGTTTTAATTGCTCAATGATAGCATCCAATTCTCTGATTAAATTTGAAAAAGATGGATTTTGATATTTTGACTTTGATTCGATTTCCTTGAAACGGGAAATGATTTGTAAGTATTCGTCCTGAAAATAATAAATTTTATCAGAATCTTTAAAATTTAAGAGGGCTGCTTTTGTATCCTGGTGTTTTAAGAAAAAATCACCCCTTGAGCTTCTTTGATCCTGGTCCTTATTATTTTGGTTATGAAAATCCTGTTGGAGAGATTCTTCGCCTCGTCCGGTCGCCAGTAGTTTTATGAGGTCCACTCTTTTTTTCCAGCCAAACAAACCAATTAAGGTTAAAATCAAAAAGGTCAAAGCCGAAAAACCTATTTTTTTCCACAAGTTTTTTAAGGTCTGCTTTTGGGTGAGAGCCAGATAATTGATGGCGATCTTGTGGTCCGGATTTTTTGCGAGAATCGCTTCGAACAGAATCTTCGCTGTTTCGAAATTTCCAATTCGGTATTGTTCCTGAGCAACGCTGAGACTGTTTTTAAATTCGATTTCATTAAAGACTTTTTTCTGCAACTCTCTTGACAGGGAATATTCCGGGTCCTGAATAGTGACCTTTTTAATATAGCTTAAAGCCTGATCGTAGTTTTGGTGTTCCGCTTCGATGCTTGCGAGTTGATAAGGGGTGTTTCTGTTTGGCTGAAGTTTATTACCTGGATCTTGATCAATTAGGTCAGGAAATTTTAAAGCCGCTGGCTTTTTATTTCCTGACTTTGGCGTATTTAAATAAGGTAGGATTTCCTTTTGCCAGGGATTATCCTTGTCCAGTGCGTTATAAAGACGACCAGACTTGGTATGGATGATATTTTGATCCAAGGGTTCGGTTTTGCCCTGAATGAGGTCTATCAGGTTATATTTTTGGCCGATTTGTTTATTATCTTTTTCATATAGAACGATTAATGATTGTTTTTGTTCATCCAGGCCAACTCCGATTACTTTTGGGGAAGAGACCTCATTACCCAGGTGAATGCGGTCGGTGATTTCCTTTTTATCGAGATTCCAAACCAAGAGTTCTTTGTTCCGATCGATGGAAAAGAGAGTTTGACCCCCAGGCGATTGGGTCCCGATCACCATCGATTCATGACCTGTCAGGCTATTTGGAGAAGTGCTATTGTTTTTATTAAAGATTAAGATTTGTTTGTTATTAATCTGAGAGATGGCAAGTTGGTCGTTCTTAAGGCTGGTCAGGGAGTTGATGTCCCCCAGCTTTGTATCGGTATGCCCTATGGGTTGCTCACTATTATCTTTTAGGTCGATCGAATAAATCATGTCCTTGGTCGTCCATAGTACCTTTTCTTTTTCGACATCGAAAGTCGCACGGGTTATCACCCGCCCTTTTTCTATCCGCTTATGAAGAATTAATTCCCGCTGGTTGTCACTGATTCGGTAAACAAAGATCTGGTGATCATCCGCAATCAAAAGTTTTAATGGATCAGTGCCTGAAAACTCGACCGAATGGGCCGTAAAATTAGGTATATCCCAATTTGCGGTCTTTGATAAATGGGCAGTATTGAGTAGTTGAATCGAACAGAGGTGATCCTTTCGCGAAATCTTAACTAAGTAATTTCCCTTTGGGCTTAAAAGAACGAAGGGTTTATCGGATTGCTTGGTTTTTGTCCGAGATGGGATTTCCCCGCTTTTGACAAAGGGGCTCTCGGGGCAATCTTTTTTACAGGAAGCGATAATCTTCTGTGCGTTTGGAGCGGTTTCTTCGGCCCAAATTGGGTTGTTTGAAATGATAAACAAGATAAAAAGGACTGGAAGCGATTTCGTCATTTTGATTATTTCGACTTGATTTTGAGATAATAAACCGTCAACCCCTGATTTTTAAAAAGTAACTCGAATTCTGTCATGATATTGCTAGCTTGATAAGGTGACAGGTGCAGATTCTCGGAATATTCAGTAATTTCAAAAATATTTTGCTGCCGCAAAATATCCCTGGCCCAAAAAAAATAATCTCTGTGATCGGACTTAAAAACGATCTCTCCGTTTTTTTTTAGTACTGTCTTTAAGTCGCCCAGATAATCCAAACGAAAGAGTCGATGCTTGTGGTGCCGCTTCTTAGGCCAGGGGTCCGGAAAATTAATATGGATGAGGTCCGCGCTATTAAGTGGGACCCAACCGGTGATTTTTTCGGCGTTTTCTCTGATAAGCCGGATATTACTCAGGTTGTGCTTCTGAAATTTACGTGCTCCTTTAACCAATCTTTTATACCTAAGGTCAAAGCCGATAAAATGAGTATTAGGATTAGCCTTGGCAAAGTCCCTTAAAAAATTTCCAGCGCCACACCCGATATCCAAGATAAGATCTCTTCCAGAAGCGATAAACTCTTTGCAGTCTGATTTTTCTTCCTCCAGACTTGTCCAGATGAGATCTTTGTAATTGTGAATTTCTAGGATGTAAGGATTGATTTCTGGGGACTGCATACAGGTTAATCAAGTCTGATAATGTATTTTCAAAGTTTTGGTTTGAATAACTCAGGAATAAATGTTTTGAATGAACTGGTTGAATTGCTCAACAGGGTCATTGAACAATTCAACTATCTGAAAATAGAGTTAAATTGAATGTTTTAGTTGTTTTGCTGAGTCATTGTGGTATTTTAAAGAAACTCTATTGTCCATTCCGATTATTTAAACTTATCAGGGTCATTTTTTGTTACGAAAAATTAATTTAAAGCGCTTTCCCTTAATACTCATTTATCTTTTACTTCTTGTCTATCCCTTTTCTTCTCTACAGGCGATAGGAAAATGGGGCTGTTTGTCATCGGGGCTCCTTGAAATGTTTGTCCCTGGTTTAGGATATGCAATTTCTGGACAATGGGATAAAGCGGCGATTATCGGAGGCGGTAAGTGGATTGCGTCAAACCATCTATACAACAGTTATAATTCCAAAGATATCCAGCTCAATACGGATGAAATCTACCAATTTACTGATACTGATCAATCAAAAAGTGGTTTGGCGGAAACAAAAGTCTACCTCAATAAAGAGACCTGGAAAGCTCAATTTTATAGCAATGTTTATTCAAATCTTTTGCTGACAACCTGGGGGGATATGTACCAACATGGTTGTAAGAGTAATATTGAAACTTACGGTTATATGCTGGCGCCGCTGAGAGTGGATCATTTTTACGACAAGTGGAGCTTTTGGATTCCCATCGCTTTTGCAGGCTACCTTTACAACGAACTCCCGAAATACAGCAAGATCGAATATCATTTGGGAAACGGTTTAAAGCGGGATGAATTGAAAAGGGAATCGTTTATGATGTATTATGGCGTTGGTCTTGGGGAGGAAATGTTTTTTAGAGGAACCGTCCAAGACGCCATTTTTTATTTATATAAAGACAGTTTTGGGTTTTCCGGAGAATTCAGCAGACATCTTTCGGTTTTTTCCGCATCGGCAGTTTTCGGAGCGGCTCACAATGGATCCGGATTTACAGCCAATCCCGCCACGGCTTTTGTGTTTGGTCTCTACCTAGGGTATGTATATCACCCCTCTCTTGCGGAATTCGATTTAACCACCGCTATCGCGATTCATTCCTGGTGGGATATTATCGTTTCTTTCGCTGTTTTAAACAACGCAGAATACTTTGAGGGAGATCAAGCGGTTTCGGTTCCTCTTTTAAATATCGCTTTCCAATTTTAATCGGGTTTTTCCTCTTATCGTCGCAATTTGTCCGGGAATTCGCAGAACCTGTAAATACAGCAGCTCCCGCAGAGCCAATTTTTCGCTTTGCAGACGTATCTTCCATGCAGGATCAAAAGGTGATGCGCTTTTTTTAATGCCCAAGCAGGAACGATTTCTAAAAGTTGGTATTCTGTCTGAGCGGTGGTTTTTGCCTTGACCAGCCCCAAGCGGTTTGACAGACGAAATATATGCGTGTCAACCGGGATTTCTGGTTGGTTAAAAGCGATGTTCAAAATCACTCCCGCTGTTTTGCGTCCCACACCGGGCAAGGATTCCAAATCCCTCCTTAAAGAAGGGATTTTTGAATTGTGTTTCTGAATCAGGATTTTTGAGGTTTGAAAGAGGTAATTGGCTTTTGCGTTAAAAAGCCCCAGGGTTTTTATCAGTGAACTGATTTTTTCGACACCCAATCCATACATTTTCTCAGGGTTTGGAGCAGATTCAAAGAGAGCCGGTGTGACCTTGTTGACGGCTTTGTCGGTGGATTGTGCGCTTAAGGTAACCGCAACTAATAGCTGAAAATTATTTTCGAAAATCAGGTCCGATCTGGGTTCGGGAATGGACTTGGATAATGCCAGAAAAATTTGTTCGGCTTTTTTGGGAGTCAAAATTCTAGAGGGTGATAATAATTTAAATCATTCACTGGGATTTTATCAAACAACAATATTTATTCCAGCATTTTGTGAACTGACTGAAGCGCTTGGTCACTGTAACGATCTTCAAAAACGCAAGAAATATTGATCTCAGAGGCGCCTTGGGAAATAAGTTCGATATTGATTCCAGACTCTGCCAGACGGGAAAACATCTCTCCCGCGACCCCTACGGAATGCTTCATTCTTTGACCAACCAGACTTAAAATCGCCATATTCTTCTTGATGGATACGTCACCCAGTTTCTCGAGCTCCTTGATCGCTTTCGTCAGGTTGTGCGTATCGTCAATGGTCATTGAAATATTGACTTCCGATGTCGTGATCATATCGATGACTATTTCGTAGCGGTTCAGCACGTCAAAAACTTTCGTCATAAAACCATAAGCCATCAGCATACGGTTGGAATGAAGGTTTAAAACGGTGATGTCCCTTTTAACGGTGACGGCAGTAGCGCGGCTTTTGAATTGATTATTGTCGCTTGAGTGCTCGATGATCGTTCCGGGCAGATCAGGGTTAAAGGTGTTTTTAATTCTTAAGGGGACTTGAACCGCCGAGACTTGTTCCATAGTAAAGGGGTGGATAACCTCCGAGCCGTAATAAGAAAGCTCCAAAGCCTCGTCCGGAGAAATACTTTTTAAAACGCGAGCGGTTTTGACTTTGTGGGGATCGGCCGAAAACACCCCATCGACCTCTTTCCAGATTTGGAGCTCCTTGGCTTTTAAACCAGCGGCGATCAATGCCGCCGTAAAGTCGGTGTACCCTCTGCCGATGCTTTTTAAAATACCATTGGGTACAAAGCCGAAAAAACCCGTCACTACCGGAACACGGTTGCCACAGTTTAAAATGATACTCTTCAAACGTTTTTGCAAATACTTACAAAATATCTGGTTGATTTCATCAAAGTCCTGATCGACCAAGTTATCCAGGTTAATGAATTCTGAATCGATGCCATGACTATTGAGGATCGCCGAAAAAATTCTGGCCGATAATTTTTCTCCAGTTCCTAAAATAACATCCGATGATCTAGGAGAGATTTCACCGATAACTTGTATCGCGTCCAAAAAAGATTTCAGACGATTCAATTCAAGAGTGATTTCATCACGGACCTGACTGGCGATGGCTTTGTCGGTCACCGCCTGTTTTATGATCTCATGATGTTTCTCCTCTATCATATCGATGATTTTATAATAGGTACCACCTTCGATAGCAGCTTTTGATGCTTCCAATAGCTTGTTGGTGGTTCCCTCATTTTTGTTGGAACCGCTGGTGGCAGATAAAACAATGATCGGGTGTGTGCCTTTTTTAATTGTTTGAGCAACGATACCAACAACATTGAGCATCCTCTCTGCGTTGCCGATGCTGGTGCCGCCGAATTTTTGAATTATTTTATCCATTTGCTGATAATAATTGGGTTTTGAATGATCAAAGGGTTGATGATCTAACGATAATTAAAATAAAGCACGAAAGGAGAAAAACTGGCAATATCAATGTTACTATAGAATTGATTTGGCAACATATTGGATGAGGATTCTCAAACAAAAGGCTTCTTGAGTTTAGGCCAAGAAAATGCTAAATTGACTGCAGTTGAATCGCTTTAAAATTAAATTATAAACCAAGTGATGAAATGATTGATTGAATCGATGGCGATTTGGGGAAGGATGGTTAAATTATTAATGGGCAAACTGAATGATGATTCAAAATAAAACTGCCGGTATCTTCGTCATTGGCGATGAGATTCTCTCGGGTAGGACTGAGGATTTAAATTCCCCATTCCTTATCAAAGAATTAAACGGGAAGGGTGTGGAAGTGAAATATTGTTTTACCTTGCCAGATGATCCCAATACGATCGCTCATTTTGCTATGAATTACTCGGAGGATGTTAGTTGGGTTTTTACCTCGGGAGGCATCGGGCCAACTCCTGACGACGTGACGATGGTGGCGTTTTCTTTGGCTTTTAACGTTCCTTTGGTATCCCATACCATCCTGGCACGACAGATTAAGAAATATTATCAGGAAAAATGTACCCCAGAGCATATGAAAATGGCTATGGTGCCTGAGGGGACTAGTCTGATCCAAAATGCTAAAACGGATTTGCATGCGCTGCATTTCAAAAATATTTATTTTCTTCCGGGAGTTCCCGATTTTTTCACAAAGGTTTTTTTGGGAATCCAGGATGAATTTATTGGAGATTTGAAACCCAACAGGGAAATCGATCTCGTGACTGACGAGGGTTGGATCACTGGCAGTTTGGAGCAAACACTGGCACTGTTTCCCGAAATCAAGATCGGCTCTTATCCCAGCTTTTCAAAGGGCACTCAAAAGGTTAAGATTGTGTTGGAACATAAAGATGAGGGGTATTTGGACAAGGCTTTTAATTCACTTTACGAAAAAGTGGACGCGTTTGTCATAAAATAAGAAAGAAGAGCTTTTAGGTTCTCCTTTCTCGGGTGTGTGCGGATACAATCTGTTTTAAGCCGTGGCGA
>JAOUME010000067.1 GCA_029881655.1 Deltaproteobacteria bacterium | reverse complement strand
AGCTTTAGAGGACGAAGTTAACCGCTTCGAATACAAAACCGAAACAATTGTCGGTGAGAAAGGGATTATGTTGTCTGGTGGTCAAAAACAACGCATTAGCCTTGCGCGAGCCTTGGTAGAGCCTTGCGAGCTTTTGATTTTAGATAATGTTTTATCAGCGGTGGATTATGAAACCGAGCGGTTTTTACTTGATACGATCCACCAAAACAAAAACGCCAAAAGCCTTTTAATCGTTTCTCATCGAGTTCAAGCACTAGAAAAAGCCGACCTTATAATCGTGCTTGAAGATGGCCGTATCGTCGAGCGTGGAACACATCTTGAGCTAATCAATAGACCCGGTCATTATTTCGATACCTGGAACTTACAAAACCATAACCATGAAGATTAAAAGTAATTCCTTTTCGTTTGACGTCAAGCTGATACGAGGTTTCATTCCGTACATCAGACCCTATTGGAAGCTTTTGGTCATAAGTTTTTCCGCGATACCCCTCGCCACAGGAGCCACGCTTCTTATACCATGGTTGATCATCGTTATCATTGATCGATACCTCATTAAATCGAATCTTCAGGGCCTTTTTTTAATGACTGGTCTACTCGCTCTAACGGTCGTTTTCGGGTTTTTCGCTGATGGAATCTATACCTACACCCTTCAAAGAGCCGGTCAAAAAGCCGTAGCTTTGTTGCGAAAGGAGCTTTTTGCGCATTGTCTCGCTCTTCCAAGAAATTATTACGACAAGCACCCCATTGGCTTTACTTTAAGCCGCCTCACAAGTGACATGGAGGCCATTGGTGAATCTGTAGCCATCGGTGTCCTGGCACTTTTTACGGATTTCATCAAGACGGTCGCCTTGTTGATTTTCCTGTTTTATTTAAGCTGGAAACTGACGCTGGTGGTTTTAGTGACTTTGCCCGTTATCTTATTTGTGGTTACTTTCCTAAGAAAGAAACTTAGGCTATATTACAACTCTTCCAGAGAATCACTTGCCAGGACTACAGCCTATCTTCAGGAATGTTTAAACGGTATGAAAACCATCCAACTATACGCTTCTGAAAAAAAGACCTTGAATAGGTTTATGGAAAAAAATCGCGAGTTTCTAGAGGCTCAAACCAAATCAAATCTCTACGACGCATCCTTGTTTTCCATCATTGAGGGACTGACAACGGTCGCAATGGTTTTGATGATCTGGTATGGAACCAGTCTAATCTTATCAGGAGTCATTACCATTGGTGTCTTAATCGGATTCATTAACACATTGAGTAAAATTTTCATTCCCATCAGGGAATTTGCGCAACAAATCGCTTTGATTCAAAGAGCCCTTTCTGCCCTGGAACATATCCAGGGGCTATTTCTTGAAAAAACTGATCATTCTTACGAATCGGAGGCCAAAAGGGATTCGAGTCCCAACTTGAGGACTTTTCAGGATCTGAGTTTTGAAAATGTTTCTTTTAGTTACGACTCGTCTCCCTTAAAAGTTTTAGATCAAGTGACTTTTTCATTAAAAAAAGGCGAGCGAATCGCGATTGTCGGCACGACAGGATCTGGCAAATCAACCCTATTAAAGCTACTGATCAAAGCATACTCAGGTTATCAAGGATCAATCAAACTCAACGGCATTGAGTTGAACCAAATTTCAAGGGAAGAACTAAGAAATCTGGTCACCATCATGCTTCAGGATGTTTTTTTATTTAACGAGTCGATCAATTTTAACATCTCTTTAAACAGACCCGAAATTAATCAGGAAAACATCAATAAAGCAGTTGAGTATGTCTATGCTCATGAATTTATCGAACAGCTTCCAGATAAATTTGAGTTTCAATTGATCGATAACGGCAGGAACCTTTCGTCTGGTCAAGCGCAATTGATATCCTTTGCCAGGGCCATTGCTGGGGGCTGCGAACTGATCCTTCTTGATGAGGCAACCAGTTCAGTGGACTCGGTCACCGAAAACCTGATCCAAAAAGCAATTGAAAAAATCTTTAAGGAAAAAACAGTCATCGCTGTCGCTCACCGTCTCAGCACCATCATTAATTCCGATTTAATCTTGGTGATGAAACAAGGAAAGATCGTCGAAACGGGTAACCATAACAGCTTAAAGGAGAAAAAAGGCTATTATGTTAAACTGCTCAACCAAATCGAGTCGATGGATAAAAATAAACAAATTGATGACTACTCATTGAGCAAATGATTGACTTAAAGTAATTTAATTTGAATTTGTGGTATTGTATTTATTTTCAATCCATGTACAAATTTAAATTTAAGACAATGAAAAGATAATTGATTATCGTGTGGTTTGTTAGTATCTTTTCATCAAAAAACGAGACGAATATTTTGTAATTGTATGATGACAAAAACCTCTGGAGTAAGGATGGCATCAAAAAAGACCATGAAAGACAGTGAGATTCAATCAAGTTTGCAAAAAACGCCGATAGCCATTATCGGGATGTCATCCATCTTTCCGAAGTCTAAAAACATAAGAGAGTATTGGGACAATATCCTTCACGAAGCCGACTGTATTAGCGAAGTTCCAGCAAACAGGTGGAGTGTTGACGAATATTACGATCCCGATTCAAAAACCCCCGATAAAACTTATTGCAAGAAAGGGGGATTTATTCCTGAGATCGATTTCGATCCGATGGAATTCGGATTGCCGCCTAACATCCTGGAAGTAACCGATGTTTCTCAGCTTTTGAGTCTGGTTTTGGCCAAGGAAGTCTTAAATAACGGTGGTTATGGAGGGACAAAGGAATTCAATCGTGAGACGACCGGAGTTATTTTAGGCGTAGGTGGGGGCCAAAAGATGATGAACCCCTTGATTTCAAGACTTCAATACCCAATCTGGGACAAGGTCTTAAAAAGTAGCGGGATAAAAAAATCAGACCGTGAGATTCTAATCGAGAAGATGAAAAAAGCCTATGTCCGCTGGGAGGAAAACTCTTTCCCGGGGACCCTAGGGAATGTCATATCAGGAAGGATCACCAACCGCCTTGACTTGGGCGGAACCAACTGTGTCGTTGACGCAGCCTGCGCCAGTTCCTTAAGTGGAGTCCGTATGGCGGTCGCGGAATTACTTGAGAGACGTTGCGACATGATGATCACCGGTGGAGTTGATACTGACAATTCGATTTACATGTACATGTGTTTCAGTAAAACCCCTGCATTTACCAAGAATGAAAAGGTTCAGCCTTTTGACGGTAATTCTGCCGGCATCATGATCGGTGAAGGGATCGGCATGCTGCTTTTAAAGCGGCTCGAAGACGCGGAAAGAGACAATGACCGGATTTACGCGGTCATCAAAGGCATTGGCTCATCGAGTGACGGCAAGTTCAAAAGTATATACGCGCCCAGATCTTACGGTCAGGGACTTGCGTTGAACAGGGCCTACAATGACGCGGGCATTGATAAGCAGACCATCGGTCTCATTGAGGCTCATGGAACAGGAACCATCGCTGGGGATTTGGCTGAATTCAATGCCTTAAATGAAGTTTTTAGCGAAAACAACGCTACAAAACAAAATATCGCGCTTGGTAGTGTCAAATCCCAAATCGGTCACACAAAGAACGCGGCGGGTGCAGCCAGCCTTGTTAAAATCGCTTTATCACTTTACCACAAGGTTCTACCGGCTACGATCAACGTGGATAATCCCAATCCAGAGTTTAAGGTTGAGGATTCTCCCTTTTACATCAATCGTCACACCCAACCATGGATCAAGGCAATTACCGACCCACCAAGAAGAGCCGGGGTCAGCGCTTTCGGGTTTGGTGGAACCAACTTTCATTTCGTGTTGGAAGAATACCCCAAAAAAGACGATGAAGCGTTTCGGTTGCATAAGGTAACCCAAGCCCTTACATTTTCTGCTGAGACACCTCAAACGCTTTTAAGACAATTAAAGGAAATAAGAGTCAAACTAACGGGTGATGATGCCTTGAATGGTTTTTATGAACTCGCGAAACAGTCGAAAGAAACGATTCTCTCCCAAAATAGCGCAAGACTCGGTTTTGTGGCAGATCATCCTGATGAAGCTGTAAGTCTATTGGATAAGGCCATTGAAACTTTAAACGAAAAGCTGGATCAGGAGTCCTTTGATCTAAATGAGGGAATTCACTACCAAAGACACGGAATCGATCCTAAAGGGAAAGTGGTGGCTTTGTTTTCTGGGCAGGGCTCGCCCTACCTAAATATGGGGAAGGAATTGGTCTGGAATTTTCCGCCTTTGATGGAATCCTACGCGGGTATGGATGAATTGATGAACAAGTCAAAGCGCAAACCCATTTCCAGGATCGTATATACTCCGCACGCCTTTAACGATGAAACACTCAAGAGACAAACAGAGCAGCTTCAATTGACCGAAAACGCTCAACCAGCAATTGGTGTTTTTAGCATGGGACTTTATAAAATCCTAAAACAAGCCGGATTCAAACCTGATTTTACAGCGGGACATAGTTTCGGTGAGCTTACCGCTCTCTGGGCCGCCGAGTCCATTAGCGATGAAGATTACCTGATGCTCGCCAAAGCCCGTGGAGAGGCGATGGCCGCTCCTGATGATCCAGACTTTGACGCCGGTTCAATGATGGCAGTGCTTGGAAAGGTGGGCAATCTAGAAAAAGACCTCAAAGATTTCAAGTCGATTAAGATCGCAAACTATAACTCTAATAAACAGGTGGTAATCGCCGGGCCCAAAGAGGAAATTCTTAAAGCGCAGGATGAGTTAAAGAAAAAACGCTACTCGACAGTCCTTTTGCAAGTCTCGGCGGCCTTTCATACCCCTTTGGTGGGACACGCGCAGAAACCTTTCGCAAAGGCGATCAAATCGACTAAATTTTCCAAACCGAGTTGTCCGGTCTACTCCAATGCGTCAGGAAAGCCTTATCCCAATAAACCTGCTGAGATGCAGGAGATTTTAAAAGATCATATCTTAAATTCGGTCAATTTCACACAAGAGATCGAAAATCTCCACCAGGCTGGTGGCTATTTTTTTATTGAATTTGGACCACAAAATATTCTAACCAAGTTGACCGCTAACATACTTAAGGGAAAGCCCCACATCGCTGTCGCCTTAAACGGTGATCAGAAACAAAATTCAGATCGCCAGTTCCGCTCGGCTTTGACGCAACTGAAGATTGCGGGAATTCAAATAGACGACTTCGATCCATTTGAGGCAACTCCGATTATCGGAAATCCAAATAAATCAGCCCTAAGCATTAAGCTGGACGGAAGTAATTATGTTAGTCAGGCCACAAAAAAAGCTTTTGAGGATGCCTTAAATGACGGTTTTCAAGTTCAAATTGAGGGCCAGTCACAAAATAATAAAAACTTGGCAGTAGATTCACCCTCAGCTGGTTTCACAACCCAGACCCAAAATCAACAATCCAATTCTAATCATGTAAATATGAGTTCTTCCAGCGATACTGATAAAAATAAAACCATTGATACAAGTGATATCCCATCGGCCATTAAAGGTGTCCAGAATGGCTTGTCGCAATTTCACCAGCACCAGAGTGAAAGCTTGAGTGTTCATGAAAAATTCTTGAGCTTTCAATCTGATTACGCTCAACAGTTTTTCAATCTCATGAACAACCAGATTCAATTTAACCAGAGATCCCCTGAATCAAAGGGTTTCTCCAACGAAATGTCAGCGAATATCAAGTTATTTCAATCATACCAGGATGATACCCTGCGAGTGCATGAAAACTATCTGAAGCATCAGGCCGATTACGCCAGAGCTTCGTTTGAACTTATTCAGCAGCAGCATGCGCTTCTAGCAGGCAGTGCTTCTCTTAAACCGGTATCTTTACCAAGTAGCTATCAACCAGAACCCTTTCCCGTAGATGTTCCCGAAAAGCAGGTATTCCCTGCAAAAGTGCCTACAAGAGCCGAACCTCCAATCGAGACAAAACAACCCGAATTGGCGGAAACCATTTCCATTCCGGAGCCTGTCACCAGCGAGTCTCCATCTATCAAAAAGCCGGCTATCACCGATAAGACGATCATTCAAGCCCTGTTTGAAATCGTGAGCGACAAGACCGGTTACATGCAAGACATGCTGGAACTCGATATGGACATGGAAGCGGATCTCGGGATCGATTCGATCAAACGGGTCGAAATCCTCTATGGTATTCAAGAAAAACTCAAGGGACTGCCTGAAATCAATCCTGAAGAATTGGCTGATTTAAGGACTCTCAAACAAATTGCCGACTATATGATCGGTAAGGCTTCAGAAAATATGGATACTCAATCACTCGCGGTATCCAATCTTACTCCAGTATCCGTTAAATCAACCCAATCCAGTGGCTATAATTCAGACGCTATCACCCAAGGACTAATGGAAGTGGTCAGCGATAAAACTGGTTATCCCGTCAATATGCTTAATGGATCAATGGATATGGAAGCGGATCTAGGGATTGATTCGATCAAACGGGTTGAGATCCTCTATGGTATTCAAGAAAAACTCAAGGGACTGCCTGAAATCAATCCTGAGGATTTAGCCGAGCTTAGAACACTGAGTGAAATAATTGTTTATTTAGCAGGTATCGCCGGCGCGTCTCAAGGTGTTGTCGAGAGCAAAACGTCTATCAGCTCAAGCATAAGCGATGATGCCACACTATCGATCGATAACGATATAATTCAAGCAGGACTGATGGAAGTGGTCAGTGACAAAACTGGTTATCCCGTGAGTATGTTGAACGTCCAAATGGATATGGAGGCTGACCTTGGGATCGACTCGATCAAGAGGGTCGAGATTCTCTATGGTATCCAGGAAAAACTACCGGGACTTCCCGAAATAAACCCTGAGGATTTAGCTGAGCTTAGGACTTTAGGGCAAATCATTGAATATCTTTTCGGACTTGGAGTACAAACAGCTAAGGTTTCGACACCCAATGAGTCGGTGGCACAAACCGTTTCATCAAATAATAAAACAAGTTCTGATGGCGAGATAACCGAAGCGTTATATGAGATTATAAGTGATAAGACCGGCTATATGGTCGATATGCTGGAAAGGGATATGGATTTGGAAGCTGATCTAGGTATTGATTCGATTAAACGGGTCGAGATCCTTTATGCCCTTCAGGAAAGCCTGAGGGACCTACCGACGATCGATCCTGATGATTTGGCCGATCTGAGAACTTTGGGTCAAATCATTGATAAAATGGTTGCTTTTTCAGGCGCTTCTTTGGAACCGGATATATCCGATAGCAAAAAAAAAAAAGCTGAATTAGCTCGAACAGTCTACCGCAAGCCAGCCAGACTGATCCAATTGCCGCCCCCAGACCGCATGGATGTTGAGGCTGAAGCAGATGAATCGGTATTGATTACCAACGATGGAACCAAAACCACAAGTATCCTCGTCGAATCATTGCTTTCACTCGGATTTAAAAAGATTGCCGTCTTAAACCCGCCAAAATCTTATCTAAAAAGCAAAACTCGTTTTCCGGAAAGTGTTTTTCAAACCGAGCTGAATGATTTTTCAGAGAAGACCATAAGCGAGACCCTAGCTCTAATTAAAACTAGATTCGGTTTGATAACCAGCTTCATTCATCTGCACCCGATCTTTCCCATAAACTTTAAGAAGCCGGATTTTTTCGATTTTAAGGAAAAGGCGATTTTAAAATTCGTATTTTTTATGGCCAAACATTTAAAAGTTGAACTGACAGGGATTGATAATGTTTTTAATAATCGCTTCCTCTGTTTTTTGAGACTGGATGGCAAGCTCGGTTTGGGTGATGAGCCTGGTTTTAGTACCGTTTCAGGTGGCTTTTTCGGACTATTAAAGACTTTAAACGTAGAATGGGGCCGTGTTTTTATCAAGGCTCTTGATGTCCATCCTAAATTATCACCTGCCACCGCCGCAGAAAAGATAATTGACGAATTTTTCAACCCGGATCATTCGCTGGTTGAAGTCGGTTATCATCCAGATGGAAGGTATGGTTTATCTGCAAGAAAGGATAAGAAACCGGTTATTAAACCTATGAAGGCTGAATTGACACCAGAGGATGTCTTTATTGTCAGCGGTGGGGCCAGAGGAGTTACATCCAGTTGCGTTAAAGGTCTATCTTCGGTCTATCCCTTGACCTATGTTTTGTTAGGAAGGTCGCCACTTGTAGAAGATGAGCCCGAGTGGACTCAAGGTTGCTGTGATGAGGTCGAGCTTAAGCAATTGGCAATGAATGACATGCAGAGTAAAGGAGTAAAGCCCACCCCCAAGGAAATTATGAGGCGAATCGGATCGGTTTTCGCTAACCGTGAGATCAAAAAAACCCTTGATGATATTGAAATATCAGGTGCGAAAGCATATTATGTTCAATTGGACATAACCGATCCCAATGACTGCGAAAAGAAGTTAAAGCAAGTTGAGAAGGAGCACGGTAAAATTACCGGACTTATCCATGGGGCTGGTGTGATCGCGGACAAACTGATCGAAAAAAAGACCGAGGAGGATTTTGAGAACGTTTTTAATACCAAAATCTTAGGGCTTCATAATATTTTACGTTGCATAAATCAAGATCGACTAAAATCCCTGATCTTATTCTCCTCGGCGGCGGGTTTCTACGGCAATATGGCCCAGTCAGACTACGCTTTATCTAACGAAATCCTCAACAAAACTGGCCATCTATTTAAGCTCAAATACCCTCACTGTAATGTCTCATCCATTAATTGGGGTCCCTGGGATGGTGGAATGGTCACAGATCATCTAAAGGCTCTTTTTCAGCAAAGGGGTATCGATATCATACCAGTTGACGAGGGTAGCCGGATTCTTGTTGAGGAAATCAGCCCTGATTTCGCGTCCGAATCCCTGATAGTAGTAGGCAGTTCCATGGTCGAGCCCACAATTCTCTCCAGCAAACTGGAAAATTTTAGTCTGCTAAAGAAAATTTCTCCCAAGCTGTTGCCTTTTGTATTTGATCACAAGATTGGAGGAGTCGCCGTAATACCGATGACTCAGGCCGCCCATTGGATGGTCGAATGCGCCGAGAGGCTTTACCCTGGTTATTACTTTTATGAGATAAGAGATTTAAAAGTATTGAAAGGGATCATCTTAGACAAAGAACAGCAACTTAAATTCGAGCTTAAGGAGCAAACCAAATCAGAAGCCCAGGGAATAGAAATTATTATTAAAATATCCTCAGGAGGAGATGGCTCACCTCTTCTATATCATTATAACGGCATAGTTCATTTGAAAAAAGATCAAGCCAGACCCCCAAAACACTATCAATGCGATTTAATGGAAGATAATCCGATCAGTGGCCAGGAGTTCTATAACAAGGCTGTTCTTTTTCATGGTCCCTCATTTAAGGGAATCGATAAACAGCTCAGTATCAGCAGGGTGCATTTAACACTATCATGCCAACTTCAGATGCCAACCAAAGGCACTATTGCTTCAAAATGTAATTTCAATCCCTTCACTAGTGATTTACTACTTCAAGCCATGCTTATTTGGGCCAGACATTTTCATAATGCGGCCAGTCTTCCCCTAAAAGTCGATAAGATCTGTCACTACAAAGCGATCCCCTTTAGTGAGCCCTTTTTCATTTCCTTAAAAGTAAAATCCGATTCACCGGGGAAAATGACGGCTACCATCACGGCTTTTGACATTAATGGCGACGTTTTCTCTGAATTTGATGGCGCGGAAGTCACCATCAGCGATAAGTTGAACCAAAAATTCGTACCGCACGGATCTTAAATCAGAATGATTTTTTATCATACCCAACATGACGACAAGGCAAATTAATGTTTAAAAAGATCGCGGTTATTGGTTTATCCTGTCTCTTCCCTGACGCTAAAAATCCAGAGGAATTCTTTGAAAACCTTCTTAATTATAAGGAATCGACTCGTTTTGCTACCGAAAAGCAAATGGGAGTCGATCCCAAGGTTTTTTTTCATCCTTCAAAAGGCAAACCTGATAAATATTATAATACCCGAGGTGGTTACATAGACGATTTTAGTTTCGATCCAACCGGATACGATTTGCCTCCCGAGACACTCGATAACCTGGATGATCTTTATAAATGGTCTCTTTACGTCAGCCGTGAAGCCTTGAATGATAGCGGGTATTTAAATCATCAGTCGGCTTTGAAGGAATGTGGGGTTGTGCTTGGAAACCTATCGTTTCCGACCAAAAGCTCAAACCAGATTTATATTCCCTTTTATCATAAACCTTTGGAAGAAGTTTTACAAAAACTGCTTAATAACAATAAGATAAGTCTGGTTGATGATGAGAAGTTGGATAATATTTCCACCTCTAACAGTCGAATTTCTGGGTTTCCATCTTCTTTGATCTCACAGGCTTTGTCCCTTTCGGGCACCCACCTTTCCCTGGACGCGGCTTGCGCCTCCTCTCTTTACTCAGTTAAGATCGCCTGTGACTATATCTCCTCCGGTAGAGCCAAAATGATGCTGGCCGGAGCTGTCAGCGCAGCGGACCCATTTTTCGTCAGTATGGGTTTTTCTACCTTCCAGGCTTATCCCCAGAACTCAGATAGCAGTCCCTTGGACCAATCCTCAAAGGGACTTTTCGCGGGTGAAGGCGCGGGAATGTTCGTATTAAAAGAGTTGAGCGAAGCCGTCAAGGACAAGGATAAAATCTACGCTGTGATTTCAGGGGTTGGGTTGTCAAATGACGGTAGGGGAAAATTCGTCCTAAGTCCAAAAAAGGAAGGTCAGCAGAAGGCCTACGAAAGGGCATATCAAAATTCAGAAATTAAGCCAGATGAAATCAAGTATATAGAATGCCACGCAACGGGAACCCCACTAGGAGATGTGACCGAGCTTGAATCCCTTGACCAGTTTTTCGGACAATATCATAAGCAAATGTATGTGGGTTCCGTTAAGTCTAATTTTGGTCATCTATTGACTGCGGCCGGCATGGCCAGTATGTTGAAAGTAATCTTAAGCATGAACAAGGGTATTATCCCTGCCACCATCAAGATCGAAAACCCGCTTCAATCCCCAAACGCTGTCGTTTCACAAGACTCGGTGGTTTCTAAAAACCATCCTTGGCCAAGTGGTATAAAAAAGGTAGCCGGAGTCAATGCCTTTGGATTCGGTGGGACAAACGCTCATCTCATCTTTGAGGAGATTAATTCCGCTACTTCGGCGTTGAAAACTAAAATCAAACCACATGAAAATGCCCAGTTATCCATCATCGGGATGGACGCGATTTTTGGCAAGATCAATGGTCTAAAAGCCTTTAACTCCCTTATTTATTCCGGTGACGATTGCTTGATTCCTTTACCGAAAAACAGGTGGTCTGGCATTGCCACGAAAAACGCCTTTAGCCTTGCTGAGGGATTCGGTATAGATTTGGATCACTTGCCAGAGGGTGGTTATATCGAGCATTTCGATTTCGATTATCTGCGCTTCAGAATCCCCCCGAACCCTGCTGATCCTTTAATCCCTCAGCAGTTATTGATGTTAAAGGCGGCCGATAACGCCATTAGAGATGCAGGCCTTTCGGCCGGAGGAAACGTAGGGGTGATCATTGCCATGGAAACCGAGGTGAACCTCCATCAATTCAGAGGTCGGGTCGAGCTAGACTATAAAATAAAAGAGGCTCTTGAAGCCCAGGGTTTATCTTTGAGCGATCAAGAACTATCAGATCTCGAAGTAATGGCCAAGGACGCTTTGTTAAATCCTGTCGGCGTTAATCAGTACACCAGTTTTATCGGCAATATTATGGCCTGCAGGGTGTCTTCGCTTTGGGATTTCAGCGGACCGGCCTATACTGTATCCTCTGATGAATCATCGGTTTTCAAGGCGATCGAAACAGCCATGATGATGCTTGAGTCCGGTGAGGTCGAGGCCGTCATCGTTGGCGCGGTCGATCTTTCTGGTAGTCCTGAGGAAGTCTTTATTAAGAGCGTAATTACCCCAAAGGCCGGCAACGAAGCGAAAGTGATGGGGTTTGAGAAGGGGTCTAAAGGCTGGACGGTCGGAGAGGGTGCCGGAGCGATTGTTTTAAAGAGAACTGATTTGGCTATAAAAGATCAGGACCGGATTTACGCCAATATCGACGCTCTTGGGTCCGGATATTTAGAATCAAAGGAATCCAGAGGAAAAACCGCTCAAAAGGCCCTTAAAATCGCCGATATCTCTCCGGAAAGCGTCTCAATGATTGAGGTAGAGGCCAGTGGTGATTTATGGAAAGCGAAAAGTGAAATCGAGAGCCTAAAAACCGCTTATGATCTTAAATCCCATCAAAAAATTGCTCTTGGTTCACATAAAGCCAATATCGGTCATTGCTTCGCCGCGTCCGGTATCGCCAGTGTCATCAAAACAGCGCTTTGTGTCTATCATCGCTATATCCCCGCCAACCCTGGCTGGAATGAACCCAAGGAAGAATTGGAGATAGAGCTAACCTCATTTTATTTCCCATATGAATCCAAAAGCTGGCTTTTAGAATCCCATCAGAAAAAAAGAATCGCTGCGGTCAATAACATCGCGCAGGACGGTACCTTGAGTCATTTAATTCTCTCTGAATCGACAAAACCTCAGCCTCGTTCCTTGGAAATTATCAATGAACTACCATTTTATTTTTTACCTTTCAGCTCAGAAACATCAGAAGAGTTGATAACAATTCTTGCCAATAGCCTTAAACTGATTGAGAATACTGATGAGCTAAAGTCTTTAGTGGTTGATTTAAGGAGAAAAACGCTTGCCAAGCCTCAGCAGAGTTATTCGATTGCTATACTGGGGCATGACAAGAAGGAATTATCAGAAGAAATTAAATCGGCGATCCTTGCGGTACCAAAAGCGATCCATTCAAAAAGCGAGTGGATGACACCACTCGGTAGTTATTTCACCGGCAATCCACTTGGTCAAAAAGGGAAGATGGTTTTTGTTTATCCTGGTGGTTTTAATTCCTATATCGGGATGCAAAAAGACCTGCTGGTTTTGTTTCCGGAACTCATGGATTTTATACCTAGTTACACCAATAATCCGCATCTGACCTTCAGAGACGGACTGATCAATCCAAAAACCGTCAAGAAGACCGAAAACTCCGATATAAAACGTTTCCAGAATAGTCTTATCG
>JAOUME010000066.1 GCA_029881655.1 Deltaproteobacteria bacterium | reverse complement strand
GGTCATAGGGACCTGGCGGGACTCGATCCAGGTTGATCAAGTAGCCGCGAAGCAATGGATCAAGGATAACGGGATGGACACCCTGGTCAATCAGGTGATTTCCCTCTGTCCGACCAAGGCCATTACCTTAGAAGGAGAGGACCTGAAGATCGAGGACAAGGATTGCGTGCGGTGCATGCACTGCATCAACGTGATGACCAAGGCTTTATCTCCGGGAAAGGAGAAAGGGGTCACTCTGCTTCTAGGAGGAAAGAGCCACTTGAAAGTCGGCAGCATGCTAGGATCATTGATAGTCCCTTTTATGAAAATGGAGACAGAGGAGGATATCGAAGCCTTTATCGAGTTTAGCGAATCCATCATCGACTGGTGGGATGACAATGCCTTTGACCATGAAAGAGTGGGTGAGACGATCGAACGCGTTGGTATGAAACAGTTTCTGGAAGGCGTCGGGATTGAAGTAGATCCGAACATGGTCAGGACTCCGAGAGACAACCCTTTTTTCAAGACCGAATACTAAAATTAATGGTAGCAATTTTCACTTAAAGAGGATCGAAACGGGAGAAATCGATGAGCATTAAAGCAAAAAGAGAATGGAAAACAATCGAGTCGGGACCTTATGACTATCGTAACGACACCTTGCATCCGGTGGTAAAAAAGAACTACGGTAAATGGAAATATCATGACCGTCCCAGACCGGGCGTGCTTCGGCATGTCGGGGAGAGCGGGGATGAGCTTTTCACCGTCAGGGCCGGCACCCCTAGGCAGGACACGGTCGATATGGTTCGCAGACTCTGCGATATCGCTGATAAGTACGCCGATGGTTATTTGCGCTTCACGGTCAGGAGCAACGCCGAATTTATGACTTCAAACTGGGATAATGTCGAGCCTATGATCCAGGAATTGGAAAAGGCCGGGTTTCCAGTAGGTGGAACTGGAAATTCGATATCCAACATTCATCACACCCAAGGCTGGCTGCACTGTGATATTCCCGCGACAGACGCGTCAGGGGTGGTTAAAAGCATGATGGACGAGCTGATCCACGAGTTCAGGTCCGAAGAAATGCCCAACCGGGTCCGGCTTTCTACCAGTTGTTGCGCGATCAACTGCGGAGGGCAGGCCGACCTCGCTGTGGTCATCAAACATACCCGACCACCCAGGATCAATCACGACACCCTTTCCAAAACATGCGAGTTGCCCAAAATCGTGGCCAGATGCCCTGTCGCCGCCATTCGTCCCACCACGGTTAACAGTCGCCCATCGGTAATGGTCGTTGAAGACAAATGCATTTATTGCGGTGCTTGTTTCGGCGCCTGCCCGTCGATGGAAATCAACCATCCTGAGTATTCCAAGATTGGAATCTGGGTCGGAGGAAAGAATTCCAACGCCAGGACGAAACCCGAGACCATGAAACTGGTCGCGCATGGACTGCCCAACAATCCGCCCAGATGGCCTGAAGTCAATGAAGCGGTCAAAAAGATTTTGATGGCTTACAAAGAGGGTGGAAAGCCTTGGGAGCGGATGGGAGAGTGGATCGATAGGATCGGCTGGAAACGCTTTTATGATGAGACAGGACTGACTTTCGACCTCGACATGATCGACAGTTACCGTTTTGCGAGAACGACCTTTAATCAATCGGCGCATGTCCGGTTTTAAACGATAATCCACAAGGAAGCGTTAATTAAAATGGGGAGTTTTTAAAATGAGTCAAAAACAAAACCAATCCAACCCGATCTTGGATTTTGCTTTAAGTTATGAATATCCAACCTATGGGGTCGAGGAGGGCATGAAAAGGGTGGTGGCCTTCGGTGATCACAGTCACAAATGCCCCACCTACGTTCAAAAAACCCCTCCCTGCTCGGTTGGGTGTCCAGCTAACGAAGATATCCGCGGGATTCAAAACATCCTCAGGGGAGTTGAGAAGAGTGATAACAAATGGGAGACCGCCTGGAGAAGATTGGTGGAGAAGAACCCTTTTCCAGCCATTATGGGTCGGGTCTGTCCGCATCCCTGTGAAACCAAATGCAACCGGGAAAAGCACGATGAGAGCGTATCCATCAACGCGGTGGAACACGCTCTGGGTGAATACGGCATTAAGGAAAACCTTCAGTTTATCAAACCCACCCATAGCAGCGGTAAAAATGTCGCCGTTATCGGGGGGGGGCCGGCTGGTTTGTCGGCGGCATATCAATTGCGTCTGATGGGCCATAAGGTGACCCTTTTTGACGCGCAGGAAAAGCTGGGTGGTATGGTTCGCTATGGAATTATGGACTACAGGGTTAACCGAAAGATCATGGAAGCCGAAATTCAGCGGATCTTGAATCTGGAAATTGAGCTAAAACTCAATACGCGAATCGGAAAAGACATCAGCCTGGATGATTTAAAAAAGAAGTATGATGCCGTCTTTATAGGGATCGGAGCGCAAAAAGGGCGGGGACTTCCTATTAAAGGTTTTGATGAAGCTGAGAGTGCCACCAACGCTATCGATTTTTTGATGGATTATGAAAAAAACGGCAAGTCCATGCGGATCGGCAAGAAGGTTTTGGTGGTCGGAGACGGCAACGTCGCTATGGACGTTGCGAGACTCGCCATCAGGCTTGGCTCTGAAGCGGTGATCATCTCAGGGGTACCCAAAGAGGATATGGGTTGCTTTCCAGAGGAATTTGACGATGCCATAAATGAGGGCGCGGAAATCAAGTTCCTGACGGGAACCAGTGAAGTTCAAAGTGAGGCTGGAAAGATCAAAGCTGTCAAATGCATCCAGATGAAATTGAAGGAAAAGGGAGAAGAAGGCTTTAACTCGCCGATTCCCTTCTTCCGTTATAAACCGGTCGAACAAAGCGATTTCGAAATCTCATGCGATATGATCGTTGCCTCCATTGGTCAGTCGACCGACATGGCCGGTTTTGAAAGCGTCACGAATCAGGCTCCCTGGCTTAAAGTCAATCAGCACTATCTCGTTCAAGGTGAAGAAAAGGTTTTTGGCGGAGGTGACGCGCTGAAGGTCGATCTGATCACGACGGCGGTAGGTCACGGCAGAAAAGCCGCCGAAGCGATCGACCGCTACCTTCAGGGAAAAGCTCAACCAGCCTCTGAATATCAGGATGTTATTCAATATGAAAGGCTATATCCTTATTATTTTTTAAATAGCGCCCAGACAAAGAGAAGTCACCTTAAACTAAAAAAAGTAGAGGGTAACTTCGAGGAGATTTTAATTTCCCTTGGCGATGAAGCTATCATCAAGGAGTCAGAGAGGTGCATGAGCTGTGGACTTTGTATCGAATGCAAGCAGTGCACGCATTTTTGTCCGCAGGAAGCGATTAGTTATTATAAGGACAACCCGGTGGGTGAGGTCATGTTTACCGACTACACCAAATGCGTCGGCTGTCATATCTGCGCACAGGTTTGCCCCACGGGCTATATCCATATGGGCATGGGCGAAGACCTTTAATTCGATTGCCCATTTTTATTTCTTTCACACCCAACTGAGTTTTTAACGATGAAGCAAGAAATAAAGCAAGAAATAGCTGAAAGTTTAAAAAAAGCTACAAACTGGACCCAGGAAGGCTGGAAGACGACTTTCGGACCCAAGAACATCGAGGTAAATTCGCTCAAACAGGCTCAAGACCTGCCTAAGCAGTTTGCCTACAAGCTGGAAGCGGTCGATTATTGGAAGACGGTGGGAATCATCGCCAAAGAAGTGACGCTCTGGCTTGAAAAGGCTTTGGTTTCTTTTGACAAAGGGGATTTCAAAGCGGTGGAAGACCAAGTTTATTTCGCCAAATACGTAGAAAAACCCTACGAGAGAGTCGCCAATACCTGTAAGCCCTTGCTGGATAAAATCAGGCAGGCGAAATAACTTTTAAAGCTATTTAAACCAAGCAGAATGGAACTCAATTGATGGGCCTTAAAGAGCTGATTCTTAATCACCGCTCCCAGGTCACCACTCGCTGGTACCACAGACTCGTGGAAGAAATACCGGCTGAGGCCAAAAAGAAGATCCTGGGAACCAGTGACCGTTTTTCAAATCCGATCGGTTTTGCGCTTTCTGAGGGTACACAGGATATTTTCGATTGTTTCTTTAACGAAAGACCGAACGCTGACTTAGAAAAAGCGCTTGATAAAATTGTAAAAATAAAAGCGATTCAAGCAATAACTCCATCGGAAGCGGTCCACTTTGTTTTTTTGTTAAAGGAAGTTTTGCTTGAGGTTTTAGAGGGCGCTATAAAAGCGAGCGAGGCATTGGAGGAGTGGCTTGAGATTGAGCGCGAAATTGACCGGTTGGTCCTGATAGTTTTTGATCTTTATTCCAAAGCGAGAGAAAAGCTCTACGAAATCAAGGTTAATGAAATGAAAGCGAAAACCCATATGCTCAGAAGAATTTCTGGCGATATTTCATGAATCATCGCATGACGCCATCAATTTCCTGAAGGTTAACGTTAATGAAAATCCTATCACCATTGATATTGCTGATTATACTGATACTGATTGCCTGGGTGGGTACTGCCCTGGCTGGGTTGGAAACTTTATTCGGTCTGGTTATCCCTTATGTTGCCTTGATCCTGTTTATCGCCGGATTTTTGTACCGTATTTATTATTGGAGTCGCTCCCCCGTACCGTTTCGGATACCTACCACCTGCGGTCAGGCTAAATCACTGGACTGGATTAAACGAGACCGATTTGAATCGCCATCGAATCTATTTGAGACCCTCATCAGAATGGCGATGGAAATCCTTTTATTCCGTTCGCTATTTCGCAATACCAAGGCAGAACTCAAACCAGGTCCGAACCTTCATTATGGATCGAATAAGTGGCTGTGGCTCGGTGGAATGGTCTTTCACTGGACTTTTTTAGTCATTATCCTCCGCCATTACCGCTTCTTTTTGGAACCGATTCCTTTTGTGATCAGCTTGACTGAGAAAATAGACAGCTTTTTTCAGGTTGCCCTGCCGATTTTATATTTAAGCGATATTTTAATTCTGGCGGCCTTGACTTTCTTGATCTTAAGAAGAATCTTCGGCGGGCCGGTGCGCTACATGTCCCTGTTTCAGGATTACTTCCCGCTTTATCTCATTTCGGGAATCGTTCTCTCGGGCATGATGATGCGCTACCTGACCAAGACCGACATCATCAAGGTAAAGCAACTGAGCCAGTCTTTGATTCATTTTGATTTTACTGTTCCAAGCGGCATTGGAGCCATCTTTTACATCCACCTGTTTCTAGTGTGTGTGCTGGTGAGTTATTTTCCCTACAGCAAGCTGATGCATATGGGCGGGATCTTTTTTAGCCCCACTCGAAATCTGGCGAACAATTCCAGAGAAAAAAGGCACATCAACCCTTGGAACCCGGATGTAAAAATCAGAACATATCATGATTACGAAGAGGATTTCCGCGACAAGATGATCGCGAGCGGCATTCCCTTGGATAAAGACTAAAGCAGAATTAATATAAAGGATAACAATCAAATGGCAGACGGAAATCCAAAAAAAGCGGATCTAGCCAAAAGCATCGAGACCGAGAGTCTGTTTCTAGGCGGTATCAAGCCGGATAAAGAATGGACCGAACTGCCCGTTGAATTCAAGCCTGGGAATTTCAACTACCCGACCAAGCCCGATATCATAGAAAAACTCGGTTTCCCCAATCCCAGAAAATGGACTCCCCTGGATGAAGATTGGAAACTGCCTGAGAACTGGAAGGAGATCATTCTTCAGGCGTTAAAGGATCGCCTGGAGAAAAACCGGGCCTTAAAGCTTTTCATGGACACTTGCGTGCGCTGCGGCGCTTGCGCGGACAAATGCCACTTCTTCTTGGGATCGGGTGACCCCAAAAACATGCCGGTCATCAGGGCGGAGCTGCTACGCTCGGTCTATCGTGGGGAATTCACCAGGGCGGGCAAAATTCTGGGGAAAATGGTCGGTGGGAGAAAACTGACAAAGGAAGTGATCAAGGAATGGTTCATGTACTTCTATCAGTGCACTGAATGCAGGCGTTGTTCAGTCTTTTGCCCCTACGGCATTGATACCGCTGAAATCACCATGCTGGGGCGGGAACTCCTGCATCTTTTAGGGGTCAACATCAACTGGATTTTAGAGCCGGTTGTCAACTGCGACCGCACGGGAAATCATCTCGGGATTGAGCCTCACACTTTTAAGCAGGTCGTAGAGTCTCTGGTTGACGACGTCAAGGAGATCACCGGTGTCAAAGTCAATCCGACCTTTAACCGAAAGGGAGCCGAAATCCTGTTTATCACCCCGTCAGGCGATGTTTTCGCGGATCCGGGCATCTATACCATGATGGGCTATATGCTTCTTTTCGAGCACATCGGCCTGGACTATACGATCAGCACCTACTCTTCCGAAGGAGGCAATTTTGGTTCCTTCACCACTCCTGAGATGATGAAGAAACTCAACGCCAAGATGTACATGGAGGCCGAGAGACTGGGAGTTAAGTGGATTTTAGGCGGGGAATGCGGTCATATGTGGCGTGTGGTTCATCAGTACATGAACACCATGAACGGACCCGCGGACTTTCTGGAGGTACCCGTGTCGCCGATTACCGGAACGCCTTTTTCAAACGCCAAATCGACCAAGATGGTTCACATCGCCGAGTTCACGGCCGATTTATTGAAAAACGAAAAGCTCAAGTTTGACGCCAGACGAAACAATCATATCCGGACGACTTTCCATGACTCCTGCAATCCAGCGAGAGCCATGGGATTGCTTGAGGAACCCCGTTATATTCTAAAAAGGGTCGTTAATAATTTTCATGAGATGCCGGAAAACACCATCCGTGAAAAGACGTTTTGCTGTGGTTCGGGAAGCGGCCTTAATACGGGGGAGTACATGGAAACCCGTATGCGGGGTGGGTTCGCCAGAGCTAACGCCGTTCAACACGTCCATGACAAACATGACGTGAATACGTTGACCACCATCTGTGCCATCGACAGGGTCACCTTGAAGGCCGCCATGGACTACTGGGTTCCGGATGTTCAGGTCGCCGGACTGCACGAGTTGGTCGGAAACGCCTTGATCATGGAGGGTGAATCTGAGAGAACCGAGGATTTAAGGGAAGATGAGTTGGAAGACTTTGAGCAGGGAGAAGGAAAAGATGAATGATCTTTTCAAAATCGTTATTGGACTGGTCTTGTTTTTCGGGCTGTTTTCCATTCCTTTTTGGGCTGGATCAAGCAGCGGGGGGAATGGACCCGAGATTGTCGTGAAAGAGGGTACTGAAGCTTGTGTGGAGTCCAAGGAATTCATGAGACCCAATCACATGCACCTGCTTGATCAATGGCGGGATTCGGTCGTCAGGGATAATGACCGGGTCTATACGAACGCCAGTGGAAAGCATTTTGAGAAGAGCCTGACGAAAACCTGTCTGAATTGCCATTCCAACAAGGAAGAGTTTTGTGACCGCTGTCATGATTATATGGGAGTCAAACCCTATTGTTGGAGTTGTCATCTTTCTTCTGAGGAGCAGATTTGATGCGTAAAGACCGTAGAAATTTCCTTAAAAAACTGGGCGTTGCTTCGCTGTTTGGTATCGGATCGGCAGGGGCGCTGGATCAATATTTCAAAAAGACGGTCTACGCGGAGCTTTTTAAAGAAGACGGCTTAAAGGAAAACACGACTCGCTGGGGAATGGTGATCGATATGACCAAGTGCGAGGAGGGCTGTACCGCCTGCATCGATGCCTGTCACTTTCAGCATAACGTACCTGAGATCAGCGGCAAGAAGGAGGAGGTCAAGTGGATTTGGAAAGAGGCTTACAAAAACGCTTTTCCCAGCAAAAGTCATCCCTTTACCAAGGAGGAAACCCAAAAGGATCCCGTCTTGACTCTTTGTAACCATTGCAAGAACCCGCCTTGTGTCCGGGTTTGTCCTACCAAGGCGACCTTTAAGCGGGAAGATGGCATCGTTATGATGGATTTTCACCGCTGTATCGGTTGCCGGTTCTGTATGGCGGGCTGTCCTTACGGCTCAAGAAGCTTCAACTTTAAAGACCCCAGGCCCTTTATCAAGAAGATCAACCCTGATTTTCCCACCCGGGAGAAAGGTGTGGTCGAGAAATGTAATTTCTGCGCGGAAAGGCTCGCCAAGGGGCAAGCTCCGGCCTGTCAAAGCGCCTGTAATAACCGCTCGATCGTTTTTGGAAATCTGGGAGACCCCAATTCGGAAATAAGGCGGGTATTAATGACACAAAATACGCTGCAGAGAAAAACGGAACTTGGAACCGATCCGTCGGTTTTTTATATCTTTTAAAAGCGAGCCATGATTGAAAAAGCCTTTGTCGGAAATCGAAACTACTGGGTCTGGATCTTTTTTCTTTTGATTTTGATCACGGTCGGTTTCGTCAGCTACATGATCCAGCTTGATATCGGCCTGAGTGTCACCGGCATGAGCAGAGACGTCACCTGGGGTGTCTATATCGCTCAATTCACTTTTTTGGTTGGGGTGGCCGCCTCAGCGGTCATGCTGGTCATTCCCTACTATCTTCACAATTACAAGAAATTCGGAAAAATCGTTATTCTGGGTGAGTTTCTAGCTGTCTCGGCAGTTTTGATGTGCATGCTGTTTGTTTTCGTGGATATGGGAAAGCCGATGAGGGTTTTAAACGTGATCTTGTACCCGACCCCCAATTCCATCTTGTTTTGGGACATGACGGTTCTATCCGGTTACCTGGTTTTAAACGTTTTATGCGGCTGGGTGGTCTTAAGCGCCGAACACAAAGGCGTCCAACCACCCAAATGGATCAAACCCTTTATTTACCTCTCGATTCCCTGGGCTGTCAGTATCCATACGGTGACGGCTTTTTTATACGCAGGTCTGCCGGGAAGGCATCTCTGGCTTACCGCCATTTTAGCTCCTCGGTTTTTGGCCTCGGCCTTTGCCGCGGGTCCGGCGCTTTTGGTGCTGCTAAGTTTGTTGCTCAAAAAACTGGTTGGTTTCGACGCGGGGAAAGAGGCGATCGAAAAATTAACCACCATCATCCTTTACGCGGCGATCATCAATTTCTTTTTTGTCGCCATGGAATTCTTTACCGCCTTTTATAGTAACATTCCCGGCCATGAACACGGACTCGCCTATCTGTTTTTCGGATTGGAGGGACACCATAACCTTGTACCCTGGATGTGGTTTTCTCTCATTATCGGGATCGGCTCGGTTGTGATCTTCTTAATCCCCAAGCTCAGGCAAAATCAGTCCCTTTTAATTGTGGCCTGTTTATCGATCTTCTTATCGCTATGGATCGATAAAGGAATCGGGCTGGTACTGGGTGGATTCGTTCCATCTCCCCTTGAAAGCGTTACGGAATATTCTCCCTCTTTAATCGAGATACTGATCACCCTCGGTATCTGGGCTATCGGTGCTTTTGTTCTGACGGTTCTTTACAAAATCGCCATAAGCGTTAAAAATCAAAACACTTAAATTTAATAATCCTTTTTCCGCATTATCCCGTTTTCTTTCCTACTTGGTTGTTTTACTCTTTTGTAAAAAGAGAGGTTTGTTTCCGGATCAAATAATGTATGACCCCCCTCTGTTGATTAACCATTTGAATCTGACTCATCAAACGTAATCCACATGGAATATCTGCCCATTTTCATCAAAGTCAAAGCCCAGTCCTGCCTAGTGGTGGGCTGTACCGAAAAAGCCTTATCGAAGATAGCTCTTTTGCTAAAGGCTGATGCCGAAATCACCGTCATTTCACCTGACCTTTGTCAAAAGGCGAAAGAACTCGCCATACTAAATAAAATTACCCATTTGGCCCGCGACTTTAAGGAGGAGGATTTAAAAGGATATAAGCTGGTCATTTCGGCCGAAGATGAAGACGATTTAAACCAAAAGGTCTATCTTGCCGCCAAGGCTCAAAATATTCCGATCAACGTTGTGGACCGACCCGAGCTTTGCGATTTTATCTTTCCATCGATCATCGACCGTTCACCCCTGATCGCAGCTGTCTCGACCGGTGGAGCTTCCCCCACGCTGGCACGAGTGATCCGCTCCAGAATCGAGTTGATGCTTCCGCATTCCTACGGCAAGCTGGCTCAGTTGATCAAGCAATTTAGAGAGCCGGTTAGAAAACACCTGCCCGGTCTTGATGACCGCAAACGGTTTTGGGATAAGGTCTTTTCCAGCTCAATCATCGAGATGTTCTTATCGGGAAAGGAGACTGAAGCCATCGAAACCCTAAAAAAAGCCATCGGCCCAGATACTCAATCGGTGTTAAAGGACGGCTTCGTCTGTTTGGTCGGCGCGGGCCCTGGCGACTCGGGACTCTTGACCCTTAGTGCCCTCAGACAGATCCAAAATGCCGATGCCATTGTCTATGATCGATTGATCGGAAACGAGATCCTTGATTTCGCCAGAAGGGAGGCTGAACTGATTTACGCGGGCAAACAAAGCTCAAACCATACGATGCCCCAGGATCAGATCAATCAAACGCTGGTCAGGCTCGCGAGGGAAGGGAAAAAGGTCGTTCGTTTAAAAGGGGGTGATCCCTTTATTTTCGGGAGAGGTGGCGAAGAGGTGGATTGCCTCATTCAAGAGGGGATCAATTTTCAGATCATCCCCGGGGTCACTGCGGCTTCGGGTTGCGGAGCTTATTTTGGTATTCCCCTGACTCATAGGGATTACGCTAGAACCTGTATTTTCGCGACAGGACATCTCAAGGGCGGCGACCTTGAACTCAACTGGGAGTCTCTCGCCCAACCGATGCAGACACTGGTTTTTTATATGGGGCTATCTAATATCAAGGAGGTTTCAGACCAGTTAATCACGCATGGAATGGATAAGACTACGCCTTCAGCCATCATCGAAAATGGAACCAGACCCAATCAGAGGATTGTTACCTGCGAGCTATCAAGTCTTAGCGACACCGCTACCAGCAATGATTTAAAGCCGCCTTCACTGGTCATTGTCGGGGATGTGGTCAAACTGCATCATCAGTCCAGGATATACCGGACTCCGATTCAGCGTGACGCTCAATTCTAATAGGCCGTCAATCAAGCATTAGCATGGGTTTCATGCTAAAACCAGGTATTAACCTGGTGCTTTTCCACCAAATCCACAAACCCCTCATAATCGATCAACTGAACATCCTTGATGGTGTTTTTAATGCCTCTGGCATTAATATCATGCGATATGGCATACACCGGGTTGGTCTTTAAAAGAGTTTCGATAGTTTGCTTGAAAGTATTGTTGTCCTGAACCGAATAAACACCATCTTCTAAAAACAAAACCGGGTCATCCGGCAGGATGAAGCGGATGGAAGTCTTTAAAGAGTTGCAGCGAAAAGGGGACTGGTTAATCGTATGTAGCATATCCTTCCTGTTTGAATGTCGTTTGTTGTTCCTACTGATGAATCACCACATCTTGCTCTTTCATAAGCTTACCAATGGCCGCCGAGTCTAAAACCTCAACATCGACGATCAAATCTTCCGGCTTTAATCCTCTTTCTTCCAGAGATACTTTATCCACATAGAGCTTCTCGACATCATAACCGTCCAAGGCCTTAAAGGTTTTGGCAAACCCCTTGATTTCCAGCCCCGCAGTGTCCTGATCCTTCAATAGGGCATAAACTCCGTCGTCGATAAAGGAAATGCTGATGTCCTGATCATAAGCCGACATAATTAAAACCATTTCCAACCCTTCATAGGTATAGATCGTCCCATGAGGAGCTCTTCTCATAACATGCATGATTTTCTTGACGATTTCACCGTCTTCATCTTCGGTCATTGCCTCTCCTAATCTCCAAAGGTTACCAGTTTGTCCACCCGAATCGCGATATCGGTCAAGGTACCCAGACCGGTAATCGATGAATGGTTTACTAAAACATCATCGCTGATTCCGCGCCTCTTGGAAGCCGCGATACAAGCTAAAATTTCGACCCCTTGCTCACCCAGTTTTGACCACCTTTCAAACAGGTTCCGATCATCCTGTGGAGGTTCGGCTTTATTGCTGACATTGATAACGCCGTCGTTATACAAAAAAACCGATTCCACTTCATGACCCTTTTTAAGTGCCGCCTTGGCAAACTGATAAGCCGAATCGGCCGCCTGATGATTGTAGGGACCTTCTTTCAACAATATTCCAATTTTCATAATGCCTCTTTTTCCCGTTTATCCATAACTTATCTATACACAACAGCTTATATGTATAAAAAAGCAATTTCATTAGTAAGTCAACATATTTATTCGTATAATCGAATAAACTTATAATTAATTGATGACAAGGTAATGGGTCGCAGTTATAACTTAGAACAATTTTTTTATTTCATCAACGATTTCATCGATGGAAGTCTTAAAGCGCAGTTTGTTTTTAAGAACGCCCTGTTTATCGATAAGAAATGTCGAGCTGGTATGCCCAACGAGGTAACCGCTGGCAGAACCATCATCTCTTTTCTTGAAACGGACTTTAAACAAGTCGGTGACTTTTCTGATCTTATCGAGATCCTCCCTTAGGCCAAGGATTCTTGAATCATGAAACCCCAGAAATTCCTTCATAATTTTCTGGGTATCCCTTTGGGGATCAACGGTGATGAAAAGCATCCGCACTTTTTCGGCTTCTTTCCCAAGCTGATTTAGAACATTCTTCATTTCGATGATGGTCGTGGGGCAGATATCAGGGCAGGAGGTATAACCAAAAAAAAGAACGATGACCTTCCCCCTGAAATCCGACAATGAGCGACTCTTACCATTAAAATCGGTGAGTGTGAAATCCAGGGCCGACTCGGGCTTCTGCTCTTGAGCGGCGGACAGGTTCCCCAAAAACAAAACCATAGCAAAAACACAGAAGAATAGGACTGTTTTATTAATAAAGCTTGTTTCCCGTAGAGTCATTTTTATTATCATATGGTGGGTTCAATAAAGCAGGGCAAGGCGATATAATCCTTGCCCATGAAAGTTAAGTTCCAAAAACCTAATGTTTCATACCGCCTTGAACCGGGGGTTGCATAGGCATAGAGTTTCCATGCGGAGAAGGATGTTTCATCTGCATCTGAATCTGCATTTCCTTTACAGGTGCATTAAGACTGACCTCTCCTCCGTTTTT
>JAOUME010000065.1 GCA_029881655.1 Deltaproteobacteria bacterium | reverse complement strand
ATGCCATATGGGTGAAGATTGCGTTAAATAGAGGTTGATCATATTAAATCATGCAACCTTTGAACCGAATCTTAATAAAAAAGGCGTTATTTGAATGAAAATAATCTGGCTTTACATGGTTTTTAAAAAAATGATATATAAAATTTCCATGAAGATGTATTGTCGTGTTGTATTAGTCTTGTTATAAAGAAATCACCTGTTATTGATAGCCTTATATAAACGAAAAAACAAAGAATAAGTATGGATCTAGCGTCGTTAATTGGTTCGTTGGGGGTATTGGCAGTATTTATATTCGGTGTCGCTTTTGAGAAAGGGGCCTTTCACTTTGAATATCTGCAATACATGTGGAACGCCCCGAGTGTTATTATCGTCATGTTTGGTACGGTCGTAGCCACGATTGGTTCATATTCCATCGAACAGATCATGGGTTTGCCGAAATCGTTGGGCCGAATCTATAAAGCAAAATCAGTTCCCCTGATCGAAACCCTCGTGATTATTGTCGATGTCGCAAAGGTTGCCAGGAAAAATGTTTTGGCGATTGAAGATACTTTACCGAGCATTGAAAACCTCTTTTTAAGAAATGGATTGAGGCTGGTTGTTGACCGGGTGGACCGGGAATTGATTACCGATATCTTGATGTCGGAAATGAAATATGCGGCATTAAAAAAAACGACCGATCAATTGGTCGTTAAACAAATGTCGGTTCTCGCGCCCGCCTTTGGGATGATCGGCACCCTGATTGGTTTGATCTTGATGTTACAAGCTCTTGATGATGTCAGTTCCATCGGTCCAAAAATGGCAGTCGCCTTGATTACCACCTTGTATGGAGCTTTGTTGTCGAACGGGATATTTTTGCCGTGGGCGACTAATTTGGATGCCGCCAACAAAAACGACAATCTTCTAAACGAAATGATCCGGGATGGAGTTTTGTTTATCGAAAAGAACGAACGGGCCGAATTTATCGAGCAAGATTTGATGAATTATCTGACCCCGACCTTGAAATCAAAATATGAAGAACTCAAATTCAGCAACGCCGATAAAGGATAGATAATGGCGATTGAAGAAGAACAGGAATGTGAATGCGGTGAAGAACGGGTCGAGTGGATATATACCTACGGGGATATGGTCACGCTGTTACTCGCTTTTTTTATTTTACTTTTTGCCATGTCCAAGACCGAAGAGAATCTCTTTAAGGCGATTAGCGCTTCATTTAAAGGGGGGCCTCCAGCATCTCCCTTTGTTTTCTCAGGTCTTCCTACCTTTATGGAAAATATTGAAGCTGCCTTAAAAAAAAGTGATATTTCCGAAGTGACGGATATAACGGTGGATGATCGTGGAATCACCGTTTCGTTCTCGGATACCGTGATGTTTGCTCCAGGATCGGCAACCCCAACTCAGCTGGGTAACGATGTCATAGAGAAATTTTCCAGAATTCTTCACGCTATCTCAAACCGGGTTATCGTGGAAGGCCATACCGACAACACCCCGATCAGAACACCGATATTTCCATCAAACTGGGAGCTTAGCGGAGCCAGATCTGGTTCTGTCGCGCGCCTTTTGGAGTCGTTCGGGGTGAAAAGCAAACGTATTGAGATCGCCGGTTATGGCTCGACAAGACCAAAGGTTCCCAATGACAGTAGCGAACTTAAAAGCTTGAATCGAAGGATCGATATTTTAGTCAAGCCGGACGGGTTTTAAGCGGTTTTGTATCGCGGGATAAAAGCGGCGATACTTTAAGCCAAGGCCAAGAGTTCCAATCATAAAGTGATTTATGAGACCCAAATGTTCGTTTTAAAGATTATCTGTTGGAAATGATGAATGTAATGCCTTCAAATGCCGAGGATTATGTCCAGCGCTATCAGTCACCGCTTCCGCCATACATGGAAAAGATTAAAAGCTATGGCTTAAGTCATAAAGTGCCGATAGTTCGAGACGACATGGGGCAGATGTTGCGTTTGTTTTGCAGAATGCTCAAGCCACAGAAAATCCTTGAGATCGGATGCGGGATATCTTATTCGACCCACTGGATGCTATTGGGCGCTGAAGAGAGTGAAATTACTGCGTTGGATTATAATTACGACCGCTTAAATTGTTGTGTGGATTACCTAAATCAATCGGGTTTTTCTAAACAGGTCAAATTGGTTCAGGGCTGGGCGGAGGATTTTTTTAAAGACAATCACGGGCAATACGATTTGATTTTTCAGGATTCAACTAAAAAAAACTATGTCGAAATGATCGGTGACTGTTATCGGTTCCTTAAACCGGGTGGTTGGTTGGTGGCGGATAACATATTTTTTAACGGGAAGGTTTTTGGCCTTAGCAAGGATCAGGAAAGAAAATATTCCAGGGGCGTTGAAACGATTAACGATTTTAATTTAAAGATGTCTGAGCATCCAGGGTTTCAAACTGATTACTTTCCTTTTAGCGATGGCATTTTGGTTGCGCAAAAAGTAGCAAATTAAATTTTATGGCTGTACCAATTCAGAACTTGGATGAAGAGCAAAAATTCTGGTACGCGAATCTGGTGGTCGCGGCTGTTTTGGCTGATGATAAGATTTTTCTGTCCGAAATCGAGTTTCTGAAACAGGTGATAGCTATTATCACTAGCCAGGAAAAGCGTTCCGAGCTGATGGAGATAATCGACAAGAAAAAACCGCCCCAATTAACGGCACCTCCCCCTGGAATACCCCCTAAAATTCTGGTTGCGATTTATATCGAACTGATATTAATCATTATATCTGATTACGATTTTGCGGATGACGAGAGGAAATATCTCAAGGAAGTCGCTGACCTGTTTAATTTCGATGAGGGTTTTTACCGGGAATTAATGAACTGGTGCGAGGACGGTTTGAGGTGGAAAACCGATCAAAGAGAGTTGGTGTCTAGCGATCTTCAGATCGAAGGTATGCAAATTCCGTTAAAAAGGCTGAACGACAAGCAGAAAAGATGGTATTCGCAGACTTTGGTCGCGACCGTTATGCTGGATGGTTTGGTGGATCAGATCGAGAAAAGTTTTTTAAAGATGGCCATATCTTTTTTGGAGGACCCCCAGGACAAAAAACAGATGCTGGCTTACATCGGCAACAAGATCTCGCCACCGATGGTGAGACCCCCGCCCATGCCGAAGCAGTACCTGATGATCGTTCTTATCGAGGTCATCTTAATCATTTCGGCGGATGAATCGCTTTCATACCGTGAGATAGAGTACCTGCAAAAAATATCGGATAACTGCGGTTTTTCCAAAGAGGAGTTCAACCGTCTGATGGATTGGTGCAACCACGGGATCAACTGGAAGCAGAACAAGAATTCCCTTTTCGTCAAATGCCGCTTTAAAGAAAAGACAAGGATCAGGGACGTTGAGGGTGGACTGGAGGATCACCCTGAGAACAACTCGGTGCAGACCCGTTTTTTCGAGTGCTATCTGTGTGGACCTGAAGTCAAGGTGCAGGCCTTTCATCTCAAGCCCAAAAGCCAAAAACTCCGACAAAACATCTTTGGCATAACTATCTACGATGAAAGCATGCCGAAATTCGACTACATTAATTTTAGTTTAATCAAGGTTATCGTCTGTCCCACTTGTTTTTTCGCCTCACCCCATAAGGAATACTTCAAAAAATCCAAGGATGATAAAGCGCCCCATGAGATGAACCTGACCGCCTTAAAACAAAACTGGATGGAATCGCTCAAGGCAAGAGAAGAGTTGATCGGGGATAACCCGGATGAGTTACTGGAAATCAAACGATCGATTTCGACAGTGATCAAGACCTACCAACTCGCGATTTTAACGGCCGAGGCTCTCGTTAAAAACGATCATTCAGATAACTTGAAATGGCAGCTGATTCTGCTTAAGCTGACCCTCGCGGAAATCACCATGTCCGCGCAACAGGAAAACAAGGCGGAGGAACTGCTAAAGCAGGTCAATGAACTGGCGGAAACTCTTTTTAACCAAAGCAGCAATAATATTGTTTCGTTTAAGGCCGCGAAAATCCTTTTGATCATCGCTGTTTATGAAAAAGACGACCGGAAAGCAAACCAGTTCTATGAATTCTTTACGAAAATGCTTAAAGAAAAGGTTCGGTTGCTTAAAAAAACGGAACTCAGCGTTCTACAGAAGGTCTATGGTGAGGTAAAGGAAGTGTACTTAAACCGCAACAACTACGCGAAAAAGAAGCTGGATGGTTTTTTACCGCCGTAAAATACAATTATCCCCGCTTAAAATACCTTTTTCGTTTTTTTGAAATAAAAATTATTGATGGAAGGATCAACCCTGTTTTTATGTCCTTGAGTTAAAATAAAAGGCTCTCCTTTAACCGGCTGGAAGTAGAATTCCTTTAACTTTGTATTAGATAAAATCTCCCCGGTTTTATAAATTCCAGTCCCAGACCAGACCGCGACGGTTTTGCCTTCATTCTCGATAAAATCTTTAACCCCCCAATTCTCATAGCCTCTTGGAGGTGGTCTGTCGGTTGGAATTTCGGGTTTTGAGATGAGTTCATGCTGGAATTCGTCCAGGACCGGTTCTTCGGCAATATCTGTCTTCTGGGCCAAATCTTCGGCAACGCCACCAATTCCGGCCTCCTTCAAGGCGAGATGGAAATCATCCCCGAACCTGACTAAAAGCCTTTTTAGGGACTGCGTAAATTCATCAGTGTGCTTGTCGGCCTCTTTCAGGTTAAGGAGCAATGCTTGGAGATCGACGGTTTGTAAATTTTCCAATTTTTTGAAAATCGCGACCAGTTCATCGAACTGCCTTTTTTTATCCGAAGCGAGATTGTCGTTCATCTCTTATTAATCCGTTTTATCAAAAGCGGGTTAAGAAACAAGTAGTATCAGCCCAGTCTATAAGCTATAAGACCATCCACCAGTTTCGGCTCAAACCAGGTTGACTTGGGCGGCATGATTTCTCCGGCGTCGGCGACCTTAAATATCTGTTCGATCTGGGTCGGAAATAAGGAAAAGGCCAGGGCCATTTCACCGCTGTTGACCCTGTTCTCCAGTTCGCCAAGACCGCGGATTCCACCTACAAAATCGATGCGCTGATCGGTCCTTTGATTTTCAATGCCCAGGACAGGCTTCAAAATGTATTGATAAAGCAGGCTCACATCCAGTTTTTCGGTCTGAGGTGATTTGGAAAGTTCTTCTTTTAACCAAAACCGATACCAGCCAGATGCGATAAATAATCCGAATTCGCCCGGTTTGGCCGGTTTGACGGGTTTAGTTTCCGGCTTGAGATGAAAACTCTTTTGAAGGGTCAAAAGAAATTCATCTTTGGACAAGCCGTTTAAATCTTTAACAACCCGGTTGTAATCCAGGATTTTCATCTGATCGGCAGGGAAGATGACCGATAAGCAATAATCATGACTAAGATCTTCTGATTGATCCGGGTTTTTCTGACTGCGGGTTTGTGAAATCCTGTAAGCCGCGGCCGAGCGATGGTGTCCGTCGGCAATATAAATCGCGTCGAACTGATTTTTATCCGAGTCGAGATCAAAAAGCTCAGTAATAAGCTCGGTCTCGGAAGGCTGATCAACAAGCCAAATCTTATGCTGAACTTCCCTTTCATCAAAAACGCTCAGCAGGGGCTCTGAAACGGCATTTCGGTTTAAAACATTGTTGAGGTCGGCTGAAGGTTTACAGGTTAAAAGCACCGGGCTTGATTGAGTGTTAAGGCATTCGATATGGCGAACCCGGTCGTTTTCCTTATCCGGTCTGGTCAACTCGTGTTTTTTTATGAGGTTCTCATGATAGGCCTTCATGGAACACACAGCGATCAAACCAGTCTGGATATGGTCTTTGTCGATCATCTGATAGATATAATACCCCGCTGTCCCGTTTTGTCTGAGCACGTTACTTTTGATTAAATTCTCCAGGTTTTCCTTACCCTTTAGATACACTTTTTCCCCATAAGGGTCCGTGTCATCGGGTAAATCGATTTCAGGCCTGGAAATGTGGAGAAAACTGTAGGGCTTGTTCTTGACCAGATCCTTGGCCTCTTTTTTAGACACCACGTCATAAGGCGGCGCGGCGACATCCTGAGCGAGCTTCGGGTCTGGAAAAAGTCCCTTAAATGGTTTGATTAACTTCATTTGAAAATGCTGGTTTGATGATAAAGGGTTGTTAACAGGATTATGTGCCTGGAATCCACAACAAGAGTCGATTTAAGGAACATTTGAAAAAATGATTAGGATCACGGCGAGAGTTCGGTCCGTAGCTCAAATAGCTCTGATCATGATGGCGATTTCCTGTTTGTTGATGATGATGATTCTCGCTTCAAAATTGGTCGAGTCGGGGTCATCCGGAAGCTGAAAGACCAGGGTTTTGTTTTCCTGAGATTCCATCGCGTCGATGAGGGAATTGATCGCAAGTTCCTTTAGATCCGAAGGAACATTTTGGATATCAGCGATGTTCTCGCCTACATATTTCTGGTGATCGAACGCAAGTTTTTCATGAATACTGGGTTTGATTTTTAAGATTTTCCCATCCCGGTCAAGATAGATGACCAGTTCGGGAAGTGCTTCCAGAACAGCCAAAGCCTTGAACTCGTTTTGCTTGGTTTCGGTTTTAAGATGTTTTAGAACCTTTCTGGTGTCGCCTAATTGGCGGGTCGCGACCTGGAGTTGTTTCGCGAGTTGCACGAAGATCTTGAGTTTTTCGATGAGAGCCCTATTGGTGATGGTGGTGCAATCCTCCCTGAAAAAGATGTCTTTTTCATTGCTGGAGTTGTTGGAGATATCCTGAACGCTCAGCCTGAGTAGCAAAACCTGGGACTTGGCGATAACCGAGTAGAAAAAAACAGGCTCCGTGGTGATGCAGACTTCGCCGAATATATCCCCGACTCTCGAAAAATCGAGAATCGACTCGCCACCTGCGCTGATCTCGATTTTTCCCTGAAGCAAAAAGTAAAGGTATTGGTTGAATTGCCCTTCCCTGAGAATAACGTTGTTTTGGGAAAAGTGGACGACTTCGGACCTGGAGAGCAACTCCGTAAAAAACATTTCCGATAAACCCTTAAAAAGTCTTGATTCCTTGAGATCATCGGCCAACTGCTCGTTTTCAAGCAGCCAGTTGGTTTTAGTGTAGACCTTGTCGTCGGTATGGCTGTTCATATAATAAGGTAACGAAGCTGGGTGTATATTAAATTGAACAAAATCGATTGTAATCTCATTAATTTGTTTTGATCATTATTTTTACTGATTTTCGGACGCTTTACAATCTAAAAAGATAAAAAAGATATTTCCTGTCTGTCGAAGAGTTAAAAAATAATATTTCAAGTGAATTGCGGTTGATAAAGAGTATCGTTTTTTTTATACTTGATTTCAAAACAGTCCAATTTCCCTTCCTGATCGTTTTACGGGCACTCATCCGGACACCATGATGTCAAAGGATCATCTAGGTTGAAGACAGGTGATTTAATTAATCTTTATTATTCGGCAGTCAGGTTAAGTTATGTTTAAGACAATTCCATCGAAAGCTGGTTTTCCACAATTGGAAGAATCGATTTTACAATTTTGGGAAGACAATCAGATTTTTTTAAAATCCATTGAAGAAAAACCGGAAAAAAACCGTTATTTTTTTTATGATGGACCACCCTTCGCGACAGGACTGCCCCACTACGGGCATCTCCTCGCCAGCACGATCAAGGACGTGATCCCCCGCTACCAGACAATGCTTGGAAACAGAGTCGAGCGAAGGTTCGGTTGGGATTGTCATGGACTTCCAGTGGAATTCGAGGTGGAAAAGGAACTCGGATTAAAAGGTAAGGCCGATATAGAGGAATTCGGTGTCGGTGAATTTAATGAGGAGTGCCGCAAAATAGTTCTGCGCTATAGTCAGGAATGGCAAAGAACGATCCGCCGCATCGGCAGGTGGGTCGATATGGATAAGGATTACAAGACCATGGATTTAAGCTTTATGGAGTCCATCTGGTGGGTGTTTAAGACCCTTTGGGACAAGAAGTTGATCTATGAAAGCAAAAAAATCGTCGCATACAGCCCGCGTTTGGGAACCCCGTTGTCTAATTTCGAGGTCAACCTGGGCTACCGCGATACGCAAGATCCCTCCATCACCATCAAGTTTAAGCAGAAAGGTACTGATAACCAATATTTTCTGGCCTGGACAACGACACCCTGGACCTTGCCCTCTAATCTGGGTCTGACGGTTCATCCGAACCTGACTTATGTTAAGGTGAGATTGGACGAGAGCGTCTATATCCTGGTGGAGGATCTTCTCAGGGAGGTTTTTCCAAAAGAAGATATCGAGGTGATGGAAAAAATGAAGGGCGCGCAGTTAGAAGGAATCGAGTACGAGCCCTTGTTTCCCTATTTCGCCGATCTGTCCTCTCAAGGGGCCTTTAGGGTCTTTTTGGGTGATTACGTCACGGTGGATACCGGAACCGGGATCGTGCATACTGCGCCCAGTTTTGGCGAGGATGACTTTATTACCGGAGAGAAATATAAGCTGCCCCATGTCTTTCCGCTGGATGATAACGGTTTCTTCACGCAGGAAGCCCCTGATTTGAAGGGGATGTTTTTTAAAGATGCGGATAAGGCCGTGATCAGAATGCTGAAGGAAACAAAATTACTGGTTAAGAACGAGACCATCACCCACAGCTATCCATTTTGTTGGCGTTCGGATTATCCCCTGATGTACCGTACGATCAGGAGTTGGTTTTTGGATGTGGAAGCGATTAAGGAGGTGATGCTTAAAAACAACCAGGAAATCCATTGGTCACCCGCTCACATAAAAAACGGCAGGATGGGGAAATGGCTCGAAGGGGCCAAGGCTTGGGCGATAAGTCGTAACCGTTACTGGGGTAACCCGATTCCGGTATGGATTTGCGATCATTGCGGTCACCGACACTGTATCGGCAGCAAGCAGGAGCTGGAGGAACTATCGGGAGAGACTATCGAGGACTTGCACCTGCATTTCATCGACCAGCTCAAGATCGTTTGCCCCGGCTGTTCCAGTGAGATGAAAAGGACCTCCGAGGTGTTGGACTGCTGGTTTGAATCCGGCTCAATGCCCTATGGCCAGCAGCACTACCCGTTCGAGAATAAGGAAAAATTCGATCAGGATTTCCCGGCGGATTTCATCAGCGAAGGAATCGACCAGACCAGAGGCTGGTTTTACACCCTACTGGTCTTAAGCGCCGCACTGTTTGAAAAGCCCGCCTTTAAGAACTGTGTCGTCAGCGGGATGCTCCTGGCTGAGGACGGTAAGAAGATGAGTAAAAGCCTGAAAAACTATCCGGACCCCTGGGATATCCTTAACCGCTACGGCGCGGATGTCGTCAGGCTTTATATGCTCAACTCCGGGGCGATCAAGGCGGAAGAGTTGCGGTTCTCGGAAGTCGGGCTCAAGGAGACCCTGCGCAACACTATGCTGCCACTGCTGAATGTTTTGATCTTTTTTACCACCTACGCCAATATCGACAACTGGGAGATTAAAAAGCTCAAGAATCCCGAGTCGCTTAAAAATCCATTAGATCGATGGATTATATCGAGGCTTCAGCATTTAATCCTTGAGGTCCGAACGAATATGGATCTTTACGATTTAAACCGCTCGGTTTCCCCTTTCGTGGGATTCATTGATTACCTGACGAACTGGTACGTGAGAAGAAGTCGAAGACGATTTTGGAAAGGAGGTGAGGGAGAGGATAAAAAACAGGCTTATGAGACCCTTTTCACGGTGCTTTTTGAACTCAGCAAGGTCATGGCCCCTTTTACGCCCTTTCTGGCGGAGAATATCTATCAGATTTTAAAAAAGGACGAAGATCCCTTAAGCGTACATCTCTGCAATTATCCGGTTTCGATGGAGAACTGGATCGATCGGGAACTGGAGCGGGAAATGGATCTGATCTTAAGGACGGTCAAAATGGGGCGGGCTCTCAGGGCCAAACACCAGATCAAGATCCGCCAACCCTTAAACAAGGTCGTACTTTTGACCAAGGACCAGGCCGTCAAGGGTGTTTTGGATAATCTTTCCGAGTTGATTACCGACGAGCTGAACGTCAAGAGGATCGAGATCGCCGAGAATGAGGAAGATTTGGTTCATCTGACGGCCAAGCCTAACCTTAGAATTTTAGGCCCGAAACTGGGCAAGAAAATGGGTGAGGCCAGAAAAATAATCGAGAGGTTGGCTCCCGAGGAGATTATTCGGATTCAGCACGGAGAAAAACAGACGATTCAGCTAAGCGATGAAAGTATCGAAATCGGCATGGAGGAGATTCTTATCCAGCGGGATCAAAAGGAGGACATCTTTACCGAGAGTGATGAGGACCTGACGGTTGCGCTTGATTGTCATCTCGATCCCGCTCTGGTGAACGAAGGGATGAGCAGGGAATTCGTCAGCAAGATTCAGCAGACCCGAAAGGAGAAAGATTTCGATGTAACAAACCGGATTCAAATCCATTTTCACTGTGGACAGAAGCTGATGGAATCGCTTTTAAGCCACCGCCCTTATATTGAGCAGGAAACCCTGGCAGACCGTTTGGAGTTCGTCGAATCGCGCAAGGAATCGATGACAACGTGGGATATCAACGGGAATGACTGTTATATCGAGGTGGAGAGGGTCGATAATCAAAGCTAAAATCGCCACCTGCGGGTGGGGACGTATTCCTTGACGCGGTATTTCGAGGGTCTATGGTAAAGTTGAAACCCGATGATAAGGAAAGCCGAGATAATAATGCCGATGACTGAAAAAATCCGATCGGGGTTGACATCGAAAAAGTAGAGGTTATCGGCACGGAGAAACCCGATCGTGAAATGAATGAACGAGTAGAGAAACAAAAAGACACAGGCTAAAAATCCGGGCTTGAATTTAAATTTTCTTAAGTTATAAATCGAGACAAAAGCGGCTAATTCCAAAACACCCAGGTAAATCATGACTGGGTGTAGCGGGGTTCCTGGAAACTCATATCCGGCGGGTCCGTATTCGAAAACAACCCCCCAATCAAAACCGGTCGGCAATCCGTAAAACTCTCCATTGATATAATTCCCTATTCGGGTAATCGCCAGTCCTAAAAACAGACAGGTGGCGATAATATCGGCTAACAGCACGAACCTCAGGTTCTTGAACTTGCAGATGGCTAAAAGAACCAAACCTCCAAATAGCAACCCTCCATAACTCCCCATTCCGCCCTGCCAGATAAATAAAACCTCCTCAGGCTTAGTATCCGGCTTGAAATAGTATTCCAGGTTACACAAGACATAGTAGGCCCTGGCCCCGATGAGGCCGGCCAGGATCGATAAGATAGTCATGTCCAGCATATCGCTGATCGAGACTCTAAATTTAGTTCTGCCAACCTCGGTTTTGATAATATGAAAAGCGAAAAGCAAGGCGACAGCGGCAATCAACCCGTAAAATCGCAATTGGAACCCGGGTAACTCGAAGATCACCGGATCAATAGCTTGATTCCAGACCATAAAATGAAATAAAAGATGGATTCTAATAAACTTGATCGAATGTATCACTTTTAATCGAAAACCGACGCTTTGACAATCAAGTCCTTTACAACTAAACGGGGATTTCGTTATTCAACTGAAAAAATACTTTATTTTACGCTGGGTGTTTTTTGGATTCAAGACAGATTTATAAAAGCCTTAATTCAAAAGTTTTAAATGAGAAGTGAAGCGGGCTATGGAGAAATATGAAAAACCGGCCTGTATGATCGGCTTTGTTTGAATTTTAGGGTTATTTAAGCATTGTCCAGGCATGGACAATCGCCTTTGATTATTTTAGCTGTTTTATTTTCCACCTCTTCTTAATAATAATATTAGGGGCGCAAAACTTGCGCCCCTAATATTTATTGGATACTAATGAGTTTGGGTTTGGCTTGTTCTGCCTTGGGCAGAGTCAAAGTCAAGACGCCCTTTTCCATTTTAGCCAGGATCTTGTCCTGATTGATCTCGCTGGAAAGCTGAAAGCTGCGGCTGTAATGACCGACATTGTATTCGGCGTATTGGGCTTTCAAATTTTTATAGCGGTCCTGGTCTATCCGGCCATCAACAGTCAGAACGTTTTTTTCCAATTTAACTTCGACCGCATTCTTCGCGACACCGGGCATATCCATATACAGGGTTAGATTTTGCTCGGTTTCGATGATGTCGGTTGAAGGCTTGTAAAAACGAGCCTGTTGAGTTTTTTCTTCCTTGGCTTCCAGCTCATGTTTGGAGCCTGGAACCATGTCTTTTTTGTTGGTTTCCATAATGTCCTCCCATTATTATAACAATATTTTTTAACTGATGGCGATGGACTTGGGTTTGTGCTCTTCCGCTGGTGGAAGCAACACAGCCAAGACCCCATCTTTTAATTCGGCCTTGATATTGCTCTCATCGACCTCGTGCGCAAGCCGGACAGTGCGGTCAAAACTGTAGCTAGAACGCTCCCTTCGATGAACACTGGCCTTTTCAGGGAAGTCGATTTTGCGTTTTCCGCTGAGCCGCAGATTTTTCCCTTTTACTTCAAGTTTCACGTCTTCCCTATTCAATCCTGGCAGCTCAACCGTGACCAGGGTGTTCTCCCCATCTCTGAAAATATTCATTGATGGACTGCCATCGGCAACGGTAGATAGCCCGAAATAATCATTATGCATTGCGTTCTCCATCGCCCTTTGGAGAGTCCAAAGGTTATCAAACGCAGAAGTTATTCCAAACATGATATCCTCCTTCAAAGGGGGTTTAGATAGGATGGACCATCCATCCATTCTGTAAATATTATTGCATCTAGTGTTCCAAATATAATGCCTTAAAAAACAATAAGGTGCTGAATATAAAAGCGATAATGATCAGTTTGGCCTATCGTTTCTGTGTCAAAACAACCTCAAACGGCCAATTTGGCCTAGAAATTATGAGAATCATAGTTTTTAGTTTTCGCCTCGTTTTAGTAAGGGAAATGAATTTAAAATTTTGAGTAATTTAAACAGAAAATGTGGATAATTAATAAGACGAGGTTTGATAATCGAGTTCTTTATTGTACGCGTTGGGCTTGAACTCTTTATTCATCGGCTCTTTTGGGGGCTGGGAATTATCGTGATCACTTTAATATACCTATTGGATGTTAATCATCCCAAAT
>JAOUME010000226.1 GCA_029881655.1 Deltaproteobacteria bacterium | reverse complement strand
GCCATCAGGAAATTCAGGCCAAACTCACCGAAATCTTAATCGCTCAGGACTACCAGGATCTGACAGGGCAGGTTATCAATAAGATATTAAACCTCTTAAAAACGCTGGAAGACGATCTGAGTAGCTTGATTAAAAAATTCGGCAAATTAACCAAGCATGAAAAAAAAGAGAGCGATATCAACTTGAAGGGCCCCCTGGAGGAAGGCCATACAGAAAAAAAATCGCAGGACGATGTTAATGATCTTCTCTCGCAGTTCGGGTTTTAGTTTTTTTTGTCAACCTGGAAAAAAAGCTTGTCGTTTCTGATTTTCGATAATAATGTTAAACAAAAACAAGTCATTTAATGTAGGAGGATTTTGATTCCGCCTTGTCTTGTCCCTGGCGGAAAAGCGCGTTGAGAAATTCGCCGATAACCGAGAGAGCATCCCTGAAATCTCGTGATAAATTTTTGGGGCTTTGGTGCCGTAAAATAAACATCTTCAACAATAACAGGTAATTCAAGTAAGCCATCTAATGCAGAAACGAAGGCGGGTCGTTTTTATTATATCTCTTTGTCTACTTTACATAGTCACCATTTTTTCCGCTTCTTGTCAGCAAAAGGAAAAAAAGCCCATTCATACAGTTGTGCAAACCCTGTGGAAGGACGAATTAAAGAATGATCCACAGGCCGATCTGGAAGGGACAAGCAAGATCGCCATCGAATCGATAAATGTCAGAAAAAAAGCCTCCCCGCCAATAGAGAAATTATCCAAAAAGAAACCCCCGCCGTTAAAAAGATACTCCGTACAGATTGGCGCTTTTGAAAAAAAAGATAACGCTGATCGTCTGTTAAAGAAATTTCAAAAAAAGGGTTACGATGTGTTTTCTGTTACTTCCAAAGACAAAGCGGAAAAACAATGGATTATGGTTCGCATAGGCAGTTTTAAGGATAAAATGGAAGCTTTGGAGTTGGCCGGAATCATTACTAATAAGGAAAACACCAACGCCATCGTCTTAAGAGATGGCATCATTCAAAAAATCGTCGATCAGCAGACTGACCAGAAAAAGCCAATTAAATCGACCTCTAAGCCTAAAGCCCGATCTAAAAAAAGTATCGATCGGTTTGAATACGGAGGGGTTGTGTGGGACAGCCCAAACCACTCGACATCACAAAAGGGAACAAACCAGACTGGTTATACTTTCCAGGCGGGAGGACTTTTCAAAAAATCCGGGGCACTTCAGCTTCAAAAAAAACTAAGGGCTGAAGGCTACCAGACCGTTATCAAAAAAAAGAGTAGTCAGGGAACGAATGAAATTTGGTATACCGTCAGGGTAGGTTACTTTTTTTCACTTGAGGCCGCTGAAAGAGCGGCCACTAAGTTTCAGGAGACGACAAAATTACAGACATCAATCGCGAACTAGACCCATAGGGTCTTTAATTTTCTGATTGTTATAGCTGCCATATCCGAATAAATCTCTTTGAATAAGCGGTTGTAGCTGTATCGCTCTTGTTTATTAGAATTTTTCGATAATTTTATATTGACAAGTCCCCTGAAATAATGGAAATGTTTGAAATATTTAGTGGGATTTGAAGATCAAGGGTTTCAGGGAAAGAACATAAGTTGCCTTCCGGAAAATAAACTGCCCGGAAAATCAGTACGAAGCTGGATATACTTAATATAACAACCAATTCCATCAATATGCAGGAAGCACCTTTTGAGGAAGGAAGAATCGTTGTCGGCTTAGATATCGGTACGACGAAGATTTGCGCTGTTGCCGCGTCGATATCCCACAAGGGGAAAGTGAGGATCATTGGTTTTGGGCAGTCAGCCTCGAAGGGATTAAATCGGGGAGTCGTCACCAACATCAAGGCCGCAGTCGAATCGATCATACACGCCGTCAAGGAATGCGAGCTCAAAAGCGGGATCGAAATCAGTTCCGTCTACGCAGGGATCGCCGGGCATCATATCCAGGGCCTGAACAAGGACGGCGTCGTAGCGATAACCTCTGATACCATTAACGAATCCGACATCCAAAGAGTCATTGAGTGCGCCCGCGCCTGCAACTTCCCAGAAAAAGAAATCCTTCATACCCTATGCCAGGAATACATTGTTGATGGTCAAGACGGAGTCCACAACCCGATCGGAATGGCGGGAAAAAGACTGGAGGCGAAGGTGCACCTCATTTTGGGGTCCATCACCTCAGCGGCCAATATTGTCCAGTGCTGTAATGACGCGGATCTTCACGTCCAAAACGTCGTACTTGAGCCGTTGGCATCCAGCCTGGCCGTTCTGGAGAAGGAAGAAAAGGAGTTGGGGGTCATCTTGCTGGATATCGGGGGCGGTACGACCGACATGGTCATTTATAAAAACGGATCGATCGTGCATACCAGCGTGTTACCATTGGGCGGCAACCAATTGACCAACGATATCGCTATCGGTCTAAAAACCACCAATGAAGAAGCCCTAAGGGTCAAGCATGAAAGCGGGATTGCTTTAAAATCGATGGTCAAGGATGGAGAAGTTATCATCATCAAGGGTATCGCGCGCAGACCTGACCGAGTTATCGACAAAAGGCTTTTGGCGGAAGTCGTGGAAGCTCGGTTTAGCGAAATTTTCCAGTTGATTTATAACGATATTCAAGCTTCGGGATATATGCCTTATATCGCCGCCGGAGTGGTCTTAACTGGTGGCTCCAGCCTCATGAAGGGTCTGGATAAGCTTTCTGAGGAGATATTGAAAATGCCCATCCGCATCGGCGTTCCTTTCGACCTGGAGGGGTTAGGTGAACTTGTGGAGTCACCTGTTTACGCGACAGCGGTAGGCCTGGTTCGGTATGGAGCGGAAGTGAATATGACGACCGACATTATCCCGTCATTATCCGGAGACCCGATGGCCAGCGTCGCGAAGAACCTAAAGGGTTTGATCGACAAGTTTTTCAAGATGTTTTAAGGCAGTCGTTTTGTTTGCAATTATCTGTTTTATTTATTGTTTTTAATTTTTCTTCAACTCCACGTTATTTTTTTTCATTATAATGTTGATTTTATGAAGAATATTACCGCATACTATCGCTAGATTCGTTACCCAATAATCTTATTCCAAAGGCAGTTATGGCAATCAATTTTGAAAACATTCAATCACATCCCGTAAATACGGGATTACCAGTCATTAAGGTTATCGGCGTTGGTGGCGGTGGCGGTAATGTTGTCAACCGCATGGTATCGGAAGGGATTCATGGTGTACAATATCTGGCGGCTAACACGGACGTGATGGTTCTGAATTCATCGAAGGCGGACATCACGATTCCTCTTGGATCTAAAATCACCAAAGGTTTGGGCGCTGGAATGAAACCTGAAGTAGGCAAGATGGCCGCGGAAGAGGACATCGAAACGATTCGTTCCGTGCTGGAAAATACCGACCTTGTTTTTATCGCAGCCGGTATGGGGGGTGGTACAGGGACCGGAGCGGCTCCGGTTATCGCGGAAATCGCCAGAGAAATGAAAA
>JAOUME010000225.1 GCA_029881655.1 Deltaproteobacteria bacterium | reverse complement strand
TATAAATGTCGACTCGTTTTCTACCAAAAGTATTTCCTGATCCTTCTTTGTGACCTTAGCCGTGCCAGACAAAACGATCCAATGCTCACTCCGGTGAAAATGCTTTTGAAGCGAGATTCTTTTGCCCGGGGTCACCTCGATCAGTTTGATCTGGAAGTTTTGTCCCGAAAACAGGGATAAATAATTGCCCCAAGGCCGATAAACCAGAGTCCCAAGCCTATATTCATCTCGTCCCTTGTCTTTAATCATATCCACAAGCTGTTTGATATCCTGAGTGTGGTTCATATCACAAATCAAAAGGACATCGTCGGTATCAATTACGATAAGATTTTCCAATCCGATTCCGGCAACCAGTCTGCGGCTGGAAAAAATCATGCTTTTCCCCGAATCCTTCAAAATTACGTCCCCAATCGTGACATTTTGTTTGCTATCCTTCGGACTGACCTGATAGATGCTTTCCCAACTCCCCAGGTCGTTCCATCCTGCATTCAGTTCACAGACAGCCACCCTGTCAGCTTTTTCCATGATCGCGTAATCAAAAGAAATCGATTCAGCCTTCTGATACAATTCCGCAATATCTAAAGACCCATTGGAAGCTGAGCCTTCGGGGAAAAACAAGGAAAACATCTCGGGGCAGTGCTTCTGAAATTCCTTTAACAAAACTCTTCCCGTTGCCATAAATATCCCTGCGTTCCATAGATATTCTCCAGAATCGACGAAGAGCTTGGCTTTATTTTTATCGGGTTTTTCAGTAAAGCATTCCACTTCAAAGCCGATCTCAAGTTGATTTTTAACACGAATATAACCATAGCCAGTCTCAGGCCGGGTGGGTTTGACGCCAAATGTGACGACCCACTCCCCTTCAGCTAGTTTTTGAGCTGATTTAAGACAATCGATAAACTCATTTTCATCACCAATTAAATGATCAGAAGGCAAGATCACGATTGGGATATTAAGCATTTCTTCAGGTATCCGGCTGAGCCCCCACAAAATAGCCGGTGCCGTATTTCGACTCATTGGCTCAAGTAAAATATTTCTATCTGGTAAACCGTCGATCACCTCTTTGAGCTGATTATCCAATTCAAATTTATGGTTCTCTGAACCAATTATAAAATTTTGCTCTTTTTGGATTAAAGGCTTTAGGCGTAAAAGCGTTTTTTGCAACAGTGATTCCCCCGAATCGGTGAAATCGATAAACTGTTTGGGGTAAAGCTCTCTGCTTTTAGGCCAAAGACGGGTACCTGTACCACCAGCGAGAATAAAACCGATCATATTATATTCTTTATACTTTGATTGACGTTGCTGTTAATTACAGCTTATTAAGCAGGTTCTGCAGACTTTTTAATTGTTATCCCATGAGTCTTTATTTCGATCGAGCATACGCCTGATTCATTTTTTTTTAACCTTGGGAAAGGGTCTTGTATTAAATTTATGATGGTTGATAGTTACCGTCTTGGCCTTCATAAAGAAATTGAACGTGCCTATCTCTGAACTGATAGTCACGCTTGTCTTATCCAATGAAAAGCCAACCTGATCCTGGTAGTCTTTGGGAGGTGTGCGGTAAAGATTATTTAAGCTCTGAGCAATCCGGTTATCAACTACCAGTTCAACAACACGGTTAAAATGAACCTTAAACTGAACCTTCTTTACAGTTTCTTTCAGTTTATAGTATCGCGACTCCTCTTTAGCGCCGATGAGTTTAAAGAAAGCCTCTATATCCAAAGTCGGGGGTTGAAACAAAACCGGTTTCCAATAGAGCGATATCAAACTATTCCGCCGATCAAGCTTTTTTGATTCAAGCTCTTCAAAGTTAATCGGTATTGGATAGGTTCTACTCATTTCCCTTTCTTTGCGCAGGTTTTTTAATCGGTCAATAACGCAGTTAGATTCGGGCTGTTGCAGGACGGAACATGTAAAAAGTTTTTCTTCGATTTTAATTCTAGCCTTTGAAGTATCTCCCTTAATATCGACGATACTAAAAAAAAGAGTTTTTATAGCATCCGGTTGAATCAACAAAACATCTTCGAGCCGCGTAAAGATTTGATAATACTCGTTCGGATCAACAATCAAATCCTTTGCGAAAATCCTGGCAGGATTGGTTATAGATACAAAAACCAGTAACAATCCCAAAACCAATGTTTTCTTTAAACCGTACTCATTAAATAGATTCCTCACCCTCATCCTTGATTAATCGCCAAAATCGATTTAATTCAATTTACCTTCGAATAGACTTGTAGTATACTGTTTGTAAATTCTCTTAATATTTTCTGATTATCCCAGTTTTGTACAGTATTTTTCTCTTGCAATATTTTTTATTAGCCGGTTAATCTATTTAAATTCATACGTTACATGAAAACAAAAACCGAACAAATTATAGAGATAATTAATATGTTAAAGTGGATATCCGCCTTAGTTGCTTTTGTTTTATCGATCTTAGCTGTATTTTATTTACTGAACCGTTTTCGGCAAAATCTGGAAGACGACCCCTACTATATGTATGGGGACTCCCTTTATAAACCCGAACCTCCTGCGGAGGGAACGGCTCCGGAAGAAGACACTAAAGATAAGGAGTCACATGCGGGGTTTGCGAAGAAAGAGGAATATTCTTCCATGGTTCATTAAAATCCCTATGACTACTTCCTGTAGCTACGGACAAAACTTTCCACACCATCGGATTTCAAGGCTTGAGCTATATATTGAGCTTGTGCTCTTTTGTCGAATGGCCCTGCTACGACATGATAGGTATCTTGGTTGGGCTCATCAATGAGAAATGATATATTTTGAAATCTATTCGACATTTTATTTTTTAAACGTCGGGCATTGTCCAGGCTCCTAAAAACAGCCAACTGCACCACCACCTGCCTATAAGGAGTCATTCCTTTTTTAGGATCAAAATCCTTTGGAAGACGAACCAATTCAAGCTCCACTTTCGCCGTCCCTTGTTCAAAGAACTGAAGTTTTTCCGAGGCTCTTTTCGTCAAATCGATAATACGATTTTTTTTGTAGGGCCCCCGGTCGTTGATTCGGATAATCACCGATTTATGATTTTCCACGTTAGTTACCCGAACGATACTTCCCATTGGCAGGTAACGATGGGCGGCTGTCATAGAATTTTGATCATAAACCTCACCGTTGGCCGTCCGTTTTCCATGAAAGCCAGGACCATACCAGGATGCCTGCCCCGTCATCTGGTCCATAGGGACATTGCTTTTGAGCCATCCATTGTTTACTACCTTAAAATCAGGCTTAAATCCACCAGCCTGAACAGGCTCATTGCTGGACTTGTTTTTATCGGTTCCAAAAAAAGGCAGAAGCCCAAAATTAGCCATCTGATCCTTCAGACTGTTTTTTTTGATCGGTTTTTGCCATCCTTCCGGTCTGTAAAACTGACTGCCTCCTAATGCTTCAGTGCCTTTTTGGCTAAAAGTGCATCCCGAAAATATAAGGAGTGATAAAACAATTCCTATCACATTGATAAAATTTGGTT
>JAOUME010000004.1 GCA_029881655.1 Deltaproteobacteria bacterium | reverse complement strand
CCGCTTGGCGACGGCCCAACTTGAATTAATATCTTAATTTGCATCCTGCTTTTTAGTCAACCGATTTTCGGTCTTTTTTATAGCGCCGCTTGGCGACTCTTGCTGCGGCACAATAAAGACAATTCAGCCGCAATAACAGCGGTTTAATCCTATAGGGGTCATATTTACGGCTTGATTTATTTGATCTGATCCCGTATTTTTAAAAAGAACGAAAGCAATTCTCACAAAATAAGGGATTAAAAGGTTTAGGGTGTTTAAAGCGTTAAGAAGATTATTGCTGCTGCCGGTCTTGTTTTTGATTTTTTTGCCGGACCTCTCGGCGGAAATCACACTCAAGGCGGAACTTTCGGGCAGTTCGTTGGTGGTGGGAGATGAAATCCGCCTTCAACTAAAAATTGACGGAACCCGGGAGGATATCGAACTGATTTTCCCGCAGGTCGAGGGACTCGAATTTCGCCAACTGGCCCCCCCCAGCTCCACCAGCCAGACCACCATCATAAACGGCAGGGTTGAGAGTTTCAGCGGGCTGGTCTACCAGATCGGCGTTCAGGCCCGCAAGAAGGGTTTTTACAGGATCCCTCCCCTGAAGGTGAAGCATCCGTCAGGGGTATTTCAGTCCCAGCCCTTAAGCCTCAGAGCGGTCGATCCCGGCCAGCAGACCAGCCTTCTCCTGGAAGTCGAGGCCGACCATAAGAAAGTCTTTATGGGCGAGCCCGTCATGATCACCGTCAAACTTTACTTCCAGGAAAGCATCGAGGGCTACAGTTTCCGTTTTCCGTTGCTGGAAAAAAAGGACGAGCTGGATATCTCCCTGGCGGGTGATAACGCGAACAAGGGCGGAACCAATCTAACCCTCTCGGGCTTCCAGATTCCCTTTGAACAGTCCGAGACAACCAAACGGGGCGAGAGCTACAGCCTTTATCAGACCCGCCTAAAGGTCTATCCCAAAGAGCCGGGAATACTCAAGGTTCCATCATCGAGCATCAAGGCCAATGTGCAAAGAGGAACCGAAATCCGCCGCGATTTTTTCGGGCGGGCGGTCCGCGTGGGTAAGCAAGAGTCCATTTTCGCCAGTTCCAAACCCCTTGAAATCGAGATCACGCCCTTGCCGGCCAAGAACCGGCCCAGAGGTTTCTCCGGAGCCGTGGGAGCCTTTCAGGTCAGCATCGCCGCCGATCAGAGACAGGTCAAGGTCGGCGATCCCATCGAACTTAAAATCATCATCCAGGGCACAGGGAGGCTTCACCGTATCGAAAGACCGATCTTGAGCGACCTGCCTGAATACAAGGCCAATTTCACCGTCCAGGACAACCTTCAGCCAGGCGATCTTCAAGGCGAGAGCCTCACCTTTAAGCAGATCATCAGACCCAACAGCGAACAGGTCGATAAGATACCCCCCGTCACTTTCAGCTATTTCGACCCGGCTCTAAGGCGCTACCAGACGCTCAGGAGTAACGCTCTTGACTTGAGAGTGCTCAGCACGACAAAGGTCTCCGCCAGCGATATCGTCACCAATAGCGGGACAAACCAGCCAGTCAGACCAAGGGTCCGCTCCAAAGAGGGGATTTATCCCAATTACCGCTTCGAGGACGCTCTGATCAGTCAGGAGTTCTCGCCTCTTTTCTTCTTGTGGTTTCTGCTGCCGCCCTTGAGTTATTTTCTGGTTTTTTACTGGCAGACCAAAAGAAGACTTTTGAGTTCCGATCAAGCCCTGAAAAGATCAAGGACCGCCAAGCTCAGCAACTACAAACGGCTAAAGGAAGCGAAAAATAAAATAGAGCAGGACGAATTTTATCCGGCCCTCCAAAAGGCTCTCACCGGTTACATCTCGGACCGGCTGAATCTGGGGGTTGGAGAAGTCACGGTCGTTGATATCAAAAAATTGCTGGAAAGCGGAAAGATACCGCCTGATCTGGCGGGAAAGGTAACCGAATACCTGGAACGCTTTGACTTGATCCGTTATGCCCGCTCACAGGATTCCACCGAGGAGAGGCGGGAGCTTTTGGCGGAAATCACGGAATTGATGAAGGAACTGGAGCGGAAACTATGAGAAGTCCCCCTGGTTCATGCCCGCGATGACGGCGCCGAAAATCCCGCTTGAGTCACCCAGCAGGTTTTGGACGATGGGAGTGGATAGTTCCCGGTTAAAAAGCCTTTTCCTGACTTGAGCGACACCCTCGTCGTATAGTAGCGGCAGGTTCGAGAGACCCCCGCCCAAAACGACGATGTCCGGGTCGATACAGACGATCAGGTTGGCGATACCCTCCCCGAAATAAGATAGAAACTCATCCAGGGTCTCCCTCGCGGCGGCTTCTTTTTTCTCCATAGAATCCCGGCAGATATCCTGGGCGGATTTTTTTACGCCGCTCTTTCTAAAGTAGAGGTTTTCGAGACCGGTCCCAGATAGGTACTGCTCAAGACAGCCCTTGCGTCCGCACCAGCAATCAAGGCCGTTCAGATCGATCGTGCTGTGGCCCCATTCCCCAGCGATGCCCTGATGACCGCCTAAGACCTTGCCCGAGATCACCAGCCCCCCGCCAAGCCCGGTTCCCATGATGATCCCCATCACCACGCCGTGAGCCTTGCCAGCTCCAAAGCGCGCCTCGCTTAAGGCGAAACAGTTGGCGTCGTTCTCGAGTCGCACAGAGTGATTGATGATCTTCTCAAGGTCGGCTTTCAGGGGTTTTTTGATGAGGCACTGGATGTTCGAGTTGCGAACCAGCCCTTTGTCGCTCTCCAGGGAACCCGGGATGCCGATTCCGATCGAGGGGAGGCTGGAGCATTTCCCGATGTATGATAAGATCAGTTCGGATAACTGCTTTACGAGCGCGGGATAGCCGTTTTTTTGAAGCGTGGGGACCCGCAGACGCTCGATGGTCTCAAGGGGATTGTCCCCGCATAAAACGATCTCCGTCTTGGTGCCGCCTAGATCCACGCCGATTGAGTATTTCATCGCTCACGCCTGATTCTGGGTTAATGGATAAACCGGTTCTAAGGGGAGTCTGTCTTTTTCTATGAGCTATGTAAAGGGGATGGAAGGCAGATAAAGCGGAGTATTAACGGATAAATAAAAAAATAAGAGGTTAACCGGGCGGGAGGAATGGCTCTCCGCCCGGCAATAAGAATGTAATTAATAGCGGTAATGTTCAGGCTTGTAGGGGCCCTCGATTGGAATCCCGAGGTAATCGGCCTGCTCCTGGGTCAGTTTGGTCAGCTTGACGCCGAGATGATCCAGGTGAAGTCTGGCGACCTCCTCGTCCAGGGTCTTCGGTAGGATATAAACCTTGTTTTCGTATTTCTCGCCGTTGAGGTGCAGCTCCAGCTGGGCCAAGACCTGGTTGGTGAAGGACGCCGACATGACGAAGCTGGGGTGGCCGGTGGCGCATCCGAGATTAAGGAGTCTTCCCTCAGCCAGTATCATCACGCTGTGACCGTCGGGGAAGATCCATTCGTCGTACTGGGGTTTGATGTTGATGTGCTTGATGCCCGGAACCTTTTTAAGCTCCGCCATCTGGATTTCGTTGTCGAAGTGACCGATATTCCCGACGATGGCCTTGTCCTTCATTTTAGCCATATGCTCGACGCGGATGACATCGAAGTTTCCGGTCGTGGTAATAAAGATGTCGGCAAACTCGACCACGTCTTCCAGCGGCTTGACTTCATAGCCCTCCATCGCTGCCTGAAGCGCGCAGATGGGATCGATTTCAGTGACGATCACCCGGCATCCCTGGCCTCTTAGGGATTGAGCCGAGCCTTTGCCGACTTCTCCGAAACCGCAGATAACCCCGACTTTCCCGCCGATCATAACGTCGGTGGCGCGGTTGATTCCATCCGGAAGCGAGTGGCGGCAGCCGTAGACGTTGTCAAACTTGCTTTTGGTAACCGAATCGTTGACGTTAAAAGCCGGAAAGAGCAGTGTGCCTGTCTCTTGCATCTGGTAGAGCCGGTGGACACCAGTGGTGGTCTCCTCGCTGACGCCGCGCATGGCCTTGGCGACCTTGGTCCATCTCTGGGGGTTTTTCTCAAGCTCGGAGCGCAGAAGCTTCAAGATAACGCCCCATTCTTCGGGTTCTTTATCCGGGTTGAAATCAGGTACCTTACCCGCCTTTTCGTATTCGACACCCTTGTGAATCAGAAGCGTCGCATCCCCGCCGTCATCCACGATCAAATCGGGTCCCGATCCGTCCGGCCAAGCCAGCGCCTGTTCGGTGCACCACCAGTATTCCTCCAGTGTCTCGCCTTTCCAGGCGAAGACGGGTATGCCGCTGGGGTTGTCGGTGGTTCCCTTCGTGCCGACCACGACCGCCGCGGCCGCGTGATCCTGGGTGGAAAAGATGTTGCAGCTGACCCATCTCACGTCCGCTCCGAGATCGCTCAGGGTCTCCATTAAGACCGCGGTCTGGATCGTCATGTGAAGACTGCCCATGATCTTGGCCCCTTGTAAGGGATTTCGGCCTTTATATTTCTTTCTTAATGCCATCAGTCCCGGCATTTCGGTTTCCGCGAGACGCATTTCTTTTCTGCCGAATTCCGCGAGGCTGATATCGGCGATCTTATAGGTTAACGCTCCCGTTTTGGTGGGCTTTAATATCTGATTCATAATTATTTCCTGACTTTGATACCTGGTTGTTTGATTGGGTGATTAAAAGATGTTATTATTGATAGTCCATGATCATGGTAGATTTGAAACAAAGAAAGTTAATCTATAATTATAAAAAAAAAGGAAGTGGATGTCACCCTAAAACTGGAATAAAAACTTTGTTATCAGGCGAGTCGCCGCAAATTATCATATAACCAACTGAAGCTATTGAAAATCGCCCGTCGCGTCGCCCTTAATGATAAAGACATCGTCCGCGCCGGCGTTGGCGTTGACTCCGAGGGTGCCGGCCGTGTTTCCGGTCACGAAGACATCGCTGACCGAATCGAGGGCGATCCCCCAGCCCTGGTCCGCGGCGGAGACGGTCCCTGTCTGGCGGGTATAGCGGGCATTAAAATAGACTGCGGAGTAGTAATGGCTGAAAAAGACGTTGCCGTTGGTATCGGCAAAATCGTTGTCCTCGACAAAGTAGCTGAGCTGGCCCTGAGTATAGCCGACGACATAGAAGTCGCCCGTGGAATCGAAGATGATCTCCCTTCCCTCTTCGTTGACCGCGCCGGTTCCGGCCTGTTGCTTGTTCCACTGCAGGACGCCCGCGGGGCTGATCTTGGAGATGATGATATCTTTGGTCCCGGGAGAGGGGTTGGTGTCGGTATGGGTATTCATCAGACTGTACTGTATATCCGCTCCTCCGGTAAGCGTTCCTTTGGAATAGCCGGTAAGGTAAACATCCCCGGTAGCGTCAACGGCAACCGAAAGGGCTTCCTCGTCCTGGGCTGTTCCGTACTGGGTGGTCCATTGCTTGAACCCGTTCTTATCGTACTTGGTCAGGAATATATCCCGGCCTCCATTAGAGCTGTTCCCGTCGAGAGCCCCGTCCGTATACCCTGCGACATAGACATCGCCGGAGGAATCGACCGCGACTCCGAGGCCGACATCATCCTGGGCGGAGCCGAGAGTCCTGACCCAGCTTTGAAGCCCCGAGTCGTTGAATTTTGCCAGGAAGATGTCTTTAAGACCGCTGTTGCCCATTCCCAGATCCCCGGTCGTATAACCGGTGATATAGGCCGAGATGTTCGTGCCTTGTCTCAGTGTCATGTCGAAGGCTTCCTCGTCGCCTGCGCTGGCGATTTTTTCGGACCACTGAACCGTGCCCGCGGCGTTGAACTGGGTGATAAAAGCGTCCATTCCTCCCTGGTTCGGATTGGCGTCCAGGGTTCCGAGGGTATAGCCTGTCACATAGACCATGTCGTTCCTGTCGATTTTGACGGCTTTTCCTTCCTCATCGATAAGGGAAGTTCCGGCCGTACCGAAAAGTTTGGCGTACTGTCTGACCCCCGACACATTGTATTTTAAAAGCAGTATGTCTTTGGCGTCGCTGACTTCGGCTCCGATGTCGCCCGAGGCGAATCCTGTCACGTAGACATTATCCAGGCTGTCGATAGCGATTCCGTAACCGTAGTCGATATTGGCGCTGCCGACCTGCTTGATGCCAGACCAGGGTGATGGCGCGGTTTTAAACGACCAGGTACTGGTAGCGGGATAAGCGTCTCCCGAAAGGTACTTAAGCCCGGTGGTGAGCGTGGCGGTATAAAGCGTACCGGGCGTCAAATTGGAAGTGGGATTAAGTTTGGCGATGTTAGGCGATGGATTGGTGACCGTCGCGCTGATGATGTTATTGGTCGCTTTGAGGTAAAAGGTCGCGCTTGAAAGCGTAGCCGGATCAAGTGCTTTTGGGAAGGTGGCGGTGATATTGATATCCACGGCGACTCTGGTCGCGTTGTTGATCGGGACTGTACTGGTGAAAAGGGGTATGGCCTGAGTCGTGAAGGTAAAGACGTAATCGGCGGCCAGTTGCGCGTCGCCTCGGGAAAGAACGCCTCTTTTTATCGTAACGGTATACTCGGTCCCGTAAAGGAGAGGGGCGTCCGGCGTGATGCTGATGGCCGCGCTGTCATAACTCACGGTTCTAGGGACAGCGTCGGTCGGGCTTTCCAACAGGACCAGATCATTCGTCACGGTTGCGGCTTTGAGTCCCCGATCAAAATAGACGACGATGACCTTATCGACCGACACACCGGTTTTTTTATCGGTTGGTGTATGGCTGGTGACGGTTAAAGTCTCGGCGATCGTGGTTATTCCACCTGATTTTTTACAGGATGCCGTCAGGAAAAGTGAGAAAATCAAAAAAACACCGATGGCTCCGATCGAACTAAAATTTAGATGTCTGAAGGGATTTGGATGAGTTTTCATTTTCTTTTTTCCGGTTGGTTGTTCTAAAATCCGAAAGACGCGTAGGCGACTTGTCTTGAGCTGGGGTTTTGACCGGCGTACTCTCCGGTTTCCTCAATATAACGGGTATAGCCGATGATCATGGCGTGGCCGAAATACATCTCCACCCCGGTCGAGGGATAGCCGTTACTGTAGCCGGTCCGAAAGGAGAACATGGTCGTGTTGCGGGACAGGGGGAATAACCCCAGTTCCGCTCCGTAGCGCAGGCGGCGGTTATAGTTCGTTTTGTCATCCGGGGTCAGCTCGCTGGTGATGTCCCTAAGATCGACCGCACCGGTGAAGCGCAAATTGCCGAAATTATGGACCATGGAAGCGCCAAAGGCGATCTCCTTGGGGATTTTTGTGGCATCCTGGAGGTCGATCTCCTGGCGATAGACCCCGCCGATCTGAATTCGGCTCTTACTGGCGGTGCGGAAGATAAACCCGACATCGTAACCCTCACCCGCGCCTGACTTGCCATCGGTATCCATGGTCGGGAAAGGGACCTCGTCGATCGCGTCGGACATGCCGTAGTTAAAGGCCACTTCCTTTCTCTCGATCTGCTTGCGCACCACGCCCAAGATAAACCTTCCCATCGCCATGGGAATCGAAATCCCCGCCTGACGGACATGATCCAGACGGGCGAAAGCGTCCAGGGTCGGCAGGCTCGGGTTTCTGACCTGAATATCCAAAACGGCTTCGTAGGTATAGTTCGCGCCAACCGACATTCCCTGCTTTAAGACATTAAAAAAGATATTGGAGCCGAGCCGAAATTTGATATAGGGGTTCTGGCCAATAAAATCCCGCATGAAATCGAATTGCTCGTCCTGGGTCTCCAGATTGAACGATCCGGTCTTGGCCTGACCGTAAAGCGCCATTGATTCGCTAGAGGCCGTGACTTCCAGCATGGGGAAATCGAACCACCAGTTATAGATGTTCGAGAGGGTGGCCGGATTGTAAAAGAGGGCCGAACTGTTGTTCGCGCTGGCGATACCGGTATTGCCCATGGCCAGTGACCGATAGTCCTGTCCCAGGTCTCTGAATTCTCCGGCAAACAATGATGCCGGCAATCCCGCAATAAACAGGAAGACAGCCGCAATTATTAGTCGTTTCATTTTAATCATAATCCCGGGTTGAGTAGAAAGTTTAGGACTTCGCAGTCGTTAAGCCAATAGTCGTTGGCCGCAGGAGGCTCTATGATGCCGCTTTTGCAGAAGGTGACCAGTCCGATGGTGGCGATGTCGATCGAGAAGTTGACGCCGCTGTCGAATTTCGAATAAAAGTCAAGCATGCTCAGGGCGCTGATGGTGCTCATGCCCGCGAAGTTCGCGTTGGCGACTTTATTGTAGTGAAGCACGCTGGTATTTTTGATCTGACAGCCGTCGGCGGTCACGTCGTGCGTGACGCTCATGATACCGTCATTGGCGCCGTCGAAGACATCGACCGAGGCGTCCACGGTCATGTCGATGGTGGAGACGCCGTCGTGGGTCGGGTCGGCGATATGGTTGTCGCAAAGATTATCGTAAAAGCTGGCTCCCAAACCGCCGAAAACCAGTTGATCGGGAATCTCGACATCAACCCCCACGATGGTCTGGGTTATGGTGGTGATTTTGGGCGCGAAAGCGCAGTTCTCGACCGCCGGCGGATTGCCCGCGCAAGTGGTGAAGTCGCCGGTCGCGTCTATGCCGAGCCCCAAAAGAAGCTTCATTTCGCGAAAGACCAGCATGCTCGATAATAAAAGGGACTCAAGGTACATGGTGGGCGTTTTCGTCTCCACCTTCAGCATGATGGCGTCCAGAGCGCTCTTGTAATCATCGCTGTCGGCCGTGGTATCGGGAATATAACCGAAGATCAGGTTGGTCGGGACCGCATCGGGATCGGTCAGGCTTCTTAGAAGCGAGAACATCGATAATCCGGCTCTACCCATGTAGGCCTGGGCGGTCAAGTGCCAACCTTCGTCCGTGCTGACATCCTTGCACATATCGATTGCGCTGGACCAGGCTGACTCATCGAGAAAACCCTTGCAGCTCTCCAGCTTACCCGCTACGGTTTTGGGCCCCGTGTCCTGGCAGGATGAAATGGCGATGGTTAAGACAATAAAAAGGATACCGATCAATGTCGGTAAGAACTGGTAGCCTGAGAGTTGATCTTTTTTCATGGCAGTCACTGGTCAAATAAAAAGGATGAGTCTTTAACGTTATCGTCCGAAGACGGCTCGAAACGAATGATTTGGTTATTGTAAGCGATGTTTTGGTTTGATCTCTTTCGTTACAATTAATATGCCATAGGGCTGTTACATACAATCAAGTTCTATTACAATATCTTTGATATCAACCCGTTAATAACAATTATAGCACAGAGACCCGGGTTGTAAAAGGGGTATATCTAAAAATCGAACTCGCCGATTTTGACGCACACCTCCTCAATAATCCAGTCCGCCGTCGAAGCGCCGGCGATGATGCCAATTTCAGACATGCCCTCGAACCACAATGGATCGAGGTGTTCCGCGGTCTCGATGTGGTAGCTCCTGACGTACTGATTGGCGAGTTCCGCCAGTTTCTTGGTGTTTGAAGAGTGATACCCCCCCACCACGATCATGAGGTCCACGCTTTTAGCCAGGGTCTCGGCCGCGATCTGTCTTTTGATGGTGGGCGCGCAGATGGTATTTTTGATCTTGCAGGACTTGACTCTTTTCTTTATCCGCTCCACCAGCTTGTTGAATTTGTTTTGCGAGAAGGTGCTTTGACAGATGATGCCCACTTTTTCGGGAAGATCGATATTCTCCAGATCGTCTTCGTCGTTGATCATGATGGGGTTTTTCATGCGGGAAGCGATCCCCTTGACTTCGACGTGCCTTTTATCGCCTATAATGATGATCTGGTAGCCTTCGGTTTCCAGCTGCTTTCCCGCCCGGTAGATCACGCTCACAAGGGGGCAGGTGGTATCGACGGTCTCCATCTCCAGACTCTCCAGCCGTTTGATGTTGGAGATATCGGTGCCGTGTGCCGTGATCACGATTGGGTTTTTTTCCTTGCCCGTTAATTCCTGAATGACCCGCTTGTTCTTGTTCTCGAGTTCCTGGACCACCTGCTTGTTGTGAATCAAGTCACCCAAAATGGACACTTCGTCATATTGATCGACGATGTCCAGAGCCCGGCGCACTCCCCAGCAGAACCCCTGGGCTTCAGCCACTATTATATTTTTCATAGCTTAAGACTAAAAAGGTACAAATTTAAGCTTGACAATCAGTACTAAATTGGTACCATATTAACTATAGCAAGTAAACGTTAACCTAACTGTGTTTCTTAATTGTAATTGAAGAAGAGGATTTTGTCGAGATGCTGAAGCTATCGAAAAAAACCGATTACGCGATCGTGGCCTTGAGTCATCTGTACGAGAAGGGGAATCCAGCTTCGGCCAGGGAAATCGCCAGTTTTTACAATCTTTCCTCCCCGATGCTTTCAAACGTGATGAAACTCCTGTCGTCGTTTGGCGTTGTCAGCAGCAAGAGGGGGGTAGCCGGAGGCTATACCCTGGGCAAGGCGCCGGGAAAGATTTTTCTGGGAGAATTGATCGAGATCATCGACGGGCCGATGCGGTTTTCGGATTGCGCCGATAACAATTACGAATGCCGGGCTCAGAAACATTGTCCGGCGAAATTACCCATTGAGAAGATCCACCGGAAGATTAAAAGTTTTATGGACAGTTTGAGTCTGGAGGACATGATCAATGACAAGAATCTCGAACCGATTTCCCCTCAACCCATTAATTAACGAGCCGGATGATTTATGAGTGATTATATTTATTTGGACAACGCCGCGACAACGCCGGTTGATCCCAGGGTTTTCGAAGCGATGACGCCGTTTTTCATCCAGCATTACGGCAACGCCGCCAGCCGCAATCACTGGTTCGGCTGGAAGGCTGACGAGGCTGTAACGAACGCTAGAGAGCAGATCGCGTCTCTGGTTGGTTGTTCGGCCAAGGAAATTATTTTTACCAGCGGGGCCACCGAATCCAATAATCTGGCGATTTTGGGAGCGGCGCAGATGTACAGGGAAAAGGGCAATCACATCATCACTTGCCTGACGGAGCACAAGGCTGTGCTAGACCCTGTTCACCACCTGGAAACCCAGGGCTTTAAGACGACCTTTTTGAAGGTGGATAAAAACGGGATGATCGACCTTACGGAATTGGAAGCGGCCATCACCGACCAGACGATTTTGATATCCCTGATGGCGGTCAACAATGAGATCGGCGTTCTGCATCCCATAGACGAGATCGGCCGGATTGCGCGCAAGCACGGGGTATTGTTTCATACGGACGCAACCCAGGCGGCGGGGAAAATCCCCATCGACGTCGATAAGGCGCAGATCGATCTCTTGTCTCTGAGCGGCCATAAGATTTATGGACCCAAAGGCATCGGCGCGCTTTATGTCCGCCGGAGAAACCCCAGGGTGCGGTTATCGCCCATCGTGTTTGGCGGGGGCCATGAGAGGGGGATGCGCTCTGGAACCCTGAACGTTCCGGGGATCATCGGTCTGGGGGCGGCTTGTTACTACTGTATGCAAGAGATGTCTCAGGAGAGCCAGCGATTGATTTCCCTGAGAGAGAAACTGGAAGCGGGCCTAAAGGAGAATCTGGATTATGTTTTTTTGAACGGACACCCCCAAAAGAGACTTCCGGGTATTTTGAATTTGAGTTTTTCCTATGTGGAGGGAGAAAGTCTGATGATGGGCATGGAAAACATCGCCGTTTCATCCGGCTCGGCCTGCACCTCGGCCAGTCTGGAACCCTCCTACGTCTTAAGGGCTCTTGGAATCGGGCCGGAACTGGCGCATTGTTCCATCCGGTTCAGTCTGGGCCGCTTTACCACAGATGAGGAAATAGAGAAAACCATCGAGAAGACGACCAGCGTCGTCCAGAGATTAAGGGAAATGTCCCCCTTGTACGATATGGCGAAAGAGGGGATCGACATCAGCAAAATTCAGTGGGCTGAGACTCATTGATCTATCAACTGAGGGTAATGGATTTCAATAAGGAGAAAGAATGTACAGCGACAAGGTGATCGACCATTATACGGCTCCCCGCAACGTGGGGAGTTTCGAGAAAGAGGATAAGGACGTGGGGACGGGAGTTGTCGGAGCTCCGGAGTGCGGCGACGTGATGAAACTCCAGCTGAAGGTGGAAAACGACCGGATCATCGACGCGAAGTTCAAGACTTTTGGGTGCGGCAGCGCGATCGCCAGCTCAAGCCTCGCGACCGAATGGGTCAAGGGGAAAACGATCGAGGAGGCGGCCGAGATAACCAATTCGGAGATCGCCGAGGAGTTGAACCTGCCGCCGGTGAAGATTCACTGCTCGGTCTTGGCTGAAGATGCCATCAAGGCGGCGATCAAGGACTATAAACAAAGAAAGCAAAATACTTAAATAAGAAGAGGAACGACATGATCAGCTTAACGGAAAACGCGGTGAAAGAAATCAGCAAAGTGGTAAAGGAAAACCAGTTGCCCGAGGGCACTGGTATCCGCCTGGGGATCAAGGGCGGTGGTTGCGCCGGTTTTACTTATGTTTTCGACTTTGACGACAAGGTGGGCGATTTCGACGAGGTGTTCGAATCGATGGGCATCAAGATCATCGTGGACAAGAAAAGCCTGATCTATATCGACGGCACGCAAGTGGATTTTAACACCAGTCTGATGGACCGAGGGTTTAAGTTTTTAAACCCGAAGGCTGACGCGGCTTGCGGTTGCGGAACTTCTTTTACCCCCAAGGCCCCAACCCTATAAGATACCAGGACGCATGATCCCCTCAGAAGAATTGAAGGAAGACAAATCAGATCATCACGGACACCATCACTGTGCCTCGGAGCGCTGCGACAAGTGTGACAGCGAGCTGAAGCATACGATCTACTGCACGGCCTGTGAGAAGATCCAGCAGTACAACAAAACGATGAATTATTTTTCCATCTTCGGAGTCAGTCCGGGTTATGACATAGACAAGAAGGAGGTGACCGCCGCTTTCGAGCGGCTTATATTCGCTCTTCATCCGGATATGTATGTCAACGGTTCCAAGGAGGACCAGGCCCTCAGTCTCAGCCACACGGCGCTTCTCTACGAGGCGAAAGAAACCCTGTTCTACCCCTTCAAAAGGGGCCGTTATCTTCTAAGCCTTTTGATGCCGGGGTTTGACGGCATGATTCCTCAGCCGCCCCAGGCTTTTGTTTTAGAGATGTTCGAGATACAAGAAGAGCTTGATCTGGTTCAGGAGGGGAGCGGGAGTCTAAAGCAAACCGAGGCGAGGATCAACCTACTCCTTCAGGAGATAGACGAGGCGCTATCCGCCGATTTCAAGGCCTATATCCCTAACCGTGAAGACAAAATGACTGCCGGGAAGATTCTTTCAAATTTGGCCAAGCTGAAATTTCTGGATAATCTGGGAGAAAGAATCCGCATGATCGGTAAAAATCTAAGAGATAATCTCAACTAAATCGAGTTGTTTATAATAGTAATCGTATGAGCGAGCTGATTATCGGGATCGACCTGGGGACGACCAACAGCATGGCGGCTTATGTTTCAGAGACCGGAGCGGAAATAATCGAGGACAGCTATTTTACGACCCAAACCCCGTCCGTGGTCAGCCAGACCGAAAACGGCCTCCTGGTCGGAGCGGAGGCGTTAAATCAAAGAACCAACTATCCCCGCACTACTTTCACCTCTTTTAAAAGGTTTATGGGCCGGGGGGCCAAAGACATCTCAGAGAACCTGACTTTATCACCCTTTAAGGTTATAATCGGCGAGCGCGATAAGATTCTGATCGGGGAAGAAGGCGCGCAGTTGAGTCCCGAGCAGATTTCAGCGGAGGTATTAAGGGAGATCAAGCGCAAGGCTGAAATTATTTTGGGGAAAGCGGTCAAAAAAACGGTCATCACCGTGCCGGCCTATTTCGACGATGCCCAAAGGCAAGCCACCAAGGACGCCGCCCAGATCGCGGGACTGGAGGTCACCCGGATCATCAACGAGCCGACCGCCGCCGCCATCGCCTACGGGCTTCAGGAGAACAAAAAAGGGAAGATAGCGGTTTATGATTTCGGTGGCGGGACTTTTGATGTTTCCGTTTTGGAATTGAAAGACCGGCTTTTTAGGGTGATCTCGACCAGAGGCGATACCCATCTTGGGGGAGACGATCTGGATAATCTGATCATCCGGCGCATGATCAGAGATATCCTGCCGGAGGTCAAAGACGAAAAGGAACTCTCGCCGGAGACGATCCAGCGGCTTAAAAGAAGCTCTGAAATCCTCAAGATCGCTCTGAGTACGAATCTTGAGACAAGCCTTGAGATCGAACTTCCCGAAAGAGGGATCAAGACGAAGTATTCTTTAAGTCAAAAGGAATTCGAAGAAGAGATCCGCCCCAAGGTGGAGGAGACCCTCGCTCATGTCAAGGAGGCGCTGCATGACGCGGAGTTGACCGCCGGGGATATCGAGGAGGTGGTCATGGTCGGGGGAAGCAGCCGTATCCCGCTGGTCAGGCATCTGGTGGAGGCATTTTTCGGGATAAAACCCCATATCCGTATAAATCCGGAGCAGGTCGTCGCGATCGGCGCGGCCATTCAGGGGCATCTGCTGTCCGGCGGCAGGAAGGATTATCTTTTGATGGATGTGATCCCTTTGTCTCTTGGAATCGAGACGATAGGCGGGGTTTTTTCAAAGATGGTGATGAAAAACGCCTCGATACCCGCTAAGGTCACGGAAGTCTTTTCAACATCGGTGGATAACCAGACGGGAATCGAACTGTCTATTTTTCAGGGGGAAAGAGAGTTCGTGCGGGATTGCAGAAAGCTCGGCAAATTCGTTCTAAAAGGGATTCCTCCCATGCCGGCGGGACTGCCCAAGGTGGAAGTCACTTTTTTCGTGGACGTGAACGGGCTTTTGACCGTATCGGCCAAGGAACTCAGAAGCGAAGTGGAGTCTAAAATCGAAATCATTCCCACCCACGGTCTAAATCGAAACGAGATCACCCGTATGATCAAAGATTCGATGGAATACGCGGTCGATGATTTTAATCAGCGTAATCTGGTGGAGTTTCGGGACAAGATCACCACCATCATCGATGGGATAGACCGTATCTGGCATAAGGCCGACCAGTTCGTCACCCCCGATCAGATCGAAGCGATCGCGGCCCACCGCAAGGTCATGGAGGATTTGCGAAAAAACGAGAACCCCATGCTCCTCAAGGAAGCCATCGATAAGATGGGTGATCTGACCCGGGATTTGGCGGACTCGATTATGGGGGACGCCGCAAAAAATATCCTTTTGGAGGATTCCAAAAAAATTCCTAAAACTTGATTTCCTTCATGGATCAAACCTAATCCAATCTCAAGATGAAAAACCAGATCCGCCTTAGCGTCGCCACCCCTTCCAAAGACGCTTTTGTCTCCATTACGTCCAGAATCAGGGATGCCGTAACGGAACTGGGGCTTAAAGACGGCCTGGTTCATCTGCATGCCCTGCACACCACCTGCGGTCTCACCATTAACGAGAACGCCGACCCGGATGTCCTCACCGACCTTCGGACCCGGCTAGAGGAGATGGTTGTCTGGAATCACCCCCAAGACCGGCATGGGGAGGGCAACTCGGCGGCTCATCTTAAATGCTCCCTGATGGGAACCTCTTTGAGCGTCCCGGTTCAAAACGGCGTTTTGGCGCTGGGGACCTGGCAGGGGATCTTTCTGGCGGAGTTCGACGGACCCAGAAACCGCTCCCTGATTATCACGGCCATCGGTTGCGATTAATCAGCCTACGGCCTTATTAAGGATCGATATCCTGTCAAAAAAAAAGGAGACTTAAAACCAAAGTCTCCTTTTTTCGTTTCCAGGGAGGGAAAATAACAGTGACGGGATTTAATCCCGGTTTCCGCCCAAGAGTCTTAAAAGCATCAGGAACAGGTTCAGGACATCCAGGTACAGCGACAGGGTGGCCGAAATGTATTCGTCGGTCGGATAGCGGTGCAGGATATTAAAGGTGTCATAGATGATAAAGCCGCTAAAGATGATAACGCCGCCCGCAGAGAACATGAAGGAACCCATGGAGCTTTTAAAGACGAATGCGTTTAACAGACCGCCGACGATCAGGACGATCAGCCCGGTCGTGAGCATCCCTCCCATAAACGAAAAGTCTCTTTTAGACGAGACGGTGTAAAGGGACAGTCCCGCGAATACCAGTCCGGTCAGAACAGCGGCGTTGGTGACGGTCTCACCTGTATAGATCGTCAGGATCGGGGCTGTGGTGATTCCCGTGAGGATCGTAAAGGTAAATAGGGCGATATAACCCAGGTTCTCTTTTTTTCTGGCCCAAAGGGCAAAAAAGATCGCCGCGATCTCCACGATAAAGAAAAGCATCATGTTGCGGAAAACCAGATTGAGAAAGTTTTCGTTATTGATGGTCATCCAGGACGCACCTGCGGCCAAAAAGATGCTGATGGACAAAAGCCCATAGACCTTTCTTAGAAACGCCAGCCTTTCGGCTAGGGGGGCATCTGAAGCGACTACCGGAGCGGTGATGTTCTGGGTATTGATCTGTTGCATTAAAACTCCTTGAAATAAAGTAAAGTTGAAGGTACTAAAGTCTACCCTGTTGTCGTTTTATTAAATTATAACTTGTTAAAAAAATCGTGACAAGTCTTTTTAGGCAATTAAGCCAGACCACGTAAAGCATCTTACCTCGTTTTCATAAACCGAAATCATCAGGTCCTCAGTTAGCGGCGTTTATTTTTCCATGTTTCGCTGAGCGGCTCTCAGTTTGACTTCCGGAGGCCAGAGCGATTGAAAATAATGGATGACCGCCACGATCTTCTCATCGTTCAGGCGGTTTTCAAAGGCTCTCATGGGCGAGTCGGAGGCGATCGATCCCTTCTTGATGATTTCAAATAGGGCCTGATCGGGATGATGCCATGTATGAGCCGTTCCGTTCAGCGCCGGAGCCCAATAACCCCCGTCTTCTTTGATTCCCCCTTTTATGAAGGCCTTGTTTTCACCAGCGGCCTCATCGCCGTGACATGTTACGCAGTGTTTATTAAATACCGTTTTTCCCAGGGCGAGCGATTCCTTGTTGGCGGGTTTAGAGAACAAATCGGCGGGCTTTAGGTAAAAGTAGACCCCGATGATCAAGGCGACTAGAACGGCGACGCCGATCCAGATGGATAAGGATTTATTTCTTTTTTCGGGCTGCTCGGAAGCGTTTTTGTTTGGAGTCATAATACCTTTCGTTAGTGATGTGTTTTTGGAAAATCGGTCGTATCGTGATTTAGGCTGCTATATTAATCCAAAGCCCATCTAGCGTCGTTTCTCCGCAAGTCGGGGCGCTGAGGCTAATCTCGCGGGACGAAACCCAGAGCGTGATTTAACCACGGAAATAATGCAGCCCACCTGAATATATTGGAAAAGGCAAAAAACGGACTTTAATGTTAATGATCAGAGGGTCAGGCGTAAAAAATCAGAGATGTCCTCAAGGAGTACAGGGAGCGTCCGGGTTGGTTCCAGGCGGTCTTCTCTGGAAAGGCAACAAGCGGGTGGCGGCTTTTTGATGGGTTCCATCTTTTTTGCTTGTGACTGCTTTGGAGCGTTCTTTTTAATTTTGTGTGCGAGTTGGCGATGGCCTGCTTCCCTGTGGTTTGCTCAAGGCAGTCGGGACCGTTTATGTTGATAGCGCAACAGTGATCAGGCGCTTTTTTCGTATTATCAAGAAAAGAGCGGACCGGCCGGATTTTAACCGGGGCATGGGTAGTTATAATCAGTCCGGCCGCCCTTGACGAAGTGAATAATCCCAACCCAAACAACACCAGGGCGATCAAGGCTATGGACTTAAAGGATAGGTTTTTGGTCATGATCGATTTGCGGTTAAAATCCAACAGTCCATATTACCATATAGGGGTATGAGGTATTTGTCAAGAAGGTGAAGGCAACGTGGAATTGTGATTTTTATTTGCGTTTTTAGATAGATATGATAGGTTTTACGGAAAAATAATACCAAACAAAATGAATAGGAGTTAGCATTGAAAGAGGTACTTTTTAGGTTAAACCAGTTTTTTGCCTTGATTCCGGAATTTTTAACGAGAAACCGTTGGAAGGCCTGGGTGGTTTTGGTGGTTTTGAGTGCCGCGGTTGGAGCGGGCAGCGGAAGCATCAAGTTGAACATGTCGCTGGATAGTTTTTTTAAGGAAGGTGATCCGACACGAAAGATCTATGATCTATTTCGATACACTTTCGAGAGCGACGAGTCGGTTTATCTGGTCTACGAGGCCAATGACGGCGATATTTTCTCGGAAAGATCCTTATCCGCCTTGTCGCGGCTTCATAAACAGCTAACGGACGCGTCACTGGAGGCGGGCGAGGACGATCCCTTAAACCATGTCACGACTCTGACCAGTTTGATCAACGCCAGCTATTTAGAGGTCAGGGGAGACGATCTGGTATCCAGGGATTTTATTGGGGATGATCTTCCGACAAGCCTGGAGGTAAGGGAACGATTGCGCGCGGAAGCCCTAAAACATCCTGATTATCCGATGATGTATCTGTCCGGGGATTCCCGCTATGGAGCCATTTTAATCGGCAGCGACCTAGGGACGGAACTTGAGGACGAAAGCTGGGAGGCAGGTCCGGTCCAGGACTTCGGCCTTAGTGGGGACGGACTTGAAAAAAAGACGGGAAAACCAGAATTTATCCCGAAGTACAAGCAGATAGATCAGGCGGACTATACTTTATTTTGGAACGCGGTGGAGGCGATCTTTGACAGGCCGGAATACAAGAAGGACTTGACGTTTTATCCGGTCGGCAATCCCGTGATGATGGATTTTCTGTTAAACGATATCATGAGCCAGGTCAGTTACCTCTTCATTGGCATGTTTGTTTTGATGTTTTTCGTGCTGCTTTGGCTTTTCAGGAGTTTCAGCGGGGTCGTTTTGCCATTCGCAGTGGTGATTCTAAGCGCGGTGGTCACTTTCGGGATCATCGGATGGGTTGGCATCGAGATGAATATGATGATTCAGGTGGTGTTTTTACTGGTTATCACGGTCGGGATCGCCGATTCGCTGCATATTTTATCGGGGTATCTGTATTTCAGACGCCAGGGGCAGGACTATCCGACGGCCATGCGCAGCGTGATGAAAAAATCAGGTCTGGCCTGTCTGTTAACCAGTCTCACGACTGCGGTGGGGATGATATCGCTGATGTTGGTCCCGATCGGTCCGATTCAGAACTTCGGGATCGGTGCCGGTTTGGGAGTTCTGGTGGCGTATTTGATGACCATGGTTTTTCTGCCGATGCTGATGGACATTTGGAATCCTTATGGCAAAAAACGTGAGGCCAAAAAGAAGGACCCATCAGGATATCTGGTTCAAAGGATGATCATGAAGCTTGAACCGGTCGGAAAGAAGCACCCAAAAAAGATCGTTTTAATCTATCTGCTTTTGACGCTTTTCTTCCTATACGGTTTTTTCCAGGTTCAGATCGATTCGAATATCGTTGAAATCGTCAGGGAGGGTTATGGCTTTAAGGAGGCTTATAATATCGTCGATCAAAAACTTGGCGGAACCCAGAATCTTGAAATCGTCCTGGATCTGAAAAAAACCGACGCGCTAAAAGACCCGGAAGTCTTAAACCGCATGGAGGTTTTGCAAAACTACATGGAGGGGCATGATTCAAAGCTGGTGGTGGATACGCTTTCTCTGGTTAATATCGTCAAGTCCACCTTTCAGACGCTAAACCAGGACAAAAAGGAAATGTATGTGATTCCCCAGGAGCCGAATACGCTGGCACAGACGCTGCTCCTGTTCGATAATACCAATCGTGACGACCGGGTTAAAATCGTGCCGGACGACTACAGTCAGGCCAGGATTTCCTCCAGAATGCTCAATGCGGGTTCGAAGGATTATGTTGTTTTCTTTTCGGATATTCAAAGGGAGGCGGATCGGGTCTTTGAACCCCTGAAAAAGAATTATCCCGAACTTAAGGTGTCGGTCACCGGTGGGGTGGCCTTGTTGATGACGATGACCGATTATATCAGCTGGGCGCAGGTGAAAAGTTTTTTGGTGGCTTTGGCTGTGGTGAGTCTGATCATTCTGGTGGTGTTCGGATCATTGAAGGTGGGGATCATCGCGATGCTGCCGAATCTTTTTCCGGTGATCCTGACCTTTGGGCTGATGGGTTTGTTCAACATGCCGCTGGACACCGACACTTTGATCATCGCGCCCATTATTATCGGGATTTCGGTCGATGACACCATCCACTTCATAACGCACTACAGGGCGGAGTACCTCCTGACTAAAGATATTCATTTGGCGATCGAAAACACGCTCAAGGAGGCGGGCCAGGCGATCAGCTTCACCTCGCTGGTGTTGGTGATCGGTTTCCTGGTCATGGTCCCTTCGATTCATCTGGGATTATCTAGGATGGGGCTTTTAAGCGCGGTCGCGATTTTTAGCGCCTGGACGGCGGACATGCTGCTTCTGCCGGCGTTGCTTGTCTTGGCTAAAGCCCGCTTCAAGGCTCCCAATAACCACAGTGAAAGTCGCGGTCGTGGTTTGGACCGGGATTAGATTTTCAGGTAAAATTCCTTTAAGGCCGGCTCGCCGCATTCGCATTTTCCGTTGAGGATCAACTTTCCGAGCTGAAGCACCCCGGAGAAGGATTCTACCGGAACATCACCGCAATTCTGGCAAATAAAGCTACTGATGATGTCCTGCTGTTCGTGGCTGTCGAGTTTTTCCCAGATGTCTTCGGCTTCAGGAGTAAATTGTTTCATAATTCCATTATGTATGATAGGTTGATCTTGATTGTGCGGTTACGCTAATAAGGGGTGTAAATCAATGTCTTTCACAATGTTGTTCCAAATGTCGGTTTGATTTATTTACATTTTAACATGGTTCCTGTTTCTTTCGATATACTTTTTTAGTCGCGTTGAGGTATAAGGAGCGTAATGCAATGAAATAATTTCGAATATAAAATTAAATCGCAATAATAAACCGAGATTCGGGAGCCAGCCAAAAGTTTATCGTTTATTAACGATTCATCGGGAAAGAAGGTTCCGGCCGCATCCGCGGGGAATGATTCCCTTTAATCACACTGCTCAATGAAACCGCCGTAAATCGTTAAATCTTGATTTTTGATGTGTTCTTTCGTAATAAAATATTATACTCTACCCAATATTCATGATCGTTAAAAAACGGAGCCGACAAATATAGCTGCTTTTGCTATAGTTAACAAACAATAATAAATTCTATAATATCAAATAAACAGCCGTACCGTTAAAGATTGAGCCGAATTAAAACCGTTATCCGCCGAAAACCTATGAGCGTTATGACTATGAAAAAAAGCCTGATAATCTTCCTGCCCCTTCTTTTGTTTTTGTCGCCAATTTTGGTTCAAGCCGTCCCCCTTGATTTGGACCGGGTCGTAAAAAAGGACTTTGATCGGCACGTCGACGCGAAATTAGAAGGTTTATATCAAAAAGACGACGATAAGGCCGAGGAGACCCTGGAGGCGCTTTTGGATAACCCAGAGCAATTCTTCAGCAAAAAGGACAGCTATTTTCTCTTTCGCCTCCTGGCGGACTTCGTACTAAGCCGGCGCGTTCCGCAGGATCTGGCGCAAGATAGCGGGTATCTGGGGGACTTAAAGGATCTACAACAAAAAGCGCTTAAATATCTTCTGGATCAGGCCGAAGAATCCGACCGTTCGGTTTCTGAGCGGGAATACTTGAGCGTTTTGATCGGCGAAATCGCCCGGTCGGCCAAATTGCCAGATTTCGATTTTAACGAGGAAGCGGTGAATAAATTGGTCGATCTGGTGAAGTCCGATAGTCCGGTGGTGAGTCAGGCGTCTTTGATGGGATTAAAGTCGATTATCTTAAAAGAAGGCGATCAATGGGCGGAGTCCGTCAATGACGCTCTTGAGGCGTTCAGCGAAAATTTGGGAAGCAGTGAACCGGAAAGAAAAAGGATGGCCCTGATTGCCGGACTGGATATTCTCTCGGGCGCAAAAGAAAAAAATCCGGGGATCGTTAAGCTTTGGAAGGGGATCAACGCCAGTCTGCCGAGCTTTAGCAGTCCAGGTTTGCAGGACGACGCGCAAAAGAGAATGAACCTGCTCATCAAAATCAAGGTGAGAGGTCCCTTCTCGCTTCTGGTCAATGAAACGATTTACGCGATCAAAAAGATGAAATCCGAATCCGAACCCGTAGAGATGGGATTTGAGGAGATGCTCGCGGAATTGGGGGGGCAAGATGATATTTCAAAGCTGGAATCGATGATCAAGGCGTTGAGGGAACAGACTAAAGACAATCCCGCCCGGAGCTTGAGGTTGGTGAGCCGGCTTGAAGCGGCGGGTTTGGACCCGCGGGTATCCGGCTATAAGCTAAGGCTGCTAAACGAAGCTTTGATTGATATGACCCGTCAATCAGAATCACCCGCGCTTTTTTTTCAGACTGCGATGGGTTTCCTAAAGCAGGCGAGTTTTTTTAATCATAACGAAAGGGGCAACCTGTCTTTGGTCATGCTGTTAAACCTGATGACCTCGACGGACCAGCCCGGCCTCCTGGTGCCCGTCATTGATGAGTTGAAGGGGTTGCTGAACTCAGACCTGCCCTTCTGGGTCCAAAACCGTCTGTTGCTGATTCTTTTTTCCCAGGCCGGTGATTCCGGCAGTCCACAGATCAGCCTCTCAGCGACCGAAACCATCGCGGCCGCGGCGATGGGTCACAAGGCCAATATCCTAAGGCGGGAAGCCTACGGCAAAATGATCATTTTATCTCGCTTTGCCTATAGCGATAAGACAAGAATCTTCGCCGCCAAATGGCTTTAGGAGACACCGATGAATTTTCCTGATGTTTTCTTTGGTTATGTTCTTCGGGTTGTCTTATTGTCGCTCTTGCTTTTTTCCGGGAGCGGACCCGCCACAGCCAAGCAAAACGATCCTGCGGATAACTCCTCCGCACACAAAGGCGGGTCACTTTATCCGCCGGCTGAGATCATTGACGTTGGCCTTTACGCCCTGGCAGAAGATCCCGTCTATATTCTAACGCCCATCCTGCTGAGCTGGAAGGATGAAGTTTGCGAAGTGGCTGGGGAGGCGGATTTCGAGAAAGCCGAGCTTTTGATCATGCGCTTTGGAAGTCCCTTCAGGGCGACCCTGTCGCCGGCGGTGATAATGAAAGAAGATCAACTGATCACCTCAAAGGACCAAAAGGCCAAGCTCAGGCTTAGATCAGGCGACCTGGTTTTGATAAAAGCCGATTCCCGCTTTAAGATCAATGAGTTCAACCTGCCAAAGTACGACAAAGAGGAAAGTGTTTCCTTCAGCCTGATCGGGGATATCCGGGCCAAGATCGCCAAGCGCAAGAAAATGGGACGTATCCGTTTTAGGACGACGACGGCGGTTATCGGGATCAAGGGGACCGATTTTGATCTTCAAGCCGATGAGAAGGGAACCCAGGTGGCCACCATCGAAGGGGTCGTCGGGGTTTCCGACCCGGAGGGCAAGACCGAGGTCCTGGTCGAAGAAGGGATGCAGACCAAAGTGGAGAAAGGCAAGCCGCCTCAAAAGGCGGAGAAGATTCCAGCCGAGAGACTTAAAGCCCTACAGAGCGAAACCATGGATGTCAGGCCTGAAACGGCAGACACGGGCTTGTGGCTTAAACCGCCGGGACTTTTGGATCAATTCCGCTTGATCGAGGGCAAAGGATTTGAGATCGGATTTAATGAGCCTTTGACGGAAATAGCCGTGGTATTCAAAGGGGAGAAGGTTTCAGCCGAAATCAAGGATGAGGGCAATAAGGTGATTATCGATCCGGAGGAAATCTTTAAGCTGGCAGAGGGAGCAAAGCGGGCTGAGATTGAGATCAAGGCCAAAAGCCGTTCCTTGGATGTCAGCCTGAAAAAAACGATCCGGTTGGTTGGAAAGCCGCAGGAGCCGCCAAAACTGATCATCGGGGACGGGAAAAACCGTATCTGGCTCCAGCCCGAAGCCGAGATCATCGTTTCAGCCGATAGGGATCGGGTTTCATGGGAAGCCTTTGTTGATGGAGACAAGCTGAGCATCGAAGGGATGGACGCGTCCGGAGACAGTTCGGCGGACGACCCGGGAGCCTTGAGTAAAGAAAAACAGACAGATCAGACACATCTTAAGCTTAGTAAAGAGATTTTCGAGCGATTAAAAGAGGGTGAGCATCAGCTGAGAGTGATTGCCCGGGATGATTTTTCCCTGTCGGGAGAGAAAACAGCGACTCTGATCGTTGATCATGCGCCGCCGGTTTTAAGGGCAGTCGAGGTTAGGATCCTTCCGGCCGATGGGGATCAAACAGCGGATACGGCTTCCTTGAAACCCAGGCCTAAAGAAATTCCGCCGCCCAGACCAGATCAGGGTGATCTTAAGGAAAACCCCGTTTTGAAAGAGGTGAAGTTCGGAACAATTAAAATTAAAGAAGGAGAATCCCTGGTAACCAGATGGTCCGAGCCGCTGTGGTCTGTTGAGCTGAGCCTAAAGGAGATCAAGCGTCCGTTGAGTTTAAATCAGGGGAAAACGGAAGCCATTCTGGACCAGAACATTATCAGGGAACTCTTTGGCAAAGCCAGGGAGGGTGAATTACAAGTGACGGCGGTCGATCTCAACGGAAACAGGAAAGAGATTGTGGGGCAGATTCGATTCGAGCCGAGGCCGGACTCACCGCCAAAGTTGAATCTGATGGGGGGAATCAAGGAGATCGATCAGGAAAAGCTGAAGGACCTCGTTATCGTTTCTGATCGCCTGATCATGCGTTGGGAAGCGGTTCTCAACCAAAAAGCCCTATCCATTATGCCTGAAGAGGGCCTCTATAAACCCGCCAAAAAATTCGTACTTCAGAGAAAAAAGATCCTGAATTTGACGGGCGGGGATAACCTGCTGGTGATAACCGGGTTTGACGAGTTCGGCCTTAAGGATGAGTTTAGCCTTAAAATCAGAGGAGAAGAAGTAAAACCGGATCTACAGGCCGATCATCCGTTACGACGCCCTGGAATGTCGCAAAAAGTCGAAACGGGGCTGGAAAACCGGAAGAATTTTAAAGATTCGGTCTTATTGAAGGTGCCGGATCTCGTGGGTCACACGCTTATTCAGTCTCAGTCCGATTTGGTGTATAGCGGCGTTAAAGCGCCCGCCAATCTGGAATTAAAAGTCCGCTTTAAAAGTGAAGCTGAAAGAATCCAGGACAAGAAGAAGCAGGACATCCTTGAAAAGGGCGATCCGGCGGGACTGAATCCCTTTGGGGCGGATTAAAAAAGACGATCAAATGACCCCTGGCAATAACCGTTAAATTCCAGCCCGGACACAGCGGGCGTTGAAGCTGTAGGACTTGTTGGTCTCAGTCACGTCTCCGGTATCAAACGAGATCAGGTAGGCCTGAGCTGTATTTCCGGGATTGGTGGTGGAACTCCAGTAATAATACGCTGTGGCCAGCGGGAAGGCGCTCTGGTTGATAGATGGGTTTGCCGTCTGATTATCGACCAGGGAATGCAATTCCTTCACGTTGGGCAGTCTCCAGTCCGAAAACCCGCCCAAGGTTAATCCCTCACAGTAGATGATGGCGTTCGACCAAGTAACCGGATTGTTTTCCACTTCCTGCCACACCAGCCCGAGACGGTTATCGGTGATCGTGCCGTTGAGGTTGTCGGTGAAAAGGTTTTGATTATACCGGCTGCCAGAAAGCCCATCACTGACGCAACGGCTGTAGTAGGAACTGAGTTTTTGGTTTGTGGCGACCATACCATTGTTGAAATTGACATACCAGGCCGAGGAGGAGTCCAAAAAAGACTCGGTCGAACTCCAGTAATTGGAGGCGATGGCGTTTGGGAAATAGGTGGTATCGATCTTGGTCGCTGCGGCGTAAAAACGGGTGATCGAAAAAAGCTCTTTATCTGTCGGCAGTCTCCAGTCGGTTCTTCCGGCCAGACTCAGAGAGTCGCAGTAGGAAACCGCGTCCAGCCAGGAACGGGTAACGCTGCCGGCGTCCTTTTGCCATAGCAGTCCGGTCTGATTGTCGGTGACGCTGTTATTGGCGTTGTCGCTGAAAGACGGTGCGTTGATCAGATAATCATGATCCTCGCCGAAAACGGAGGAGTAGCTGAAGACCTGTGCCGTATCGGGAAGTTTCTTGAATGCGGTTCCAAAACCGGTAGTCGAGGTATAGCTGGCTGTCGCGATGTTTCCGTGGACATCCTGGGCGGTATTTAGAACCCGGATCTTGTAGTTCGTCAAACCAACCAGTTTTTGCGAGAGACTCAAGCTGTAGGTCTTATTCAGGTTGCTTGCCGCAGGCTGTCCGGTAAAGGGAACGCAGGTGGAGAAATTATCCAGGGAAACCTGGATGGTGCCGCTACAGGTACTATTGACGTTATTGGCGGTCACCGTCGATGGAACCACCGTTTCGTCGTAGGTAACGGCGATCTCCAGATTTTCCTTGATCACGTCTTTTTCGCCGTCAGCGGGAGAGGAGCTTTGGACGACTGGCCCTGTTACGTCGACATTGATGTTCAGGATACTGACGTCGTTGGGGTTTTTTCCGCTATAAACAGGATCGGCCGAGACCGCCGGAGCCAGAATGACGCTGTAGTATTGATTGCCGTCCTCGATCAGATCGGACTGGCCGGTTACGTTGACCGTCTGGTTGACGTTCCAGTTTAAGCTCGTGAAAGTTAGGCTGGAGACATCAGGGATTCCCTCGGTGTTGTCGCTTGAGTAGAGAGGAATCGTTACATCGGCGGTCGGCTCGCTTTGCAGGCGTACGACAAACAGGACGCTCGTGCCCGCTTCGCTGGTATTGCCGTTGGCCGGGCTGACCATAAAACCGGCGGTGTCGTTATCGAGATTAACCAGACCGACATCGGCGGGATCAATGCCGGAGAAATTCAAATCCAGACTGCTTAAAACCCCCAAGACGACAAAATAGTTCTGATCGCCGTCCTGAACGAAATCATCCACTCCCGTAGCGGTCACGGTCTGGGGGATGTTCCAGTCGAGGTTGGTAAAAATCAGACTGGCTGGAAGCACGGTCGCCTCCAGGGGATTGCCGCTGGACAGGGGAATGGTCACGGGGTCGGTCGGCTGGCTGGAGAGCTGAACGTCGAAGGTGGCTGAGGTTCCGGCTTCGTCCGTGTTTCCGCTGATGTTGCTGATGATCGCCCCGGCTGTATCGTCATCTACATTGGTTACCGCCACGTCCGCGGGTTTGATGGTATCGTAGACCGGGTCCGCGGAAACCGCCGCGGAGAGAACTATCGAATAGAGGATGTCTCCGTCGATGGCAAAGTCGTCCACCCCGGTTACGGTGACGGTCTGGGGTGTGGACCAGTCCAGGGAAGTAAAGGTCATGCTCGCCGGTAAGGCCGTGCCTTCCGCGAGATTGTCGCTGGTGATGTCCAAAGTCACGTCGGCCGAAGGTTCGCTGGTCAGGCTTATGGAGAAGCTCGCCGTCGTTCCGGCCTCAGAGGTGTTGCCGTCAATGGGGGTTACGTTAAATCCGACGGAATCGTCATCGGTATTGGTCATGACAACCGGCGGCACGGCGATGGCGTCATAGATTATGTCAGGGCTCACCGAGTCGCTAAAAACGATATTGTAGGCTATATCCCCGTCGAAGAAAAAGTCGTCCACTCCGGTTACGGTCACGTTTTGCTGATTGTTCCAGTTGGCGTTAGTAAAGATCAGGGTTTGCGGACTGACGGTGCCCTCGCTCAGGTCGTCACTGTCGAGCGTAAGCGTTACGTTGGCTGAAGGCTGTTTTTTAAGCTCGACGGTAAAACTGGCGGTGCCGCCCGCTTCGGTCGTTGTGGTTCCGGCGGGAGTGACGATAAACCCGGCGGATTCGTCATCGATGTTGAGCAGGGAAAGGGGGGCGCTGGTCAAACCGCTGTAATTGGGGTCCGCGGAGACGGCGGCGCCAAATTGGATATCGACGGTCTGATCCCCGTCTGTTAGCGCGTCATCCACGCCGGTTATATAGACGACCTGATCGAGATTCCACGCTAAAGCGGGATCGGTTATCGAGAAAGTCAGGCTTGCTGGAAGCACGCTCGCCTCCAGGGCATTGCCGCTGGTTATCGGCAGGGTAACATCGGCGGAGGGTTCCGTTTTCAGGCGCAGGGTGAAAACGGCGGTACCTCCCTTTTCGTTGACGTTGGCGCTGGGGCTGGAGATGATAAAACCGTGCTGGAGCAAGGACCAAAATCCCAGCGGCGATACATAATCGGCCGTCAAGGCATTACCCGCGGCATCGGTGATGGTGGTATCCAGCTTGATCTTGTAGGTCAAATTGTAATCGAGGCCCGCCAGAGGCGTTACGCTGTAGGTCTTCAGGTCGGTACTCGCGATAGGGGAAGTCGTCATTTGAAGACAGGTCAGGAAGTCGTCGGCCGACACCTGGAAACTACCGGTACAGACGCTGTCGGAGACGTTGGTCGTTATCGTCAGGGGTGTCATGATCTCGTTGAAAGTGACCGATATCGTCTCATTGAGCGAGACATCGGTCGAACCGTCTGCGGGCGAAGTGCTGGCGACGTAGGGCGGATTTTTTTCGATGCCACTGGAGGTAAAGGAGAAGGTTTCGGTCTTGCTGTAAGTCAATCCGCTATTATCGATTCCGTAGCTGTAGCTGACCTTGACCTGGTAAGTCGTGCTGTATTCCAATGGCGATGCCGGGGTTATCTTAAACGACTTGTTCTGGGAGAAGGCGACCGGTTCGGAAAGCATCGGGATACAGGTGGTGAACTGGTCTTTTGAAAGCTGAAAGGTCCCGGCGCAGTCGCTGGTCGTTGAAGTGGTCATCTTTGTTGGGGTCACCGCATTTTGAAAGGTGACGGTGATCAGGGTGCCGATGGGAACGCCGAGGGAGCCGTTACTGGGGTAGATGCTGGAGATGCTGTTGGTCGTTGTGATGGTGACGACATCGCCCTTTTTCTGGAGGCAGGAACTGGCGCTCAAGAGAACGAGCAATAATAAGCCCAGAATCAATTTTAATAGCACAATAGTTGGCTCAGGAGTTTTTATCATGGAGTCGGTTTTGTTCACCCGCGGTTGATTTTCGACGATCTTGACTTGCGGGCCCTAAATTTTCCAACCGGAAGTCTTTCCAGAGATACCCCTGAAAAACACGCATTCCCGGTCATGTATTATTATAATGGGTTTAAGAAAGCTTGTAATCCTATAAAATCAGCCCCGCTAAATTAACGGTTTTTTCCTTAAGAATCAGAATTGCAAGGAAACTGCCAAGCTCGGTATCGAAATAAAAAAAAGGAGCCGTCCGTCTATTTTGAATGAAGGACGGTAAGCAAAGGCCTGAGAGCGGGTTTTTTTAAGGTGCCGCACGGACGGGAAACCGAGGAAAAATCACAAGGTTTTGGGAAAAGGGGTTTTTCTGTCCAAAACCTTGTGGATAGTTGGGGTCAAATCTGGTTAAAACGGGATATCGTCATCGATAAAGTCGTTGTTTGGAGGGGGTGGCTGATTGTCATGATAGCCGCTACCCTGACCTTGAAAACCATGGGATCCCTGTTGAGATCCTTGTTGGGGTGCCCTTTGTTCCTGGGAGTACCCGCCCTGTTTGGAATCGAGAAACTGCATATTCCGGCCGGCTATTTCGGTTGTCCAGCGTTTGTTGCCTTCCTTATCGGTCCATTCGCGGGTCTGGAGACTGCCTTCGATATAGAGCTGCGATCCCTTTTTGCAGTACTGCTCGATTAACTCGGCCTGTTTGTTCCAAAAAACAACCCGGTGCCATTCGGTTTTTTCCTGTTTGGCGCCGCTGCGGTCAGTGAATTTTTCGGTGGTGGCAAGATTGATGGTGACGACCGAACTTCCTGACTGGGTCACCCTTTTTTCCGGGTCTTGTCCTAAATGTCCGATCAGCAAAACTTTGTTTAAGTTTCCCATGATGATTTCCTAGTTAATTGGTATTGATTGCGAGTTAATGAAAGCCCCATTAATAAAAACATTGTTAATCCCTCAGCGTTTAGAAGAAATCTGACTGAGTTCACTTAAGCATTTTTTTATCAAATCGTCCAACTTTATTCCCTGCCGAAAGTGTTTTTGGATCGAAATTTGGATTTGAGCGGTTTGGAAGCCAAGATTCCTCAGCGCCGACGCGGCATCTTCGATCAGGTCGCCGCCGGCTCCTGTTCCTGCCACGGCATCCAGATCAGACCCTCCCCTGGTGCCGTAAGTCATAAAAACAGCGTCTTTCAGCTTGTCTTTCAGGTCAAGGATGATTCTTTGCGCGGTTTTTTTACCGACACCGCTCACGCTTTGGAAGGTGTCGCTGGAGTTTTCCCTGATGGCTCCAACGATCCTGGGCGGAGTAAGCTGGTCGATGATATTGATGGCCATTTTCGGTCCGACGCCGTTAACGCTGATCAATCGCAAAAACAACTCCCTCTCGTCGAAGGACTCAAAGCCGAAGAGCCGCATTTCGTCTTGCTTGAGCTGGGTATAGATGGCCAGTTCGATTTCTTGCCCCGCCTGATAGCCCCGGGACATGGACTGGTTTTGTCCCACCTGGACCAGATACCCTACATCCCCGACATTAAGGACGATTTCGCAGTCTTTGATATGATGGATGGTTCCTTTCAGCCAAGCGATCATGAGGTTTTCCTGTCAAGCTGTTTGGTTAAGATCCGGCTTTGTAACAGCGGCTGTAATCGGTGTGGTGGGCCTGAGTGATCGCCATTGCCAGCGCGTCCGACTCATCCTCCTTGAGGGCGGTTTCCCCCTGAAGGTTTAAAAGCACCCTGACCATGGCCTGGACCTGATGTTTATCGGCCTTGCCTGCGCCGACCACCGCCGATTTGATTTCATTGGGTGAGTATTCGAAAATTTCGAGTCCTCTAAGTTTCGCAGCCAACATGGCCACCCCTCTGGCATGTCCCAGGATCAGCGAGGACCTCGGGTTGACCGAATGAAAGATTTTTTCGATGGAGGCGGTTTGCGGTTTGAACTCCTCCAAAATCCGGTTGAGTTCCATAAAGATGAACTCCAGTTTCGTATCCAGGCTTGCCTTCGGGGCAGGCGATATGACCGCGCTATAGATGTATTTCAAGCGGTTTGATTCCTTCAGGATGATGCCGATGCCGGTATGGCGGCTACCAGGGTCGATTCCGATGATTATTTCCCGTTCAGACATAACTGGGCAGAGCCACTATAGCTGGTCCAGGATTTCCTGGGATAGATCCAGGTTGCTATAGACATGCTGCACATCGTCATCATCCTCTAAAATGTCGATGAAATTGAGGATCTGTCTGGCCAACTGCAGGTCATCCACCATAATACTGTTCGCTGGAATCAGGGATACCTGCGATTTCGAGACGGGGATGGATTTTTCCTCCAGGTAATCGACGATCTGGCTTATATCCTCGGGTTTGGTGGTGATCTCGAAGATTTCCTCGTCTGAACTGTCGATGTCTTCTCCACCCGCCTCCAAAATATGCTCGGTCAGGCTGTCCTCGTCGATTTTGCTTTTTTCGACTTCGATGAGGCCCTTGCGTTCGAACATGTACAAGACGGAATTGGAGGTGCCCAGATTGCCGTTGTTCTTGTTGAAAATGCTGCGGATACTGGAGATCGTTCTGTTCCTGTTGTCGGTCAGGCAATCCACGATCAGGGCGATGTTGCCGGGTCCGTAACCTTCGTAAACGATGTTTTCGTAGTTGACGCTCTTGTCGGCTCCGATTCCTTTGTTGATCGCTTTTTGGACATTATCGGACGGCATATTGACGGACTTGGCCAGACTGACGGCGGCCTTGAGCCGCGGATTGCCGGTTACATCCCCTCCTCCCATTCGGGCGGCGACGGTGATCTCTCTGATGACCTTAGTGAATATCTTCCCTCTCTTGGCGTCTGCGGCACCTTTTTTGTGCTTGATGGTGCTCCATTTACTGTGACCTGACATAAGCTATTTAATTAAAAAGAGTTGTGAGTTGGGTTTTTACCTTGACGTTTAACCTTTAGTTGACGATTTTACCGACCAGATCGTAGGGGTGGGCCTGGGTAATGAGGACTTGGTGGAACTCTCCCGCTTTGGCCTCGCCTTCGCTGATCAAAACCGCGCCATCGACTTCGGGCGCCTGAAACCTTGTTCTCCCTGTTAAGAGAAGTTCGGTCTCCTCTGAATATCCCTCTATCAAAATTTTTAGAGTTTGACCAACCAGAGATCGATTTTTATTTTTAGAGATTCTCTGCTGGGCTTTCATGAGGAGCCTTCTTCGTTGCTGTTTGATTTTCTCGGGGATCTTGTTTTTGAAACCGGAAGCCTCGATATTATCCTCGTCGGAATAGACAAAAACGCCCAGATGACGGAAGAGTCCCTTTTCGACCCAATCCAAAAGCTTTTGAAAATCCTTTTCGGTTTCCCCCGGAAAACCGACCATCAAGGTGGTGCGCAGGGTCAATTCCCCGTTTGCTTGAAACGCCTTGTCGATAATTTTTTTTATCTGATCCTCGGTGAGATGTCTTTTCATCCTTTTTAGGACCGGGTCTGAGAAATGCTGAAACGGCATATCAATATAAGGGACCAGGCGCAGGTCTTTTCTCATCAATCCAAAGAGTTTTTGCGGGTAGCGGTTGGGGTAGGAATAAAAAATCCTCAGCCAGAAATCATCTGTCGTGGATTTAAGGATCGCCTCCGTCAGACTGTAAAGATTCGTTTTCCCGTCCCCTTCGATACCGTAGGAGGAGGTGTCCTGCGAAATAAGGTTGATCTCCCTGACTCCTTTTTTTAGCAGTGAGTCCAGCTCATTCAGGACGCTTTCTAAGGGACGGCTCCTGAAGCCGCCTCTGAGTTTAGGGATGTTGCAGAAACTGCACAGGTTTGAGCACCCTTCGGCGATCTTGAGATAGGCGTAACCCCCTTTGGTGGAGAGAGCCCTTTCGGCCAGGTAGTTGTTCACGGAGTAATTCGGGGTATCGCTAAGAAAACTCTCGACCCGGCTGGAGCCAAGAAGGTTTTGGATAGAGTCGAAAATCTTGGTGTAATCGCTGGTGCCGATTAGGCCGTCGATTTCGGGAACCTCCTTTAAGAGTCCCTCCCTGTAGCGTTCGCTGAGGCATCCAGCCACGACCAGTTTTTCACAGTTTCCGGTCTTTTTAAACTCGGCCAGGGCCAAAAGCCGCTCGATCGATTCGGCGACCGCGCTGGCGATAAAACCGCAGGTGTTTAAGATGATGATTTCGGCGGCCTCAGGCCTATCGACGATAACGAGACGCGATTTTAAAAGGGAGCCCGACATGATTTCGGAGTCCACCCTGTTTTTGGAGCAACCCAGGGTCTCAAGATAGATCGAAAGGGGCTTTTTGGTTTCTGATCGCATTTGTATTGAAGTCTTGTCGGAGCTAAAGGGCAATCGCCGCGGGATTCATGAGAAAAGTATCTGGTTTGAAAGAATGTACTCAGCCATTTTCAGATCCTCAGGCGTGGTGATCTTGATATTGAACCGCTCACCCTCGGCAAAATGGACCGGCAAACCCAGATCCTCGAAATAGGCGGCCTCGTCGGTGAAATTCTTGTGGCTCTCGGCATCCAAAAAGACAGGATTGATCTTTTCCGACTTAAAAAGTTGGGGTGTTTGAATCAAAAACAGCTCATCTCTTTTTACGACTTCGGAACCGGCCTCGGTTTTTTTCCTGACCGTGTCGGCGACACATAAGGCCGGGACGGCGATTTCAGCATCGCTTAGTCCCTCGATCATCCTTATAAGTAGCGCCTCGCCAAAAAAAGGCCTGGCCCCGTCATGCACCATGACCAGGGACGCGGGGTCGTGTTGAATCAAATACCTCAACCCGTTTCTGACCGAATCAGAGCGTTCCTCTCCCCCACAAACCCATTTTTCAAATTTTTTCAGGGCCGGTTTCATCTTCAGCAGCGACCCAAAAGCCTCTTCGTCATCGGGGTGGATCACCACAACGATCCTTTTGATCAGAGAAACGCTTTCCAGCTTCAGCAGTGTTCTCCTTAAGATCGGCAAGCCCCCTATTTCCAAATAGACTTTGTTGAGACCCTGGCCCATGCGCCTTCCCCTGCCGGCGGCGACCACGAGGGCATCGATCCCGTTTTTTATTTCATTCAATGCGGCGAACCATTTAATAATCGTTAATCCATCTGTTAAGTTGACTATTTTTATATTTATTATAAAGAACTGTAAAGCCTTATCAAGCTTGGCATTTTTAATCTATGCCATTACGGGAGGACCTAAAAAAATAGGGATTTCTATTGACATGTTCTAGGCGCGGTTGATAGGTCTCGTTAATTAGCGATAAAAAACCAGAAACGGAACAATTTTAGATATGGGTCACGAACGAATTGGAGAAATATTTAATTTCGGGGTACTTCACCTCGAATGGCCCACGGCGCTTTATATCTTCGTCGTGTTCCTTATCACCATGTTTTTATTGAACACATGGCTATTTAAGCCCATTTTAAGGACCTTGGAGAATCGGCGAAAGGTTAACGATAAAAACCTGGAGACGATCAAGAACCTATCGACCGCGATCGACGCCAGCCGTGAGACCTACTTGAGCAAACTGGAGAAGACCCAGAAAGAGATTTTAGGTGAACAGCAAAGAGGAATCGAAACGGCATCGAGGCAGGCGAAGGAAATTTTGGACGCCGCCAGAAAAATCTCGGATGAGAAGATCGAAGAAGCTTTCGCGGAAATAAGAAGAGAAAAGGAAGATGCGCTGGTCCTGGCGAAAAAACTGACCCAGGATCTGGCTGAATCGATCCAGAAAAAATCATTTAAATAATCTTAAAACTATTCAGGTCGGATGTTTAAGTTTTTATCAATCACAGCGGGTGTTATCTTGTCGGCTGGCGAGGCCTTTGCCTCCTCGGGTGGAGCGGGGTCGCTTTTAAGCTCCGAGATGCTCTTTAAGGGGATCAATTTTTTAATCATGTTGATTCTGCTGCACATCTTCGCGAAAAAACCTTTATCCAAAATGCTCTCGACGATGGCCAAAAACGCCAAGGCCGAATTCGACGAGTCCAGAAGCAAGGTCGATCGGATCAGAGAGGAACTCGATGAGTACAACAAAAAATTCGAGTGCCTGGATCAGGAGTTAAGAGAGAAGAGGCAAAAGGCTCAAGCGGATATGGAAGCCGAGCAGGCTAAAATCATCGAGGACGCCAAACTGCTGGCGGCCAATATTGAGAGACAAACCGAAACGCAGATCGATCAGGAACTCAGCCACGCCAAAAAGGAGATTCGCGTTTTTCTGGCTGACGAAGCGGTTAGAATCGCCAGGGAATTGACGAAGGCTCAGATGAACGCCACCCGTCAAAAAGCCTTGATGGAAGATTACGGCAAGCTTTTGAAGAAAACCGGATAATCAAACAAAAAAAGCATCGATACAAATGGAAGGAATTATCGCGAAAAGGTATGCCAGGGCGCTTATGCTGCTGGCGCAAAAAGTAAACAAGGTCGAACCTATCGGGGCGCAGATCGCGGAGCTTTCCGAAGTATATCATCAAGACAAGAACTTTCGGGAGTTTATCGCCGAGCCGAAGTACCGAAAATCAGCCAAGCTGAAGACCGTGGGGGATATCCTTAAAAAGATGGGCGTGGATGAGCAGTTGCGACGTTTTTGCGGTTATCTTTTGGTCAAAAACCGTTTCGAGCTGATCGAGTGGATTTCCAGATCCTATCAGGGGCTGGCCAACAGCGCCTTGAACAAGGCCGTGGCGTCGATCACCCTGCCGTTTGATATTGACGAAAAAGAGACCCAAAAGATCCAGAAGCAACTCGCGGACTATTCGGGCAAGAAGATAGAACTATCCGTTTTGGTTGATCCCGAGATCATCGGGGGAGCCATCACCACCATCGGCAGCGTGGTTTTGGATGGCAGCATCAAGAATCGATTGAACCTAATTCATGAAACTATATCCAGAGGGAATTGACATATGAAGATCAGAGCTGAAGAAATCAGTGCGATTATCCAAAAGCAAATCGAGGATTTCGACTCGGAGGTCGAGGTAAAGGAAATGGGTACCGTTTTGACGGTCGGAGACGGAATCGCGCGCGTTTACGGACTGGACAAGGTTATGGCGGGAGAGTTGGTCGAGTTTCCAGACGGTTCTGTCGGGATGGTTTTAAATCTTGAGGAAGACAATGTCGGGGTCGTTCTTTTCAGCAGCGGCGAGAAAATCAAGGAAGGCGATCAAGTCAAACGGACCAAGAGAATCGCCGAGGTTCCGGTAGGCGACGCGATACTAGGACGGGTGATCAATCCGATTGGCGCTCCCATCGACAACAAGGGGCCGATCAAGGCCGACGCTCATAACCGGCTGGAAGTGGTCGCGCCGGGAATCGTGGCGAGGAAATCGGTTCATGAATCCCTATTGACGGGGCTGAAAGCGATCGATTCGATGGTACCGATCGGAAGAGGCCAGAGGGAATTGATTATCGGTGACCGCCAGACAGGTAAATCAGCCGTCGCGATCGACACGATCATCAGCCAGAAGGGTGAGGACGTTATCTGTATCTATGTGGCCATTGGCCAGAAAAATTCGACGGTAGCCCAAGTCGTTCAGAAGCTAGAGGAACAAGGGGCGATGGAGTATACCGTCGTGGTGGCGGCATCGGCGAGCGATCCGGCGCCTATTCAGTTTATCGCGCCTTTCGCGGGGGTCGCGATGGGTGAGTATTTCATGAACGTGAAGAAAAAAGCGGTCCTGATCATTTATGATGATCTCTCGAAACAGGCGGTCGCCTACAGGCAACTTTCCCTGCTCCTGAGAAGACCTCCCGGAAGAGAAGCTTTTCCCGGTGACATTTTTTATGTTCACAGCCGTCTTTTGGAGAGAGCCTGTAAACTCAACGACGAACTCGGAGGCGGGTCCATCACGGCGCTGCCGATCATCGAGACGCAGGCCAGCGACGTTTCGGCCTATATCCCGACCAACGTGATTTCCATTACCGACGGTCAGATCTTTCTGGAGACCGAGCTTTTCAATTCGGGCATCAGACCCGCGATCAACGTCGGTATTTCGGTATCCAGGGTAGGTGGAGCGGCTCAGAGCAAGGCTATGAAGGAAGTGGCCGGAACCTTGAGACTGGATCTGGCGCAGTATAGGGAAAAAGCGGCCTTCGCCCAGTTCGGCTCCGACCTGGACGAGGCTACCCAGAGACAGCTCAACCGCGGGCAAAGGCTGGTCGAATCCTTAAAGCAGAAACAGTACACGCCCATGAAGATGGAAGAGCAGGTGATCACCATCTATGCGGTTACCAAGGGTTATTGCGACAAGATTCCCACCGAAAAGATATTGGATTTTGAGGAAAAACTTCAAAAGCACATCAAGTCGAGCCATAAGGGACTTCTCGATTTGATCAAGAAGGAAAAGAAGCTGAGCGACCAGATCAAGACCGACCTGACCAAAATCATCGAGAGCTTCGCCGGCGAGTATGAACAAACCAGCAAAATCGCCTCATAAGGGAGTGATTAAAAGACATGGCCACGTTAAAGGACATTAAGCTCCGCATGGGTAGCATCAAGAATACCCAGCATATCACCAAGGCGATGAAGATGGTTGCCGCGTCCAAGATGAAGCGCGCCGAGAACCGCATCTCAAACGCCAGGCCCTATAAGGAAAAGCTGGAGCGGCTGGTCGTTAACTTAAGCTCGGGCATCGAGGATTCCGCGCACCCGCTTTTGGAAAAAAGAGAAGGCGGCAAAGCTCTGGTGTTGCTTGTCACATCGGACAAGGGGCTTTGCGGCGGTTTGAACTCGAATCTTTGCAAGCAGTTGAACCTTTTTTTACTTCAGCCCGATCAGCCTTTTGAATTAAGGGAAATTCTGGCATTTGGCAAGAAGGGGCAGGAGTTTTTTAAAAGCCGCAACCTGGAGGTCGCCGAAACCATCAAAGACCTGAAGGAACAAGAGCAGTTCGACGCGGTCGGCCCCATGGTGAAGCGTCTTATCGAGGAATACGCCAAAGGGGAGATCAACCATCTCTTTTTGGCTTACAACCGTTTTAAGAACGTTATTTCCCAGGAGGTTCAGATTCGGCAGGTTCTGCCGATCAAGCCGCCTGAGTCGGAGGGCATGGAAGAATCGCTGGAGTTTATCTTCGAGCCGGATAAGCTGGATCTCTTAAGCAGTATTTTACCGCAATATGTCGAAAATCAGGTTTTCACGGCACTTCTGGACAGCCATGCCTGCGAGCACGCCTCCAGAATGACCGCCATGGACGCGGCCACCAAGAACGCGGGCGAGATGCTGGCGAAATTAAGCCTGCAATACAACCGGGCCAGACAGGCCTTGATCACAACGGAGCTGACCGAGATTATATCCGGTGCGGAATCGATTTAAAATTACAGAAAATTAATATTTAAGAGAGGCATGTCTAAAATGGATACAGGTAGAATCGTACAGGTTATTGGACCGGTTGTCGATGTGGAATTCGATGAGGGGAAACTCCCTAAAATCATGGACGCGTTGACGTTGGATTTTGAATTTGACGGCAAAAAGAACCATCTGACCCTGGAGGTGCAGCAGCACTTAGGTGAGAATACGGTACGTTCAGTGGCCATGTCCTCGACGGATGGTTTGGTAAGGGGAATGGAAGTGACCGGAACCGGAAACCCGATCACCGTACCTGTGGGCAACGGGGTCTTGGGCCGGATATTAAACGTCACGGGTGATCCGGTCGATGAACTGGGCGAGGTCAAGGCCGATGACCGCTGGCCGATCCACCGTGATCCACCGACCTTCGATGATCAGGACACGACGGCTTCCATGCTGGTCACGGGGATCAAGGTTTTGGATCTGATTTGCCCTTACCTAAAAGGTGGCAAGATCGGACTTTTCGGAGGAGCCGGAGTCGGCAAGACGGTCATCATCATGGAGCTGATCAATAATATCGCCAAGCAACATGGCGGATACTCCGTTTTCGCGGGTGTCGGGGAGCGAACCCGGGAAGGAAACGATCTTTGGCATGAAATGAAGGACTCGGGCGTTATTGACAAGGCCGCCCTGATCTATGGCCAGATGAACGAGCCGCCCGGAGCGAGACTCAGGGTCGCGCTCAGCGGATTGACGGTGGCGGAATATTTCAGGGACGTGCAGGGCCAGGACGTGTTGATGTTCGTGGATAATATCTTCCGCTTTACCCAGGCGGGATCAGAAGTATCGGCTTTGCTAGGTAGGATTCCCTCGGCGGTAGGCTACCAGCCCACCTTATCGACCGAGATGGGACAGCTTCAAGAAAGGATCACCTCGACCCACAAGGGGTCGATCACATCGGTGCAGGCGGTTTATGTTCCCGCGGACGACTTGACCGATCCGGCGCCAGCCACGACTTTTGCTCACTTGGACGCGACAACGGTTTTATCCCGGGCGATTTCTGAGTTGGGAATCTATCCGGCGGTGGACCCTCTTGATTCCACTTCAAGGATATTGGACCCCAACGTCTTGGGACATGAGCATTACGATTGCGCTCGCGGGGTGCAGAAAATTCTTCAGGAGTACAAGGATCTTCAGGATATTATCGCCATCCTGGGGATGGATGAGCTTTCAGACGAGCAGAAAAAGACGGTCGAGCGGGCCCGTAAAATCCAGCGGTTCTTATCCCAGCCTTTCGACGTGGCGAGTGTGTTTACGGGTCGTCCAGGGGTTTACGTGGATATCAAGGACACCATCCGGGGTTTCAACGAGATCATACAGGGCAAGCACGACGATCTTCCGGAGCAGGCCTTTTACATGGTGGGAACCATCGAGGAAGTCATTGAGCAGGCCAAGAAGATTTAAGGGGAGCTAATGACACAAAATATATTGCAGGTCGAGGTGGTCACACCCCAGAAGGTTTTGGTCGAAGATCAGGCCGGCTACGTTACCATTCCCGGAATCATGGGGGAGTTGGGTATTCTGCCGGGACACGTTCCTCTTCTGACCGAGATCAAAAGCGGGGTTTTGTCCTATAGGGTCAATGGCCAGACCAAACAAGTCGCGGTGCATCACGGCTACGCGCAGGTTTTTAAAGACCGGGTCACGGTCTTGGGAAAGGTGGCCGAGTTGGCCGAAGATTTGGACTCAGAAAGGGCAAAAGCCGCCTTTTTAAAAGCCGAGGAAAACATGAAGAAGGACGATCAGGATGAAAACGCGCTTCAGGCCAAACTCATGAGATCCTTAACCCGGCAACAGCTTTCCTCCAAGTAGATAAAATCCTGGCCGCGTCTAAAAGGTCTTCAGGCGCGGTTTCCTAGACGAATTCTTCCAACTCCTTAAAAAAGTCGGTCTGATAGTTGATTAAGGGATCGACGTTGCCCTTGTCTTTGAGTTTCTGCTCGATTTCCTGAATCATCTTTCCCTGCGGATTTAATCCCGTATTCATAAAAAGTCCCTTCAGTTTATGGAGGGAGGACGCCAGAGAGGTGTGGTCCTCACTGTCAAAGCCCAATTTGACCTCGCCGATGATACCCTGAATTTCACTCAGGGTCGTCTGATAGATCTCCTCGGCGACGTTTTTATCCCCGCTGAGTTCCATGATGTAATCCATGATCTTGTCTTTGAGGTTGCCTGAACTGCCTTTTGGCGTCTCAGGCGTTTTAGGTTCCTCTTGTTGCGGTTGGCTTATGTGGTGGGAGAGCCCCCCCTTGTTGAGAGAAGAAAGCAGGACTCGGTGGAGATCGTTTTTTTGAATTGGTTTCGATAAAAAGTCGTTCATACCGGCTTTTTTAGTTTTTTCGATGTCCTCGGCAAAAACGTTCCCGGTCACCGCGACGATCGGGACTGTTTTATTGAATTTGCGGATTTCCTCGGTTGCCTTGATGCCGTCCATGACGGGCATCATCACGTCCATAAAGATAACATCGTAGGGCGTTATTTTAAGCATATCGACCGCTTCCTTGCCATTGTTGGCGATATCCGGCTGAATCTTGAAGAATTTGTAGAACATCTGCTGGAACAAAAGCTGGTTGGCCTTGATGTCCTCGGCCAGGAGAACTTTTAATTTGGTGAAGTCGTATTCCTTTTCCTGAATGACCGAGATGAAATTGTTGAGTTCTTTGCCGAAGATATGGAATAAAAAGGGTTTGGTGAGTAGGCAGTCCAACTCTTCGATTTGAAGGCGGTTGGACTGGCTTTTGATGCCAAAGACGATGATATCCCGGAAGAGTTCCTTTAAATAGCCGATAACAAAATGCGCCTTATCCTTTAAGGCGTCCAGATCCAGGATGGCGACTTCCAACTGCTCTATTTCAATGATCTCCTTAAGGATCCCGCTCAGGTCCTGGGTCCCTTTTTTCTGATAGATTTTAGCGCCGGTATTTCGAATCTGATCGATCTGAAGGTCTGTCAGGTTAGGCTCGTCCTCAATGGTCAGGATCTGGATGTTTTTAAAATGAAAGCCGACGTCCTTGAAATTCCCTTTGTTCAATTCCAGCCGCACCGTAAAAACGCTGCCCTGATTCACCTTGCTTTCCAGGGTGATGTCCCCATTCATGATCTTCGCGATGGAGCGGGACAGATAAAGTCCCAATCCGGTTCCGCCATATTCTCCCGCGTGAGCCTGTTTGAAAGGCTGGTAAAGTTCCTTTTGTTTTGATTCATGTATGCCGATACCACTGTCCTCGACGCAAATCCAAAGGAGCACATGATTATTTGGAAGTTCCTGGTAATCTTTTAGGTAGAGATGGATTTGACCTTCATCGGTGAACTTGGCGGCGTTGCTCAGGAGATTGATAAAGATCTGTTTGATGCGGATCGGGTCGCACAGGAAATAATAATTGAACTCGGGGATGCTGACTTTGAGTTTGACCTTGTCCTTGATCTTGCTTGAGATCATGACGGCGCACTCCGACAGCAATTCGCTGATGGCGGTTTCCTGTTCGTTCAGCCGCAACTGATTGGCTTCGATCTTGGAGATGTCAAGGATGTCATTGATCAGGTTGAGCAGGTGCTGGGAGTTATTAGCGATGTTCTTGCTGTATTTTTTTTGCTGCTCGTTGAGGCTGGTGGTGTCATTTAGTAACTCGGAGTAGCCCAAGATGGAAGAAAGCGGTGTCCTGATTTCATGACTCACCGAAGCGATAAAGCGTTTCTCGGCCTGAATGGCGGTTCTAAGCTCCTCTTCGATCTGTTTTCTATCGCTTAAGTCCACGAAGAAGATAAAAAACCCCTTGTTTCTCTCGTAAAAACTGTGGGTAGGGGAAATGGTGACTTGACAGGGGATTTCCAGCTGGTTTTTTTTCAACAGGTTGATCTCAAGACGGATGGATTGTTTCTGCGTCACAGCGGTCTTGAAAGACTCTTCCAGCCGATGCTGCTGGTCCGGGCTAAAATAATCGAAAAGGAAACCGCCGACCACTTCCTGCTTGGTGTTAAGCAACATCTCTGACATGGCTTGATTTAATTTTTTGACATGGAAGTCCTCGCCGATAAACATAATGCCATCGATTTCCTTTTCAAACAAAAGCAGTTCGGTTTCTTTAAAATAGGTATTGTCGAAAAGATAGCACAGGTAATGGGTGATTTCCCAGTTATGGTCCCTGATAGGGGTGGTGATCGATGAGGCCAGGATGATCTTTCCGTTTTTGCAGACGAGCCTGAATTCCTGTTCCAGAAAATCCTGGTTTTTTTTCCTGAAATCTTTGTAACGGGTTTTGTATTCGTGAAGATCGCCGGGATAAACGACCTGCTTTAAAAAACTGACTTTGCTATGTAAAAACTCGTCGGGAGTGTAACCCAGAATTTTCTCAGTGTTGGCCGATACGTAAATCAGTGGATAATTCTCTTTGTTTTCCCATTTAAAGACAACGATCGGTCCCTCTAAGAAGAAGGTTCTCTCCTGCTCGGTAAAAAAACTGTTCTGCAGAGCATGGGAGATGGTCTGGTAGGAACAAAGAGCCGAAAAAACGATGGGCTTCAATTCATCGACAATGAGTTTTTGCGGGGTCAGATACTGATGAATGTCGTATTCCTCGAAGTCCTTATGATAAAAATCGTTAAAGGATTTTTCGCCTTGGATCATGAAACGGACCCCTTTGTTGTTCAGCGTCTCATGAACGTGTTTTATCAACTCAAGGGTCAGCGTTTTATTTTTAGGGTTATATTTGATGAACAGGATCAGCGCGATGGACGGATGAGCCATCAGTTTTTGCTTGGCTTCCTTGTTGCTGTGAACGCTGATGGTCTCAACGCGTTTATCCTGGAAGGATATCGATTCCAGATTTTGGATTAAAGCGGGATCATTCTTGGTGCTGTAAGAGATGATAAGGGTTTTCCAGCTGGGTGTGTGTTTCATACTTCTCTTACGGTTAGATTACAAAGCTTTTTGCCAAAACGCCCAAAAAATTACTTTAATCTAGCATAAATACAGGCTTTAAGTCAAAGCGATACTTTACAAACCCAACCCGGAAAAAAATAAAAAAGGAGATGATTATTTTCTACGCTTTTTTTTAAGCCCCAGTGAAAGTTCGATTTTGTTAAAGATTCCGCGCATCATCCTGACATCCCTTTCATCGGGTTTGGCTCTGCCGATCAGGCTTGAGAAGCTACTCCAGAGGGATTCGTATTTTCCGGGACGGATGAACTGGATATCGTTGAGGATTTTAAAGAGGTGGTCTTTAAGATATTCGATTTGATGGGAATTGGCGACTGGAGCTGTCTCAAAGGGGGCCAGGGATTCCTTGAAATCGAATTTTCTGAATTCGTATAAGACCAATAATACCGCCTGAGCCAGATTCAAGGAACTGCTTTTCCCGAAGGTCGGTATGGTGATCCAGTAGTTGCAGAGGCAGATTTCCTGATTGGTCAGGCCGGAGTTTTCCCGTCCGAAAACGAGAGCGGTGGGGGTTTCCCTGGGGAAAGCGGCGAGTTCGTCTTTTAATTGATGAAGGTGGAGGAAGCTATGGAATTTCTCTCTGACTCTGGCGGAAGTGGCGATGACCAGCTTTTGATCGGCCAGTGCCTCGGCGAGTGATTTGTAAATCGTCGCTTTTTTTAAGATGAAGGCGGCGTTGGTGGCGAATTTGACGGATTCGTCTGAGAGATGGTCGCAAGGGTTGACCAGTCTTAAATCCTCAAGCCCCATATTATCCATAGCCCTAGCTGTCGCGCCTATATTTCCGGGTTGAGTGGGCTCCACCAAAACGACGCGAAGATTTAAGGGGTTCATGGGGGGGGTATGGAGTTTAGGGGATCGAGTTTTTTTCCAACCAGTTCTTAAAAAAGGCGATGGTTTTATGAAGCCCCTCTTCCAGTTCGATTTCAGGTTGCCAGCCGAGTTTTTCCCTGGCGAGGCTGATATCGGGCTTTCTTTGCTTGGGGTCGTCCAGGGGCAGGTCTTTGAAGGCGATTTTTGATTTTGAGCCCGTCAGGCGAATGATTTTTTCAGCCAACTCCAAGATGGTGAACTCAAAAGGGTTGCCGGTATTGACGGGGCCGGTGAAATCGGGTTTTAGCATCATACGGTTGATAACCTCCACCAGATCGTCGATATAACAAAACGATCTGGTCTGCTTGCCATCGCCATAGATGGTGATGTCCTTGCCGGACAGGGCCTGGATGGCGAAATTGCTGACCACCCTGCCGTCATCGTGGCGCATGCGGGGACCGTAAGTGTTGAAAATCCGGATGATCTTGGCATCCAGACCGTGCGCGCGGATGTAATCCATGATCAGAGTTTCGGCGGCTCTTTTGCCCTCGTCGTAACAGGACCGGATTCCGATGGGATTAACGTTGCCCCAGTACCCTTCTGTTTGCGGGTGGACGTGAGGGTCGCCGTAGACCTCAGAGGTGCTGGCGTGAAGGAGTCTGGCCTTGGTTTTTTTTGCCAGCCCCAGCATATTCAAAGTGCCGATGACGCTGGTTTTAAGGGTCTTGACGGGATCGAACTGATAGTGAACCGGAGAGGCCGGGCAGGCAAAATTAAAGATCCAATCGACTTCAAGGTGGACCGGCAGGATAATATCGTGGCGCAAAAGCTCGAAATGGTCGTTACTCAGCAGATGCCGGACGTTTTCCTCGCTGCCCGTAAAAAAATTATCCAGGCAGATCACCTTGTGACCTTGATTGATGAATCTCTCGCAGAGATAAGAGCCAATGAAACCGGCGCCACCCGTGATCAGGATTTTCATCTTGCTCGGTGTTTTGCTATCCAACATTTCGTTTAATCAGCCTTTTTTTGCGGGTCTTCCGATACTGTGGTATTTAAAACCACGGCTTTCCATCTTTTGCGGATCGAACATATTTCTTCCGTCGAAGATAACGGGTTTTTTAAGGAGCTGCTTCATCCGCTCGAAATCCGGCCTGCGGTAATCGTTCCATTCTGTGATGATGACCAGGGCATCGGCATCCTGCAGCACATCGTAGTAGTAGTCGCGGTATTCGATCTTATCTCCGAGGGTCCTTTGGGCTTCCTCAAGAGCGGCCGGGTCGCTGGCAACGATGCGGGCCCCTTTTTCAAGCAGGGTTTTGATGATAACGATGGAGGGTGCCTCTCTCATGTCGTCGGTCTTGGGTTTAAAGGACAGCCCCCAGACACCGAAGGTCAGACCCTCTAGGCTATCGCCGTAGACCTCCTGGATCATTTCCGGCAGTCTCGATTTTTGATTCAGGTTGACCTTTTCGACGGCGTTTAAGAGTTCCATCGCCAAATGACTTTGTTTTCCCATGCGGATCATGGCCTGGACGTCTTTGGGGAAACAAGAGCCGCCGTAACCGACACCGGGGAAAAGGAAACTGGGGCCGATTCTCGAATCCGATCCGATGCCGGTGCGGACCTGATCCACGTTGGCGCCGAGCTTTTCGCAGAGATTGGCGATTTCGTTCATGAAAGAGATCTTGGTGGCTAGAAGGGAATTGGCCGCGTACTTGGTCATTTCGGCGCTTCGGATATCCATCAGTAACAGGCGGTCCTCCTCGTTCATAAAAGGCATGTACAGATCCTTCATCACTCTTCCGGCTTCGGGCGTATCCGTGCCGATCACTACCCTGTCCGGGTTCATGAAATCGTTGATGGCTTCGCCCTCTTTCAGGAATTCGGGGTTGGAGACGACATCAAATGAAAAGCCCTTGGACCGTTTATCCATCTGTTCCTGGACGCATTTACGAACCAGGTCGGCGGTCCCGACCGGAACGGTGGATTTATCCACGATGATCTTGGGTTCGTTGATGTAAATTCCGATGGTTTCGGCCACTTTCAAGACGTACTGTAGATCGGCGCTGCCATCCTCGTCCTGAGGAGTTCCCACGGCGATAAAAAGGATCGAGGAGTCCCTGACCGCTTTTTCGGCGTCGGTACTGAAGCTGAGTCGCTTTTGGCGGATATTGCGCTTGACCATTTCCTCAAGGCCCGGCTCATAGATGGGGCAGATTCCCTTGTTGAGGAGTTCTACCTTTTCATTATCCACATCGACGCAGATGACTTCGTTGCCGCTTTCCGAGAAACAGGTTCCCGCGACAAGACCGACGTAACCGCTTCCAAAAATACAAATTTTCATGAAGGTTTTTATTAAATTCGGTTATTATTCGAGTTCGGAGCGGGTGGTGATGATCCTATCGATCAAACCGTAGTTCATAGCTTCATCAGCGTCCAGCCAGTTGTCCCTTTCCATGTCCTTTAAAATCTGCTTGGAGGGTTTGCCGGTGATATCGGCATACATGTCCGCCAGCTTGGCTCTGGTCTTGATGATTTGCTTGGAATGAATCTCAAGGTCGGTTGCCTGTCCCTGAACACCGCCTAAAAGGGGTTGGTGAATCATGATTCTGGCATTGGGAAACGCGAATTTACGGCCCTTGTCTCCCACCAGAGATAAAATGGAACCCATACTGGCTGCCAGTCCGGCCACGATCGTCGTGATGGGACACTGGACGAATTTCAGGCAGTCGAAAATCGCGAAACCACTATAGATTTCTCCGCCGGGTGAATTGATAAAAACCTTGATCTCGGCCTTGGGGTCCATCTGCTCCAAAATGAGAATCTGTTTGATGATCTTCTCGGCTAACTTGGAATCGACCGATGTGGAAATAATGATTGAACGGGTTTCCAGCAGCTTATCCAAAAGCGGATCTTCCTTTTCTTTGGAATTCTTATCATTCATAATATGAGCCAAATAAACAGTATGAGGTTGAGTGTATCTAAATATCAAAGGA
>JAOUME010000064.1 GCA_029881655.1 Deltaproteobacteria bacterium | reverse complement strand
ATCACATTGATAAAATTTGGTTTTTTCATAGCCGATTTGCCGTTATCGATTTTAGGTTGAAGGTTATAAAATATTTATTCTCCTGATATGCGATTTTTCTGCCAAAATTAACACACCTTGAAGACAAGCTATTGTTGTCTACCCAAAGAGGACCACTTCAAGGTTATTTTTGGTACTTGAGTCGAAGGCAAAAATATGTAACTATTTCAAAAGAACCTTAATCGACATTGTACACAGCGTTTAACCTCTATCAAGCACAACCACCTTTACATGTCCTCCTTCGGGTCGGGGACTTAAAATTAGTTAGTTTATATTTTTGTTTGTCGCGATAAGAGTAAGGATCCTGATTTATAACTTCCTCGGCCAGCATTTATTAGACTTTTAAGTATTGAGTTGAAATAAAATTGAAAGTCATTTAAGCTTTGGGCTAAACTTAATTTTGTTTTTATAATCGTTTTTTAAGGTGTTAAAGTTGATGTTAAGAGAAACCCATCCAGTCAGCAAATGTCATTTAAGCGTCATTGTCCCCTGTTACAACGAGGCCGAAACCATCGAAAAATGTATCGAAAAGCTACTGGACATAGAGGACGAAAACTTAAAGCTGGATATTATTATCGTCGATGACAAGTCCAAAGACGATAGCCTTGGCGTTATCAAGAAGCTGGCTGTAAAGTATTCACAGATCATGGTCTGCGAACACAAAGTCAATAAAGGGAAAGGCGCGGCACTTCGAACCGGTTTTCAACATGCCGTTGGTGATTACGTAGCGATTCAGGATGCGGACCTCGAATATGATCCCAATGAGCTTAAGCTGTTGATCAACCCCTTAAAGCAGGACATCGCCGATGTTGTATTCGGGTCAAGATACTTAAGTGGCAAAGCACACCGCGTTTTATATTTCTGGCATACCCTGATCAACAAGACATTAACCCTCATTTCCAACATGTTCACCGACCTGAACTTGACCGATATGGAAACCTGCTACAAGGTCTTCCGCCGAGAAATCATCCAAAAGATCAAGATCAAAGAGAATCGATTCGGATTCGAGCCTGAAATAGTAGCGAAAATCGCCGAGTTGAATGTGCGAATCTATGAAATCGGCATCTCCTATTATGCCAGAACCTATGCCGAAGGGAAAAAAATCGGCTGGAAGGATGGTATAAGCGCTCTATATTGTATCTTCAAATACAACGCCCACAAAGCACCCGTACCTATCCAGTTTTTAATCTACTTCTTTATCGGTGGTACGGCTGGCGTGTTTAATCTGGTTGTTTTTTTAACCCTGCTCAAGCTTCCCCAGTTCGATATCAATTATGCGGTGATTTCCGCTTTTGTCGCGGCGGCGGCTTTAAATTATCTGCTGTGTATCGTTTTATTGTTTCGCCACAACGCTAAGTGGAACTCCTTCCTGGAGATCCTCATCTATATACTCGTGGTTGTCTTTGGGGGGTTGATCGACCTATATTCTGTAAAATTTCTTGTGGGAGTCGGCATATCGAACCTCTATGCCAAAGTCATCGCCTCTATCGTTCTCATCATTGCCAATTACTGGATGAGAAGAGCACTCGTCTTTCCAGAAAAAAACATCCCTAAAAGAGATTAGATTTTTTTAGGTTTCAACAACCCAACTCGTTTTATCTAAAGTTTTTTAGATTGTATTAAAATCAATTCATCAATCTGATTTTTCAAAAAACGGCAACAAGTGAGCTCAGACACTAGCAGCCAACCCAATAAAATTCTTGTCCGGACCCCAAACTGGCTTGGGGATCTGATGATGTCAACCGCCTTCGTTGACGCTCTGTTGAATCAATTTCCAGACGCTACTGTGGATTTAATCGTTAAGAGGGGTTTTGAAGAACTGCCTTTGCCTTGCAGGGGAACGATACTTGGATTCGATAAAAGAAAGGACAATTTTTTTGAGTTCGCAAAAAAGCTTAAATCCCACGACTATGACCGCGCCTACGTTCTCCCGCCCAGTTTTTCATCAGCTCTGATGATTTTTTTGGCCAAGATTCCAGAGCGTTATGGATTAAGAAATCCGTTTAGAAATTTTTTACTAAACCCCTCTGTCAAACTGGATCAGAAATCCAGGACAAACCATTTGGTTCGGGAATATTTGACCCTCTTAAAAAACGGTGAGACGCCAAAGGATTATCTACCTTCACTCAAAATTCGACCTCCGTGGGCTCATCAACAACTTAAGAATTTGGAATCGACACTCCCCAAGGATTATATTGTCTTTACTCCCGGAGCGATCTACGGGCCTGCCAAACAATGGCCAGTTGAATATTTTAGTGAATTGGCCAAGCTTTTAAAACATGACGGTCAACAGATCCTCGTTTTAGGGACCAAAGACGATTACCCCAAAGGAGAAGCGATAAAAGAGGGGCTCGATTATGTAGTGAATCTTTGCGGTATGACGAGCCTGTGCGAATTGGTCGCGATATTATCGAAATCCAGACTTCTGGTTTCTAACGACTCAGGCGCAATGCATATCACTGCTGCCATGCAAAGACCGCAAATTGCCATTTTCGGTTCAACCTCCAATGTCTGGACGATTCCCTTAAATCCAAAAGCCATTACGCTTCACTTGGGACTAAAATGCTCTCCCTGCTATAAAAGGGTCTGCAGATACGGCCATTACGATTGTCTAAAAAAAATAACCCCACAGGACGTTTATAAACAAATTACCCTACTTAATATAAATGAAGCCTAAACTGATTGGTCGGTTAAAACAGGCTTTTTAAAGGATAAACAATTGACATCGGATTTCATATCGGTTGAAAATTGATTTGCTATAAAAAATAATGGGAGGAAACATGAAATTGACCAGAATTGGTGTTTTGATTTTAGTATTGTTAACGACTTTATTTTATCTAGGCGCGGGGAATGCCGTTTTCGCTTCCGATACGATCAAGATCGGACTGGCCGGTCCATTTAGCGGGGATCTGGCGCCTTACGGGATACCGCCCAAGGACACTGTTCGTCTGGCCGCTGAAGTCCTCAACCGGTCCGGTGGTCTCTTGGGAAAACAAGTCCAAATTTTAGCCGAAGATGACCAGTGTAAGGCCGGCACCGCGACAAATGTGGCATCCAAACTGGTGGGTGAAGGCGTTATCGCCGTCATCGGACATATCTGCAGTGGTGCCACCATTGCCGCCATGAGTGTCTATAGAGCCGTTAAAATTCCCGTAATCTCCCCATCCGCGACCAATCCATCCCTGACTCTTGAGAATAAAAATCCAAATTTTTTCAGAACGATCCCCCATGACGCGGCCCAGGCGAACTTGCAGGTCGATTTTATCACCCGGCATTTAAAAGCCAAAAAGGTCGCCATTGTTCACGATAAAGGGGACTATGGCAAGGGACTGGCGACACTGGTCGCTGAAGGTTTAAAGCAAAAAAAAGTCGAGATCGTCATTTTTGAGGGGATTACTCCTGGAGCGGTCGATTACTCCGCTTTGATCAGAAAAGTCAAGCATGCCAATCCTGATGTGGTTGCCTTTGGGGGTTATCATCCCGAGGGGTCAAAGATCGTGACTCAGGCCAGAAAACGAAACATCAAGGCCAGTTTTATCTCCGGAGATGGACTGAAAGATCCCTCCTTCATTAAAATCGGCAGAAAATTCGTTGAAGGCTATTACGTATCCTCGCCCGCGGATATCTCCAAAGTCGAAATAAGTAGAGAAATCACCCGGATTTTGAAATCCAAAAACCAAAAAGCCGGCAACTTCGGACTCCAGGCACACGCCGCAGTCACAGCCATCTTCAACGCGGTTAAAAAAACAAACTCGACCGACCCGGAAAAGCTCCAAAAAGCCTTGCGCTCAGAAAAAATCGACACGACCCTGGGCATGATCTCCTTTGATAAAAATGGTGATATTCTGGGCTCAGGCTTTAGCATGTATCAGGTCCGAGACGGTCAGTTCGTGCCGGTTAAATGGTAAGGTCGCCAAAAACCACACCAGCCCCCATATGGCTTGAAAAATCCTTTAAATAAACCGATATGGATTTATATTTCCTGGAATTGTTTTTCAGCGGCCTTACACGAGGGGGAATCTATACCTTGATAGCCTTGGGGTATACGATGGTATACGGTATCATCGGACTAATCAATTTCGCTCATGGCGAGATTTATATGATAGCCGCCTTTATAGGGCTAACTTTCGCCGGAATCTTTTCTATCCTGCAATTCAGCCTTATTTCGATCTTGCTGATCGCCGTCTTCTTTGCGATGCTTTTCTCTGCCGCCTATGGCTATACAATCGAAAAAACCGCTTACAAACCCTTACGTCAGGCTTCCAGGTTAGCGCCGCTGATCAGCGCGATCGGAATGTCCATTTTTCTAAGAGAATACGTAATCTTAGCTCAAACGCCCGATTTCCTGGCCTTTCCCATGCTGTTTGGCGACCTTGAGCTCCCGGAATTCATGATGGATTTTATTCAGCCCACCGAAACGATCATCATCCTGGTCTCCTTTTTTTTGGTCGGAATTTTATTGCTTTTCATCAAACACACCAAAACCGGAAAAGCCATGAGAGCCATTTCACAGGACAGGGAAATGGCAATGCTTTTGGGGGTCAACAGCGATAAGATCATCTCGTTTACCTTCATGGTCGGCTCGCTCCTGGCGGCATTCGGCGCAATCTTGATTTCGGCTCATATTGGACAGATCAACTATAATATTGGCTTTATCATTGGAATTAAGGCCTTTACTGCCGCGGTATTAGGTGGGATCGGCAGCATCCCCGGAGCCGCCCTTGGAGGGCTCACACTGGGTTTGATCGAAAGCTTCGCGACCGGTTACATCTCCAGTGACTACGAAGATGTTTTCGCTTTCGGGATCCTGGTTCTCATCCTGATCTTTAAGCCTGCCGGATTTTTAGGAAAAAAAGAGCATAAAAAAGTTTAGGACGGATCATGAAACTAAGAATCATTCATTCTCTAATCATAACTTTCTGGTTCATGTTGCTTTGTTTCCCTTTAGTCGTTCTAAAGATCGATTACCTTGAAAAAAGCATCCGTTTCCGCTGGATTAATCTGTTTTTAACCGGGCTGTGCGTTTTTTTTATATCACTGCTCTGGCGCTATTTTTTGAGCCGGCGTAGAAAATATTTTCTTCGTCTTCCTGAGCATTTCTTTGACCTTCACCAAAGTAGGCTCATCAGATCAAAGCCCTTTTTATTCATTTTTTCGCTCGTTTTTTTGTCCTTGCCATTGATCCTACCGAATTATCATACCTCAATCTTGATTACCGCTATGATTTATGTGGTTTTAGGTTTGGGCCTGAATATCGTGGTGGGACTCGCGGGGCTTTTGGATTTGGGTTATGCGGCCTTTTTCGCCATCGGGGGCTATAGTTTCGCGCTTTTAAATCATTACTTCGGGTTCGGGTTTTGGGCTTCTTTGCCAATAGCGGCCTCATTGGCCTGTCTTGGAGGCGTTTTATTGGGAATTCCGGTCTTAAGACTTCGGGGAGACTACCTGGCGATCGTCACTTTGGGTTTTGGAGAAATCATTCGTCTGATTTTAGAAAACTGGGAGGCCTTCACAAAGGGGCCCAGCGGGATCCCCGACCTTCCCAAGCCTGGACTCTTCGGTATCCAACTCGATTTTTATTCCTCGACTATCTACCTTTACTACCTTTTGATCTTATGCATGCTGGCCGCGATTTTAGTTACAAAGAGATTGAGCTATTCTAAAACGGGAAGAGCCTGGGTAGCACTGAGAGAAGACGAGATCGCGGCTCAGTCCATGGGCATCGATACAACTAAGACAAAATTAACCGCCTTTGGGATCGGAGCTTTCTGGGCTGGCATCGTAGGGGCTTTTTTTGCGTCCAAGAATAGTTTCGTGGACCCCTCTAGTTTTACTTTCCATGAATCCGCCATTATCTTATCCATCGTGGTTCTGGGAGGAATGGGTTCGATCTTGGGCGTTATCCTGGCAACGATGATCCTAGTGCTATTGCCGGAATATCTTAGATTTTTAGAGAGCTACCGCATGCTGATTTTCGGGGCTATCATGGTCATCATGATGGTCTTTCGCCCAGAAGGACTCGTTAAAAGCGTCCGGCAGCAATACGACTTTAAAAATCTAAAATAATCATATATAAAAATGACGAATCATCCCGTATTGAGCGTTCATAAAATCAGCATGCGATTCGGCGGACTCAACGCCTTAAATAAAGTCAGTCTTCAAGTTTTCCCTAGAGAAATAGCCGCTTTGATCGGACCGAACGGCGCGGGGAAAACCACTTTTTTTAACTGCGTTACAGGCATCTACAAACCCAGCGGCGGCTACATCGAACTAAATGGACCCGATTTAAGACCCAAGCGAATCAATGGACTCAAACCCAATCTCATCACCCGTTCAGGTTTGGCGAGAACCTTTCAAAATATCCGGCTTTTTGAGAACATGTCCGTTTTGGAGAACGTCATGGTGGGGTGTCATTGCAGGACCACGTCAAATTTTTTAAACGCCATTATCCAAACCAGCAGTTTTAAAAAAGAAGAGCAAGGAGTCATAGAAAAATCTTATGAACTCTTAAAACTTGTGGGACTTCAAGGCAGCGCGAATCTATCTGCCAAAAACCTGCCCTACGCGGAACAAAGATCTCTTGAAATCGCCAGAGCGCTGGCAACCGAACCACGCCTGTTGCTTTTGGACGAACCGGCAGCGGGCATGAACCCACAGGAAACAACAAAGCTAGACCAACTCATCATGAAAATCAGGGAGCGATTTAATCTCGCTGTTTTATTGATCGAACATGATATGAAGCTGGTGATGCGTATTTCCGATAAGGTTTTTGTGATGGCTCAAGGGGAAAAAATAGCAGAAGGGACTCCCGGTGAAATTCAAAACAACCCCAGGGTCATCAAAGCATATCTTGGAGAGGAAGTGGATGTTGTCAGTTAAGGAAATTCATACCTATTACGGTAATATCCAGGCATTAAAGGGAGTTAGCCTGGATATTGAGAAGGGTGAGATTATCACCTTGATCGGTGCCAACGGAGCTGGAAAATCAACAACCCTCATGTCCATTTCAGGACTGATGCACCCCAGGTCAGGAAAAATATTTTATCAGAATATGCCGCTTCACTTACTTTCGCCAGAAAAAATCGTATCCTTAGGCATTGTTCAGGTCCCTGAAGGTCGAAGAATCTTTCCGGACTTCACGGTTATGGAAAATCTTGAAATGGGAGCCTACCTCAGGTCGGACAAACCCCAGTTGAAAAAAGATTACGATTACATCTTTGAACTGTTTCCCATTTTAAAAGACCGAAAACGTCAATTGGGCGGAACCCTCAGCGGCGGTGAACAACAAATGCTCGCGATTTCAAGAGCCCTGATGGCCAAACCGAAACTGCTACTTTTGGACGAACCCTCTTTGGGCTTAGCCCCCATGGTGATCAAGCAGATTTTTCAGATCATCAGAAAGATAAACAGCGAACAAAGCACGACGATTTTATTGGTCGAGCAAAATGCCAATTTAGCCTTACAAACTGCGGATCGAGGCTATGTCATTGAAAACGGATTGATAATCATGCAAGACAAAGCTGAAAAATTGTTGCAAAATGAGGAAGTTAAGAAAGCTTATTTGGGAATAGTATAAACGAGAAAGCCATGATTATCGAACCTGCCAGCCAAGATCATATTAACGACATCGATGGCGCGCATAAACCCCTTCAAGAGGAGTGCAGTCCGGTTTTTGACGGGATCGAATCTTTAAGACGAAAGTTTTTTGTCGGGCCCGGAGACGATGCTATTTTTAGGAAATGGGGAGAAATCGCCATAGAATTGTCCTTAAACTGGCTAAAAAACCCTGAAAAGCAAAAAATTCACGCAGATATTACCTTGCCTGAACTCGCAAAATTATTCAGCGACCCCCAGCTACCAGAAAAAGGTCAGAAAATTGAGGCGGTTTTCCAGGAGTGCCAAGCCAATATTTTGGATAACTCCGTAAGGGTCAATAATCCCAGATATATAGGACACATGGGAACCGTGGTACCTTGGTTCGCCGTAGTGGTGGATATTCTGGTAACTTCAATCAACCAAAACCAGGTCAAAATCGAAACGGCACTGGCCTCATCGTTTGTTGAAAGGCAGGTTTTAGCCTGGATGCACCAGTTGATCTATCAATGCGATCACGACTTTTATAAAGACATCATTCAAAACGAATCCATTGCCCTGGGCAATATTACCAGCGGTGGCACCATGGGAAATCTGACCGCGTTGGCTGTTGCGAGGGAACATGCTTTGCCGGGCACCCATAAAAACGGTTTTTTCCATGCCTTAAGAGATTCGGGTTATCGGGATGTCGCTATATTGGGTTCACAAAGAGTGCATTATTCCATCAGGAAATCAGCCGCCATTTTAGGGCTTGGTGCAAATAGCGTGATCATGATTCCTGTTGACCAGAAAAATAAAATCAGACTCGATCTTTTGGAAGAAAAGATCCTTGAGCTGAGAGAGAGAAAAGTACTTATCCTGGCGATCGTCGGTATCGCCGGCACAACAGAAACCGGTAATATTGATCCTTTAGAGGAAATGGCCTTGATCGCCCAGAAAGAAAAAATCTGGTTTCATGTCGATGCAGCTTGGGGAGGAGCCATCCTTCTCTCAAAAGAGCACAAATTCAAGCTAAAGGGCATCAAGCTGGCTGACTCGGTCGTTTTGGATGGACACAAGCTGTTTTATCTGCCGATGTCAAACAGTTTGGTCCTTTTCAAAGACCCGAAATCTTTGGATTCTTGGCGGCACAATGCGAATTACATCATTAGAAAGGGCTCGGTCGATCTGGGACAGACCTCCCTTGAGGGGTCAAGGCGCTTTGACGTTTTAAAACTCTGGTTTTCACTTAAGATGCTGGGGAAAGAAGGTTACGACCTATTAATAATAAAAGCGATTTTACTGACCGAACAACTAAAGAGACTCGTTGATCTTGACGAGGATTTTGAAAGAACGAGTGATCCTGAAATCTGTATTTTGACTTATCGTTTCGTACCAAAAAGCATTCAGGATAAAATAAAAGCCGCGCTGACGGTCAAAGATCAAAAGTATCTCGAGGAAATCAACATTCGTTTAAACGACATCAACGTCGAGTTGCAAAAAAGACAAAGAGAGTATGGTGAAAGTTTTTTATCCAGAACGACACTGGAGTCGACTCAATATTCTCAAGAAATCGTCGTTTTAAGGGCCGTTCTGACCAACCTTCTGACCCGTGCAGAGTACCTTGTTGAAATTCTACAGGAACAAAAAAAAATCGGCAACGATATTATTCAAGAACTGTAAGCTAGATTGAAGATAAATCATTGCCGTTTGCCTTAATCAAAAAGACCAATTAAAATAATGTCAAAATTCCGGAAATAACCATCACCTCAAATTAAACCGAAAACTTGGAAATCAAAAACCTAAAGAATCTACCAGAACATATTGGCATCATCATGGACGGCAACGGCAGATGGGCCAAGAAATTCGACCACCCCAGAAACGAAGGACATCGAAACGGGCTCACTGCTGTGCGCGAAACGGTTGAAATCTGTTCCAACCTCGGGATCAAGGCGTTAACTCTTTATGCCTTTTCGACTGAAAATTGGGGAAGGCCTGAAGATGAAGTCGATTTTTTAATGCGCCTATTTGAGGGATTTTTAAGGCAGGAACTGCCTACCATGCTTAAAAACAACATCCGTTTCATGATCATCGGAGATAAAAAAAACCTGCCCGATTTTGTACAGGAACCGTTAAAAGAGGCTCTTGAAAAAACAAAGGACAATCAGGGCATGGTCTTAAGCATTGCGATCAATTACGGTTCCAGAAAAGAAATCATCATGGCCTTTCAACAAATCGTTAAAAAAATACAAGAAGGTAAGCTTTCAGTCGATCATATCGATGAAAAACTCATATCTGGACACCTTTACACAAGTGAGCTTTCAGACCCCGATTTGATCATCAGAACCTCAGGCGAACAGAGATTATCCAATTTTCTGTTATGGCAGTCCGCCTATGCAGAGTTATACTTTACAGAGACCTTGTGGCCGGATTTTAACCGCGATGAACTTTATCTCGCGTTGGAAACCTTTTCACAAAGAGAAAGACGCTTAGGAAAAGTTTGATGAACAAGGAACTGCGCTTAAGAATTATTTCCGGTCTCGCATTAGGAATCCTGTTGTTTTTTTTTCTGTTTTACGCCTTTAAGACCCTTTTTGTCATCATTACCCTGCTTTTGCTACTGGTAGCCACGTACGAGTTCTGCACCGCCTTAATAAAGAAGGGGCTTAGGATTCTTCTGCCCGTCACTTTTTTGATAAATTGTTTCGCATTTTTATCATTATGGTTTTTTTGGGTGGGAAGCGATGAACAAGCCTTTGTTTTTTTAATTGCGATGCTTCTGGGAATTATTTTTTATTCTTTTATCAGACGTATTGATAAATTCAGGATCTTTCTTTGGCACATCGTTTCTCTTTTATGGCTTACTTTCCCTTTTTATGCTTTTATCAGGCTTCGCTTCATCCGGGAAGAAGATTCGCTTGGCATTTATTTAATTCTTTTTTTGATCATCACAGTAGCCTCAAACGACATATTTGCTTATTTTGGCGGCAAGCAATTTGGCAAGCATTTACTGGCACCTAAAATCAGTCCTAAAAAAACCATTGAAGGCAGTCTATCTGGAATTGCGGGGGGAATGATCTCGGGGTTTTTATATTGCTATTTTGTTTTTCCGCATTTTGATTTAATATCATTTTTGACTATGAGCTTTTTTCTGATCATCGCCTCTCAGATTGGAGACCTGGCAGAATCGAAATTTAAACGATACTGCGGAATTAAGGATTCTGGCGGCATCATCCCGGGCCATGGAGGGGTTTTGGATCGGATTGACGCTTTTTTGTTCTCCATTCCGTTGTTTTGGTGTTTTCTTTACTTTTTTGGCACGCCTTTGTCGTGAACGTAATTATTATTTTGCTATAGATCTATCTATGCCCGACCATCAAAAGGCTATTGTAATTCTTGGTTCAACCGGTTCCATCGGGAAAAGCACACTGGATGTTGTCAGAGAAAACCGAAATCAATTTAAGATCCTCGGCCTTTCCTGTAATGGCAACATCAAGCTTCTCGCAGACCAGATCAAGGAGTTTTCTCCCAAAAAAGTTTCTGTTGGTAAAGGAAAATCCGGGTATTTAAAAGAGCTTTTAATAAATCATCATTCCGATCTTAAAATCCTTGAGGATCAAAACGGTTTAAATGAGTTGGCATCTCATATAGAGGCTGAAACAGTCGTTGCGGCAATCGTCGGTGCCTCAGGGATTGAGCCTGTCATGACAGCAATTCAATCGGGTAAGGATGTCGCTCTTGCAAACAAGGAGGCCATCGTCCTGGCAGGAGACCTGATCACCTCCGAAGCAAAAAAAAGAAAAGTCTTAATTTTGCCGATCGACAGCGAGCATAACGCAATCAGTCAGTCGTTATCGGGAAGTTCAAAAAATAATCTGTCTTTTATTACCTTGACGGCTTCGGGGGGCCCTTTTTTGAAAACGCCCTTTAAGGATTTCTCAGATATCACGCCTGAGGATGCCCTTAAGCACCCCAACTGGGAAATGGGGGAAAAAATCACCATCGACTCCGCCTCGATGATGAACAAGGCTCTTGAGGTCATCGAGGCCAAATGGCTTTTTGAACTTCAACCTGAGCAGATAAAAGTAATTGTTCATCCCCAATCCATCATTCATTCGATGGTAACATTCGATGACAACTCCACCATCTGCCAAATGGGCGTTCCCGATATGAAAATTCCAATTTCCTATTGTTTAGGCTATCCGAAACGGATCTCGTCAGGCAGTCGGTTTTTAGACCTTGGGGAAATTGGTCAATTAAGCTTTGAGGAAGTTGATGCTGTAAAATTCCCAACCATTCAGATGGCATTCGATACCCTGAAAATGGGTGGAGGCGCACCCGCCATACTGAACGGAGCCAATGAAGTTTTAGTGGATCTTTTTTTAAAAAAGGAGATCCAGTTCCTGCAAATTTTCATACTATTGCAAAAATTGGTAAATGAGCTTAAAAACATATATAAAGCAAAAAGTTTTCCATTCGGTTTTTTCCCAACAATCAAAACCACAAAGGAAGCCACCAGCGCAGACCAATGGGGTAGGGATCGGATTTGTGATTATCTAAATTAAGTTGATTAATTCATGTTAACAACCACAATTACATTTATTGTCGTGCTGGGATTTTTGATTTTTATTCATGAATTCGGGCATTTTTTCGCCGCAAGAAAAATCGGTGTCAAGGTACTGGAATTCTCGATCGGATTTCCACCGAAACTTTTTTCAAAAGTATACGGCGAGACCAAATATATAATTTCATGGATCCCTTTAGGTGGATATGTACGACTGCTGGGACAGGATACTGAGGATGAGAACCCCGACGAGCCTGGAAACTACGCTTCCAAATCTATCTTGGGAAGGTTCTTTATTTTAGTCGCCGGCTCCTTCATGAATATTCTGACAGCTTTTATTCTCATGCCTCTGGTCTTTTTCATCGGTTATGAAGTTCCAGCCTACCTTGAGTCATCACCAATCGTTGGAAGCATCAAACAGGGCAGTATCGCGGAAAAAGTGGGATTTAAGAAAGACGATTTGATTTTATCGGTCAACGGCGAAAACACCCTTACCTGGAAAGAGGTTCAAGAAAAAATCCAAACAAATCAAAACCCTCTACTCAAACTGCAATTGCTCAGAGATAAAGATAAGCTCGAGCGCCAAATCACCTTCACTGAGCTCAGCAGAGCTGGGGAGATGGGTTGGAAAGAGAAAATCGAACCCATTATCGGCAAGGTCATTCTCGATTCTCCCGCCGATCAGGCCGGAATTAAAAAAGAAGATCTGATCCTTTCGATTAACGGAGAGGAAATCCAGGATTGGTCACAAATTTCGCCTTTAGTAAAAAAATACGGTGAACAGCAACTCAAGATTAAATTTTCCAGAAAGGGAAAAATCCTGGAAACAACATTGATCCCTGAATTCAGCCAAGAGGGAGGATACTGGGTTATCGGTGTTTTTAGCAGTAATAAAGAAGTTTCAGAAGGCTTCTTGGATTCGATCGTCCTTGGTTCCGAGAGAGTTGTTTTT
>JAOUME010000224.1 GCA_029881655.1 Deltaproteobacteria bacterium | reverse complement strand
GCACGAAAAATGTCGGATGAGGTTGGTCGGCCAAAACCTTGGCGGCTTTAGGGTCCAGGGCAACGACAAGGTAGCGCCCCTTATCAAAGAGCACCGGTATCTCGGGATAACTTTGTTGAAACAAGCGTCCTTTTTGAATGACGAGGTGAAGATTCGCTTTGGGTACGCGGTCAGGGTGCGTATGAAGTTCTAGGTCAAAGCTTGCCGCTTCGCGGCTAACCGAGGCCCACTCAGCATCGGCCGCAAAGAGGAATAGCTTATTCCCGAAACGAACCCAGGAAGCCCCGGACCGCTCGACGAGAGCTCTCTCCGCCTCATGCTGGGGTATTGTGCAGTATCCTACTTTCATTTCAGTCTCACAAAGCAATGAGGTAATTGTCGTTACCTGCAACAAGGTTTTTCTGATATTTTTACCAGGCTTGATCTTCCTAATATTTCTGTTGACTCCCTTACAAAATCGCTTCTTTGCATTTCGGAAAGTCGGTCTAAGTTAATGCAATAATTAACCTCGCCTTCGCGCCCCCAATGGACTCTCTCTACATTTAGATTCGGATACTTGGTTTCGAGAAAGGCATCGAATTTAGCTTGAGTTTCTATATCAATGCCTGCACCGAAACTTATAAAATTAACCACAAACATCTGAGGTTCTTGCATAAATACGGTAATGACGTATGTGTGGCGCTATATGGCCCAATGCCCACGAGGCCGGAGGATAGCCCGACGTTTAAGGCGGCATATTAACTGCCGGCTGCAGCCAAAGCAGCGGGGCCAAGGCCAATTCGCTCGCCTTGCGTTTCGACGATACCCATCCGCAATCACAGCTGCGGAGGCTCGCACACGGTAGTAACCTCGTAACCCGATGACTCCTCGAGTTCGACTCGCTCCATTTGCTCCGCCATTAACTCGAGTGTTGCGCGCACAGCTTCCTGTGTCTCCTCTTGTGTCTGCGCAGGTTCAGACAATATGGACCCACTTAAGACATCCCGCCTCGGCTTATCTATTTCCCGCCGATTACAGATTACATCGAGCTTTTGGCCAATCGATTTGAGCGTCGCTTCGATGCCCAAATTTCTATTGTTGTCCTCCATGCTCCCCTCCCCCACTCCCAAAAACTACTTTAACAACCAAATGCAGGCTTCGGATCTGATTTATGAAAACCATAATCCTTTATACCATTAGGGCCATGCTCTGTGTTGACATATATCAATTTTTGTTTCAAACACTACTAAAAAATGATTTCGCCGGATGTGACAATAGTCACTGTTGTATTTAGGATAGATTAGATGTTTTTGGGGGTGCCAGTGTGCAAACAAAATAAGATAGCTATCTGGATATCTTTTTTATTTGGATATCTAGTAGATATCGATATGATACTTGATATTTGATAGCTATCTGGATATCATTAATATTTTAGATAGCTAACCAGCTATCTATTTACTTCGGCTATCTAGATAGCTATCTATAAAAGGAGTTTGTCACATGCCTGTTATTGTTTTTGCATCTTCTAAGGGGGGAGCAGGGAAAACCACCGCTGCAATCGTTCTTGCTTCAGAACTGGCGCGTCATAATACAAGCGTTACATTAATTGACGTTGATCCTAACCAACACAGCGCAAAATGGGCACAAAAAGAGGGCCGTCCATCAAATATACAGCTTGTTGAGAAGTCGACAGAAGAAACCATCATAGACGACATAGACAACGCACAAGCAAAAACGGCTTTTGTTCTTGTGGACTTGGAAGGCACGGCAAGCATGGCGGTTGCCAGCGCAATAAGTCGGGCTGATTTGGTGATTACGCTTTGTCAAGGTTCACAAGATGATGCGGATGAAGCAGTAAAAACAATCAAACTGATTAATCGGCAGGGTAAAGTTTTAAATCGTACTATTCCATTTTCTGTACTTATGACCCGTACAAATCCAGCGATAACACCCAGGACTCTAAAACATATCATGAGTGAACTAGAAGCAGCTGGGGTAGATATCTTTAAAACCAGCCTGATAGACAGGGAAGCATTTAGAGCTATTCGTTCCTTTGGTGGCACGGTAAATGACCTAGATATTAAGCAAGTTTCAGGTATTGAAAAAGCCGCAGCAAATGCTCATGCACTTGCCGCCGAAGTTATAGCAAAAATAAAAGAAACTAATGAAGTAAGGAGCGAAAGTCATGGGTAAAGAGCGCGCGCATTTAAGCTTTGATGATGATTTTGATGTGTCTGAGTTTCAACCTGCCAAGAAAGAAGGGCAGGGAGAAGTAGACAAAAAGACCATTGAGAAAGTCGCAGAAGAATCAGGTTTCATAAGTCGAGTAAATAAGACACGTCGAAGAAAAAGGCAGCAATCGCCTTTTAAAAATCAACTTAATCTAAAATGTCGGGACAATATGAAAGAATTGTTTCAGGATATAGGTGAATATTTAGAAGTACGTGATCATACTACTTTTGAACGCGCTATCTTAGCATTGTTAGAAAAAGAGGGGACAACCGACTTATTGCAAAAATATCGGGATATAACGAAATGACAGTGAAGAAAACAATAGCTAAGAAACCACCTAAAGAACCTATAAAAAGCGTTCAGCTTGATTTGTTTTCGCAATTTGTAACCAACGATGAAAGCGAAGTTTCAAACACGGTTGAGGTATGGGAGAGTATCCCGAAATATTTCTTTACGCCAAAACAGGTAGAAAAATTACGCACGGCGGCAGGGCATGCAGACCCGTATAAATTGGAATATTCTTATGATGGTATTTCTTGCGCAGTTAAGATTCAACCTGCCTTAATTGAACAGAAAAATGGAAGCTATAAAGCCTTCTTTCCAAGTGTTACAGAAGAGCTTGTAGAGGAAGCCTTAAAGAAGATTTTCACAAACCAACAACACGGCATTCATGATCCTAAAAATGTAGAAAGCTGGGTAAGATTCACTTTAAGCATGATACAAAGAGAGCTTAAAACCAGAGGTCGAACCCGTGATCGTAATCAGATAAAACATGCTATTGAAGTGATGAGTTCTAGCGTCATGACACTTTACAGGGAAGGAAAAGAAATCTGGAAAGGCTCTATTTTGCAAGACCTGGTAACTGTTGGGCGAGATGAATATCTAGCTGATACGGATGCGCAGCATATCGCAAGACTGCCACTTTTTATCAGTCACAGTATAAATAGCCTTGAATATCGCCAATTTAATTATGAACGTCTCATGAGCTGCAATGAGCAGTTAACCCGCTGGATATACAAGCAACTAATACACCGATTTAAGCAAGCCAGCTTCATGAATAGCTATCATTTTATGTACTCAGGACTTGCGCGTGATAGCGGCCTATTACAGCGAGATACAGAACGAAAGAATAGACAAAAAGTCAAATCCTCCCTCAATGAGCTTATAGAACGCGGCGTATTAGTAAGCTACACAGAAAACACACGAAAAGAAGAGCGCAAGATAGTAGACGTTAAATATACAGTTACACCTACATCGGGTTAAATCCTACAAAGGTACGTAACGCGACATAAGTTTTTA
>JAOUME010000063.1 GCA_029881655.1 Deltaproteobacteria bacterium | reverse complement strand
CACCGGAGCCATAATTCCTGGGAAAATTCCGGCGGTAAAACTGTTGCTTGTAATCTGAGCGCGAATGCGGTCCTCCATCATGATGGACATCTGCTGATTACCCAGCATCTCGGTGATATCAAATCCCACCTCTTGTAACCAGTAGGCCGGAGCCAGCCCCAGTGCCGTGCCGATCAAGGTCCCGACAATTCCGACCATCACGCTCTCGACCAGGAGGGTATTGTAGACGTGGCGTTTTGTCTCACCCATGGAGAGCCTAACGCCCATCTCCGAATAACGGCGGATACCGCTCATCAGTCCGGTATTCCACAAGACGATCCCCATGATCAGGATGAACATAACATCCACATAACCGGTGATGTTCGTGTACATCGCCATCAATTCCTCCAAACTGTTTTGCTCTTCCAGCATTCTCATCCGCGGGGAGAACTCATCATTCGGGTTTGTATACTTGCCGTTAAAGGTTTTCGCCAAAGCCTCCGGACGGTGATAGAAGTACTGGTCATCCCTATAAAAACCGTAGATCTCGGTCGCCCCATCGGGCATGGCCAGGAATTCCTGAGCGCCTTTGATATCCATGATCAGAGAACGGCGGTCCAGTTGAATCACCCCGAAACGGATGGTTCCGACGACAGTGAAATTGCCGACAGCCATACCACCGTCAATATCCCCGCCTATCAAGGTGATCTGCTCTCCCAACTCAAGGCCGATGTTCCTTTTAAATATCTGAGCGATTAAAATCTCACTGGCGCTCTGAGGCAGCCTGCCTTCCACCAGGGATTTATCAAGACCCATGGTTTTGATTTCGTTTCTGGGTGAGGTCAAATCCACGGCCGTGATCATGGAAGTACTCTGATACTTGGTTTCACCCTTGGAGTCTGGGACATCAAGGAGAGCACCAAAATAGATCCTTTCATGAAAGCTCATTTCAGGCGCTTCCTTTTCCAGAGATTCTAAAAGCTCCTGGTTGCCCAATAGAGACAAGTCCGCCGCTCCCTGGACGTTTTCTTCAATGGCGGCTCTGGTTTGGATTTTCACATGCCCTGTGCTGAATTTGGCCGTGGTGCGGTATATTCCGCCCAAGGCTCCGGCGATGTAGGCATCCATCAGGACCACAATCATCACGCCCAGAGTGATGACCATAATAGGGAACAGGCTTCTTGAGCGGTCTCGAAGCAATCCCTTCGCTAAAAATCCGATCATGATATCCTCCCTCTAAGAGCGTTGGCGGGCAGCATCCTGGTGATGACTTTGGTGGGCCAGAAACTGACGAAAATCACCATCAGGTTGACGAATAAAATAGCTCCAAAGACCCTGCCGAAGGTGAAAACGGGAAAGAACCGGTCGCCGAAGGCCATCCCCCAATCGTCTCCGCTGGCACCGCCGAAACTCATCCCCGCTTCGGCGAGCCACCAAAAGAGGGGACCTGCCCAAACAAGGGTCAAAAAAGTAGCTATGATTCCGTACATGGTCCCTTCAATGACGAACATATAGACAACCTTGGCATTGCTCATACCCATGGCCATAAAGGTGCCGATTTCTTTTTTGCGTCTGAAGACGGCCAAAGCCTGGGTATCGAAAACGGCGATCAAACCCAAAAAAAGCAGCATCCCGTAAAAAATGCTTTGCCCGACTTGCTTGGACTTAACCATATCCAAGGTGTCTTTCATGAGATACATAAAATCCCTAAAGACCCAACCCTCGATATGAGGAGGAACCCTGTCCGTTTTCACCCAAACCAAAGTCGAGTGATTTAGAGTCCCGTTCATTTTGTTGACCACCTCATGAGACAGATAAACAGCTCCCTGATCCATGACGGGAGCATTGGTCCTTAATATAGAGGTGATCTCGGCGTCCACAGCGTCAAAGGCCCCCGCCCGGGTTCTCCAGCGGATAGTGAGAATATCCCCTTTCGCCATTCCCAGGGTATCGGCGTAGCGTTTGCCGATCATTACAGATAGGCGGTCGTCGCCATTGATTTTGTTCAATGAAGTGAAATCCAGCTTCAGGCATTCCTGATTGGGGTTGATCCCCTTGAGCATGGCGTTTTTAAAACGCCCTTTGGGGTATATCGCCCCGGAAATCATTAACAGCGGGCAGGCATCCCCCTTTTCCACCATGCTCTGGATTTCGTTTGGCAGCGCCGCATTGGCCTTTTCCAGAACCGTAGGATCAAAGGGGTCGTATTTTTCATGCCAGATCTGTCCCCCGGCTATCTCCTCATTTTGGCGAATGGTACTCATCTCATCGAGCATGCCAGCCATCAAAGCCTGCATAAAAAGCATCGCCGCTAGCGTCAACGATAAGATAAAGGCGGTCAGCCAGGTACGTAACCCAGCGGAAAGAAGATTTTTAAGAGCCAGTTTAAAAACCATCATCCTGCCTCCTATCTTTTGGGTTCTTGTTGACGATCTTCGATAACCTGACCGTCCTTCAAGCTGATAATTCTGGAAAGATAGTCGATCACTTTCTGATCGTGAGTGGAAAAGAGGAAGGTCGTACCGGTTTTCCGGTTGATCTCTTCCATGGTTTTTAAAATGTTGTGGCTGTTTTCGCTGTCCAGATTGGCGGTTGGCTCGTCGGCCAGCACCATTTTGGGCCGCTTCACCATGGCTCTGGCGATGGCGACCCTCTGGCATTGTCCACCGGAAAGCTTGCCGGGACGGCTTTTGATCTTGTCGGTCAGACCGACCCATTCCAAAGCTTCCTGGATCGCCTTTTTCTTCCTGGATTCATTCCAGCCAAGCAACGTCAGTGGCAATTCCACATTTTCGTAGACACTATAGACATTCAGGAGATTGTAGGTCTGGAAAATGAAGCCGAAGTTGTGAAGCCTCAACTGGGCGGCCAGGGTCGCTTTGATTCGAGAGACCCTCTTGTCATACATGAAGACATCACCATTGCTGGGCTGATCCAGCGCGCCTATGATGTTGAGTAATGTCGTCTTGCCCGAACCGGAGGGGCCAACAAGACCTGAAAACTCACCCTCGTTAATGGACAAGGCCACATTTTTCAGTGCGAAAAAATCCTCTCCCCCGACGGGATAGATTTTATCCAGGCCCTTTAGTCGAATCAGTTCTTTCATCACACCCCCTAGTGGTTGTATTGAACTATCAACCCCAGGCCGAATTGCGCTGGAGTGGAAACCGGTTTGGACTGGAACAGGGACAAATCCCATAAAAAATCGTCATAGGTTCGTTTCCAGTCGAAACGGATCAGACTGGTTTTGGGTAATTTGCTATTCATAAAGGTGATAGAGTAAGAATCCAAAAGTTCCTGGCCGACGCTGACCATCAAAGCGTTATTGATCGCGCTGGATTCGTAGTTTGTGGCAGCGGTTCTGGACTCGGCCCGATGATGTTCCAGCACGAGCGTCACCCCTTCGGCTATAAAGTCAAGACTATAGTCTATACCAAGGGTGGCGAGCCGCTCTCGGGCAGAATAGGGGAGACCCGCGTCTCTGTTGATCATCATGGATTCAAGCCAAAGACCATTGTACTCCATATCCAGCTTTAAATCCAACCCCAATCTGTTTTCATTGACGCTTGTCCCCGGGGTAAGGATCGCATGCCTTTGATGGAAACTCAGGCCCCACTCCGCCATGTCTTCCGAAAACTGAGCCCGACCGCCGAATTCCGGTTGTTTCATGTCCGATACGAAGAGAGTCAAGGCGTATAAATCCTCGTTTCCGTAAAGCCCCCAGAGCCAATAGGCGGAATTGTCATCTGTCGAGACCCGCGCCAAAGCCCCCTTCACCCCCTTGGTAAAGCTAGTGGGATCGAGCGGATTTTTTGAATCGAACCATTGCAGACTACGGAGAAGTTGAGCTGGCCCAAAACTCAATTCCTGCAACCCCAAGCGGTATTCGGTGGTTTCATCGTAAATTCTGAGCCAGGCCCGGAAGATTTCGGCGTTCCTGGCTGCCTCATGTGCAGGGCTGTCATAGGCGTAGAGGTAGGCGGCGAGACTGGCATCCCAAGTCCAGGTTTTGTCTCCTTCGCTTTTAACTATAATCTCGGGCAGGTAGCGGACGAGCCAGTCGTTTTGGGCTTGGTTCTCCACTGTACTGAACATCCCGCTTAGTTCGCCCTTATAGCTTAATTCCTGTCCCCATGTTTGGGCCGCTCCGAAAACCAAAGGAACCAACAGTAAAAGATAAATCAGGCCCTTTTTTCTCATGATTACCTTATGTCAGCTTATCTTGGATTTATACTTAAATCTTTTAAAAAACCCAAATACAAACTATCGTCCCGGATAATTATCTTCCCACTGCTTAATCAATATAGGGAATTGCTCTTCCAAAAATCCATAAATATCCCGCATTTCCCTTAAGGCTTCCAAGCGCTCAGGGTTCAACTCTTCTAACAGCGTCAAACCTCGGTCAGCCAATTCCCGCATCTTTAATATCTTATACATCGCCAAATCGAAAACACCGCTCCAGACACCTTCTTTTAGACGGTAATAATCCGTTCGCTCACCCGGGATGCTGCACTTCTCGACCAAATGGATCTGTACCAGAAATTTCAAGGCCGTTGAAACTGAACTTTTAGCCGCCTTTAAAACCTCGACCAATTGCCCCATGTTCTGGTGTTTTGGCTCCGCTATGGTCAGCCACCCCAAAACCCTCCCGCTCATTCGTGTGGCTCCGAACTTCTCGATGAGCAGGCCGAATTCTTCGATAAAATGCTCTTCCTTGGAAAATTCCATTGCGTCCTTTGACAGTGTTTATTTTATTGTTATATATTCTGTGTGTTTCGTCAATACCGAACAAACAGAATCATGCCTTTCCGCCTCTTACCGTTTCGCGAGTGATTTCGGGGAATCGAAGTGGGTGGCATCCCAATTTTAGAGGGTTAATAAGAAGTAGTCCTATGACTAAAATAGGCGGTCAACTCATACGGATATAATCCTAAATGGGCACCCATAAAATCTGAAACGAAATAAGGACTAAAATGAATTCCTATCGATTCTTTTATGGAGATAAACTTGGAGATTCAACACCCTTCCTGGTTTTATTGGATAGTGCTTAAGTTTTATGAAACAATTTGGAATAAGCAAATAAAGGCCTTTTAATTTGTCATTTCGCGACAATGTTTGTTCTCATCATAAGCCTTTATTAGGATGATTTATTTAAATAATTCAAAACTTGAACGGCTGTTTACGTTTTATTAATTATATTAAATAATATATAATATTTACTTTTGCTTTTTAATGTGTTAGATTTATTACAAACCTGAGGGATGAAAGGCTTATTAGGAAGAACAAAGCAATTTGAAAAAATGGCAAATTATAAAGACCTTGTTCTAAATAATGAAATTTTTTTCATCGTCTGTTTTTTTATTTTTCTCAGGTTCCATAAGTGGTGTTTTTCTTTAAAACATTTAGAATGGAGGAAGTTATGACCAGCCGTATGTGTTTAAAAGACGCGATTAACATCATTATTGAAAATGAGAAGTCGCTGATTGATTTCAGCAAAAAGTACTCAGCCATCTATAGGGATGACGAGAGAGCGGTTCAGCTATTCGAGGAAGTCGCTGATGTCGAGAACGGGCATACCCGGTTCCTGAGCGATGTTCTGAAAGGTCTTACTGAAGATCAGTGTACTTTTATGATCGATCAGGACCATAAAAGCCTGAGAGTTGTTGATCCCGAAACAGTCGGTGGTTACGACAATCCCGGCGAGCTTTCTTTAAGAGAGGTAGTTCAAACCCTGGAGATCATGGAGAATAGGGCCGTTGATGGACTGAAAAGTATCAGAAGGGTTTTCGCCAAAGGGCTTAACCTTCATAATGTGATCAACGAAGATTCAGCGTTGTTGGATAAAATCTTTGCCTACAGCCAAACTGGTGAGGCTTTCGCGGATCAGTATATCGCCAGTGGCATGGCAGAGTAGGGATAGGGGTCCAATTATTTTCACTGATTATTGGGTGGGGTTAATAAATCAGTTTAGATAGCTGGATTATATCTGTTGGAAGTTGAGTGTCTATTCATAACGGCGTTGTTACTTTACGCATCGCCGTTATGAATAATACCCTCAGATGATTTATCATTACTAAATCTAGTTAGTGACCACAGTGCCGGGCGTTGCCTTCATTGGCGATAAAAAGGAGGAATAATCTTATTTGATTGGCATTGTGTGTGCAACATAATCTGTACAAAATATAATATTATAGTACAAAAAATATTATTAAAATGGTACAATTGAAACCACGATGAAAAAATATGGCTATTTTAGCGAGAGTAACTAATGATCCTCTTGGATAAATCATTATGAAAAATCTTGATGTACAGTTGGCTGAATTCGCGCAACGGGCTCATGAGATAACCAAACTTGGATATTGGAAACTCGATCTAAAAACCAACGATGTCATCGGCTCGAAGGAGTTTTGTCGTATTTTTGATCTCAATCAAAACAATTTTGATTTTGGATCTATCGCTGAAATCCTGCATCCCGAAGATAGAGAGTTCGCTGTCAATGCGATTCAAAATGCTATTGCCAACAAAGAGGGTTACAATATTGAGTACCGTTTAATGTACAAGAACGGGGAGGTGATTTGGATCAAGTCGAAGGGAGAGCCGATATTGGATAATGAAGGAAATCCAGAGTCCATGGTTGGAACCATCCAGGATTCCACTGAAGGTAGGATTAATGAGGAGAAGCTTAGGATAAGTGAAGCAAGATACAGGTCCCTGGTTAACTCAAATGTATGTATCTTTTTTGTAACCGACCCAAGCGGAGCTTTTATAGAAAAGCAGGTCAGCTGGGAGAAATTCACTGGCCAATCATGGGATGAACATAAGGGATTTGGCTGGCTAAGTATGATCCATGAGGAAGACCGGGTGAAATTTAGGGATTTGTGGAGTGAAGCTATTGAGAACGTGAGTCTTTGTGATATGGAGGGGCGGGTTTGGTGTGTTGAAAAGAATGCGTTTATTTATTTTTTTGCGAGCGTGGTTCCAATTATAAATAAAGACGGTTCGCTTAGGGAATGGGTTGGTTCCTTTAATGATATTTCAAATCAAAAAAAAGCTGAAATCAAACTAAAGGAAAGCGAACAGAGATTGAACGATATTCTTGATTATGCCAATGCGGTTATTTCCATCAAAAACGTCGAGGGTAAGTATTTGTTTGTCAACAAACCGTTTACCGAACTGTTTCATGTTTCGAAGAGCGATGTTATCGGTATGACCGATTATGATCTTTTTTCGAAAGACATAGCGGATAGATTAGTTAAAAACGATCATGATGTGATAGCCAAAAACAAAACAATCCATTTCGAAGAAATCCTGACTAAGGACGAAGGGATTCATGCCTATATCACGGCCAAGTACCCACTTTACAACATGGATGAAACTTTCTACGGCGTTTGCGGTATCTCAATCGACATCACCGAGGATAAGAAATTCGAGCTCCTGAAACAAAGTCACATGGAATTGGAAAAGTTCAATCTCTTGCTTGAAGAGAAAGTAAAGCAAGAAGTGGAGCGGAATTTTGAAAAGGATCAGTTGATATTCAGGCAATCCAGATACGCGCAGATGGGAGAGCTTTTAAGTATGATCGCCCATCTGTGGAGACAGCCTTTAAACGCCATCAGTACGGCCGCAATTGAGTTATCGATCAGCAGCCGCCTTGGAGATTGCGATCCAATAAAGATAGATGAGCTGACAACTTTTATTGGACAGCGGACTCAGGAAATGTCCCAAACCATTTCTGATTTTATGGATTATTTTCAGCCCGAACATGAAAAGAAAGCCTTTTGGTTTAGGGATGTTGTTAAGAATATTTTAAAAATGATTGAACCTCAACTTAAAGCGAAAGATGTGTCAGTCGAAATCAAGTATGATAAAAATCTTTCTTTTCTGGGATTTGAAAAGGAGTTGGGAAATGTTATCATCAATTTAATCACCAACAGCAAGGACGCCTATATCGAACATCCGGCCGCAAATAACATCATTAATATTAATATCGAAGATTTTAATGATAATATTGAAATAAATATTAAAGACCAGGCAGGAGGAATCAAACCGGCTATTATCAATAGAATTTTCGATCCCTATTTCACGACAAAAAAACTTGGGAAAGGTACCGGATTAGGGCTTTATATATCAAAATCTATTATAGAAAAATGTTTTAATGGCAGTATTGAGGTTCGCAATGTCGATAAAGGCGCGCAATTTACAATCACCCTCCCAAAATAAGCTCAGTATTAAATCCAGGCAAGTATTGTGATCGCATCCTGACTTGGATTAACTCAGAAGCAATTTTTTCGCTCAGCCTTATGTTAATCTATTCTTATTCTTTTTATGTGATGATAATGCAGTGCGTTACATGGTTAAGCGCAAACGTTCGTGCTTTCAGAGCCTCCATTCAGTTTGTCGTTTTTACAGCCTCTCTGCAAATCATACCTTGCCCAAACTACTCAAGACTTGCCTGATTCCGCTTTTTCGCTATTGCTTTGCCCTTAAATCATCGTGAACAAGGGTGGAAAACCCCTTGAAAATGGGGATTTTACTAAAGGGAAGTCGGTATTAGTAATATGTGAAACGGCCATAGGGAACTCCATACTGCTACCCTTTTGTTTTTGATCACAAAGATAAGCGTTATATGCTTTACAATGGTAATGGTAACGGCAAAACAGGAGTTGGCCTTGCTGTTTGAGAGTCCTAATGAAGGTATTATTCAACGCATGACTAACATTCTATCACATCTATCAATTTATTTTTTGTTGTATGAGGGAAAGAAGATATTCACCGTAACTATTTTTTGACAATTCTTCAGCGGTTTTTTTGATTTGCACATCATCCAACCACCCATTCCGCCATGCGATTTCTTCCAGGCATGCGATTTTATAACCTTGCCTTTTCTCGATCGTTTCCACAAATGATGCCGCTTCAAGCAAGCTTTGATATGTACCCGTATCCAACCAAGCGAAACCACGGCCCAATAATTCGACATGCAGGTCTCCCCTGTCCAGATAAAGCTGATTCAGGCTGGTTATTTCCAATTCTCCGCGGGAAGAAGGCTTAACCTGTTTTGCCAGTTCAACCACGTCATTATCGTAAAAGTACAGTCCGGTAATCACAAAATCAGACTTCGGTCGAACAGGTTTTTCATCAATGGAAAGCACTTTTAATTTTTGGTCAAATTCAACCACCCCGAATCGCTCTGGATCTTTTACCTGATATCCAAAAATAGTCGCTCCTTTTCCCCTTTTGGCCGCTGCCTCGAGTTTGGGAGTAAAACCTGTTCCCCAGAAAATATTATCGCCTAACACTAAACAAACCGAGTCTTGTGCGATAAATTCTTCACCGATGATAAAGGCTTGAGCCAACCCATCCGGACTAGGTTGAATAGCGTAACTAAGCTTTATCCCAAAGCCGGAACCATCACCCAAAAGATTGATAAACCCTTGCTGTTCATGAGGGGTAGTGATCACCAATATATCGTAAATACCCGACAGCATTAGCACCGACAATGGATAATAAATCATCGGTTTGTCGTAAATTGGCAATAGCTGCTTGGAAACTCCCTTGGTGATCGGGTATAATCTTGAACCCGACCCACCGGCTAAAATAATTCCTTTCATTAATTCTCCCTCAATCTTTCCCGTTGATAACTGCCGTCATGGATATGCTCGCACCAAACTTGGTTATTTAAATACCATTTCACAGTTTTTTCCAGACCAGTTTCAAAAGTCTCACATTGTATCCAACCCAATTCTTTCTGGATTTTACTTGTGTCAATTGCATAAGGATGATCATGGTCAGGTCGGTCTGTGACAAATTTAATCGGGTCTTTATATTGAAATATCCCTTCAGACATATCAGGTACGAGCTCATCAAGCACTTCACAATTTTTGTACGACGACGATATTCGTTTTTTCGTTATGACCGCCGAGATTATAAGTTTCTCCAACTTTACCTTGAGTAGCAACCAGAAACAGGGCTTCGGCGTGATCTTTCACATAAAGCCAATCGCGAACTTGGGTGCCTTGACCGTAAAGAGGAAGGAGTTTCCCCTCCAATGCGTTAAGGATGATCACCGGGATTAGTTTTTCAGGAAATTGATAAGGACCATAATTGTTGGAGCAATTAGTAATGATGGCAGGCAACCCATAGTTCCTTTGCCATACACGTACGAGATGGTCTGAACTTGCCTTGCTGGCGGAGTAAGGCGAACCGGGCGCATAGGGGTGTCTTCGCTGAATAGATCGCTGGTTCCCTCAATATCTCCATATACCTCACCGGTGGATAATTACGCTCGTTACAAATCCAGTACCACAACCAATTTCAAGAAAAGATTTTAATTGAGGAGAATACCTGGAAATCGCCCATAGTATAATTTGATTGCGAATTTTAAACCAAAAATTATTTCCCTCTAAAGAAGCTAACGTTTTAAAATACTCCGCTTTAAATCCTTCGTCCATTAATTTATTCTATTTTGATAAAGTACATAATATTTCATTATAATAAATAACCTGCCACGATAAAATTGCAATCACTTGTATAAGTTGGCGCGTATATCCAAAACGGTCTCCAAATACATACAAACAAATAAATAAAATTCAAAATATCATATTAATATCCAATAGGAACTTGCTCGTCAGCTAAATCAAGACTGTTGCCTAAGATAAAACGCATAAAACCGTCTTGATTTCATGAGCTTTACACTATACGACAGCCTGGATGGGTGGTTCTTCTTCAAAGGGTTTCCTTAATTCTTTGTTACAATTTATTACAATTATTTTCAACTCAATGATGTTTATCCGCTGACTCAAGTGTAGCCTATAACTTAGATATTCAAATTTAATCAACCTTACATACGAGAGGATGTTATGAAAAGAAGCTGGATAGTCCTTATTCTATCGACTGTATTATTAACATTGGCGCTTAGTTCATGTGGGTTTAGCGGAAAGAGATGGTATAAAATGACACCCGAGGAGAGAGGGGCTTATTTTGTCGAGAAAATGACAAAGGAACTCGATCTTACCCCGGACCAAGTCACCAAACTCGAAAAGCTCAAAGTCGAATTTCTGGCGAATCAGTCTACCCATTTCCAAGGCAGACAGGCTCATCACCAGGCTATTATGGACCAGTTCCGTTCCGATAGAATTGATATTGAGCAGTTAAAGGCTCAAATGCAGGAACATCATTTGGGTCAAGGTCAGCGTATGGACTTTATGCTTGAAAAGCTACAGGAGTTTCACCTGATTCTTACGCCTGATCAAAGGAACAAACTTGCCGATCACATGCTTGAAAGATCCAACTGGGGGCATGGTCACGGTCATGGAGGCGGTTTCGGACACGGGCCTGGCAATGGTTTTTGTGGTGGAGGTATGTGGTAATTTAAATTTCCCTCCATTCAGGGGGCCGACGGTATTTCATCTCCTTTAATCCGCTGGCCCTCTGAATTAACAACTAACAATAGACTTCCCGAGCATTCTCAAGTGCTATGAAAGCCTTAAAACCTGAGATTATAAGATAAGAAACCCGCGGAAATCGCACGAATGAAATTGGGGAGTAAAAAAAGGCGGTCGGCTCCGCCTTTTATGAAAAGTAAGGGCTAAACGACATCTCCACCACCAGCGCCGCTGATGATAATTTTTCCTTCTTCTTCGAGCCGCCTGGCTGTTTTGACCATTTTCTGCTGCGCCAGATCCACATCGGCAACTCGCACCGCTCCAAGTGCTTCCAAGTCGTCCCTGACCATATCCGCGGCTCTCTCTGACATATTGCTGAAAATATGTTCCTTGACAGAATCCGAGGCTGTTTTTAACGCCAGGACCAACTCGTTTTGAGGTGTTTCCTTGAGGATCGCCTGCATTCCGTTTGGATCCACCAGAACCAGGTCCTCGAATGTAAACATCAATTCGCGGATTTGTTCCGCCAAATCAGGGTTGGATTCCTCAATAGTCGCCAAAATACGGCTTTCGGTCGATTTATCCATGGTGTTAAGCATTTCGGCGACCGATTCGATGCCCCCAACCTTCGCGGTCGAGGTCGCACCGGACGATTTAAGCTCCTTGGCGAGGACTTCCTCAATCTCCTTGACAACGCCCGGTGGTATCGCCTCCAAGATAGCCATCCTGTAGGCGACGTCCGCCTGGAGATTCTCGGGCAATTCCTTTAATACCAGAGCCGTTTGTTCTGGATCCTCAAGGTGCGCTAAAATCAACGATATCGTCTGGGGATGCTCATTCATGATAAACCCGGCTATGACTTTCGGTTCCAGCCATTTAAGCGAATCCAGCGACCCCTCGTCCGTTGACGACCTAAGATTATCGATCAGGTCTTTTGCCTTATCATCCCCCAAAGCCTTGGTAAGAGCGTTTTTAACGAAATCACCGCTGGCGTTGATGTTGACTCCCTGATCCTGCATGGCTGACTTGCGGTAGAACTCTTCGAGGACGTTATCCAACTCCTCGGGAGCGACATCCGTAAACCGGGTCATATAATACCCGACCTGCTGTATTTCCCTGTCTTCCAGGTTCTTTAAAATTTCCGATGATCCCTCTTCACCTAGTGCCAAAAGAAGAATCGCCGCTTTTTTCGGACCGGTTAATTTCCCTACGCTCACTGCTTTACCGTTGATTAAAAGTTGATCGATTACCTCGACAATTTTTTCACGAGTGATTTATATAGTTTACCTTTTTGATATACAAGTATAACATTAAGCCACTCAATACGTCAAAACCATTCATAAATCACGCATTTTAGTTTTTTTAAAACTAAAATCGACAACGTCGTTTTTAATTGATTGTGCAGTAATTAAGCCAGAATGTTTTCATGTTTTGACAAGTAAGTCTCAATTAATAATAAAGGTTTTAAACCTATAAGATTTTCATGTCCCTTAAATACAACGAATACTATCTGATATCCGAGGGAGGCGAAGAAGCGGTCAATATTGCCAACAATCTACTTCAGTCTTTTCCCTTGACCCGCGCTTGTCTCCAGATTCTGGGCCAGGATTTGATCAACAAGCTGGAATTCGGGTTTTTTTCCGCGGGTAAAGATATTATCCAGCAAGGGGAAACAGGGAAAGACCTTTTTCTGCTTTGTCAAAATTCGGTCGATGTCCTGGTGAATGACCAGATTATTGTCCAAATGGAGTCTCCCGCGCTTTTGGGGGATAAAGGCATCGTGGAGCCTCACTCCACCCGTGCCGCCACCAT
>JAOUME010000304.1 GCA_029881655.1 Deltaproteobacteria bacterium | reverse complement strand
GAATCACGAAGATGCAATATGCGAAATTTCCCGTAAGCATTTAAATGCTAAAGGTAATCCAAAATATATATTTGAAAGAAAACGATTTTGCCCAAAAAGAGTGTCTGAGCCTATCAATGAAATTTTATCAGCTATGCCAAATGCATATAGAAATAAATAGGCCAACCAGTCATTGCACCGGACTACAAGGAGCGCTGGTGGATTCATCAACAAATTTTGTGTTTACGGTGCAATCCAATAGTCACGTTTCCTTGTAGCCCGTGAATTCAATCGTTGGGCTCTAAGCGCACAGAACGACATTTAAAATAAAGCTCAGTAATTCAATTAAAGGGTGGATGTTATGGAGATAACTTCAATGTTTAGTTTTCTTGTTAACCCAAGTAAACACGAAGAAACGCAACCTGATATAGGAGGTGCGGCTTTACCTCTTGAAGGCAATCTTTATAACATGATCTCCAGAGCATTTAACAAAGCAAGCGATGAATGCAATATAGATATTGCCTTTTTGCCGACGCCTCAAGGTGAGCAACTGAATGAAAGAAGGAATGAAATCTTAGATCTTATACAAACACAACATATTGATTCTGCAAGGGTTTTGGCTAATCGATTACAATCAGTCACAACACGCCGTTCAGGCCTTGGTCTTTTGTTCATTGTTCTCGGTAAGGAAGATGCAGCAAGTCGAGTCTATATTTCACGATTCCCCGCAGATTTCGGGATAGTCGCACTAGAAGAAGAGGACGCTTTGCGAGTTGAACTTCTTGAAAGAGTATTTATGAAAAATGCTACATCATACAAAGCTGTTGTATATGATGGCGCGAGTTTTGATTCAGATTTTTGGATTGGAAAAGCTATAGATAAACAGATTGGTAATAACTCGGTAGCTATTTCAAGTTATTGGATTCGTGAATTTCTTAGATCAGATTTCAAAACTACTTCGGCAACAGGAACAAGGAGATTAGCCCATGCAATACGCCGTACAATGGACAACACAACAGATATAGAAATAAAAGAAGAGCTTGGTGCAGCCGCACGTTTAGCAAGGTCACTAAATGGACAGATTATAAGCATGGATAATTTTGCAGAAAGATTCGCATTGTCAGATAAAACGAAACAAGCTCTTACATCCACACTGTCAGACCCATCATTAACTTTTAGTCAATTCAAATTTTCTGCGGAAGAGTTTTCAAAGCATGTAAAATATCGTTCTCTGCAGATAAATAACGGTGCTGTCCTAACAGCTCCAGTTGGGAAATTTGACAAATGTTTTTCAAGGGAAATACTTTCAGAGGAGCGCAATGAGTATCGATTCACTACTCATGGTACGATAGTTAACGAAAGGCTTAAGACATCAAAATGATGACAGACATAAATTCACAATATACTGAACGTTATTCAAATATTCTTGTTCCTCTTGCTAAAAGGCTAGAATCATTTTTATGTGAAATTTTTGAGGACACCCCCAGGATTGATAGAATATCTGCCAGAGCTAAATCCATTGAAAGATTTGTCTCAAAATCTACTAAAGAAGAAAATGGTAATAAAAAATACAATGATCCACTGAACCAAATTCAAGACCAACTTGGTGCAAGGATAGTCGTATTTTATCGTGACGATGTTGATATTGTTTCTGGACTTGTCGAAAGTTATTTTCGACCAATAGAATTTCGAACAGTTGTACCTGACTCGGATTACGAGTTTGCATATTTTGGCCGGCATTACATTTTGCTTATTCCAGATGACGTTATTGACCATAAATTACCAAAAATACTTCCTTTCTTTGAACTACAAATAAAAACTCTTTTCCAGCATGCCTGGAGCGAAGCAAACCATGATTTAGGATATAAACCTTCAAAAGACTTGCCTGCTGAGTTTAAACGTAAAATTGCTTTTACATCAGCTCAAGCTTGGGGTGCAGATCAGATTTTCAACGATTTGCATCGTGAGCTTGAATAACTGTAACAGTTAACAAATCATTTTCTATAAATTAATGGTTGCAAATGACAGAAAAAACATCAA
>JAOUME010000062.1 GCA_029881655.1 Deltaproteobacteria bacterium | reverse complement strand
ACCTCGTCACATAATTTAGTAAATGCATCACAAATCATGGCCCCTTCGTCTAGCGGTCTAGGACGCTGGCCTCTCACGCCGGTAACACGGGTTCGAGTCCCGTAGGGGTCACCAAGTGAGAAATACAGGGAAATCAACCATTTGCGGTTGGTTTCCCTGTTTGTTTTTGGGGGTTTGAGTGGGGTGTTTACCGTGTTTTGTGCGGTAAATTATGGAGTAATTATGACCGTTGACGGTAAATTTGCGGTAACGTGTTGACGGCTATTATTCCAATGTCAACCCGGCATTGGCATCGCCCCATTGTTTGGGTATAACCAGCTACGCTGGACAGGGTTAAATACAGAGTTGCGATGTATTTGCCGGTTTTACCGCTGGTGGGGTAATCTAGGGCGGCTGATGCTGTCAGGCCGCCGGTGACTGTGGGGGTGGCGCTGGTGCAGGCGCCAAAACTCCAGGCCATTTTTTAGGATCTGGTAATTCGAATCCCTCAATGTGTTCTTGGTTTCTCACATAAGAAAGTATTTCAATTAAGTATTCAGCAAATGTGGCAGATTGCATTGCCAGCATCGCCACGACACGATTTTTATCTTTTGCCCATTTTTCCAGTTCTAACATAGTATTTCTGTATTCATCTAGTTCGTAAACAGTGGCTTTTCGGACGTGCAAGGCTCCAGGTTTTCGCTTGCCGCCGAACGCCACCTTTTCTCCGGGGAAGTAAGTCGCCTGCTTGCTTACGCGCTCTGGGTAGGGCGCGACGCCTCAGGCTCAGTTTTTAGAATGATTGTTTCCCTAACTTTTTATTGATTTTGATAATTTAGGTGTTGGCAAAAAAACAATAGTCGATTTAATAGTTGGTAACTACTTAATTTTGATAGGGGGGATTTGGGGGCTGGTGGTGATATTCTATAACTCATTGTGCGTTATTCTCTTTATATTTCATTTTATTACAAGCTGTCAATGATAGTCATAAAATATTGTAATCTTAAGTAAAATTTTGTTAGCGGGAATGTGAGCTAAAAGAAATAGACAGATTCTGCCTAGTACAATATTGGTTCATTCTGTCTAATACACTGTTGAACTAAACCGCTACGCGGTAGTATCATCCTCGAAAGGCAGTCGGTCCGGTGGGCTGACCGCCTTTTTTTATCCATACTCTATCCGTTTCGACATACTCTTTTGGTAAGGCATTTTTTTTAACCCTTACACAAAGGAGGTTTGTCATGTCTGATTCAAAAAAACGGATGCAGGAGGATATGCAGCTACACGGTTATGCTGAGCGGACCATTTCAAGCTATGCCGCCGCCGTCTCGGTTCTGGCCAGGCACTATCAGTGCTCGCCGGATCAGCTTTGCGAAGATGATATCCGCAAGTTTTTTCTGCATCTGATCAACGAACGCAAGTCGTCACGCAACACCTTGAAGATCTATCTCTGCGGAATCAAATTCTTTTACGAAAAAGTTCTGGGCCGTGATTGGCAGTTGTTCGATTTGCTTTTGCCGGGGAAGAGCAAAAAACTGCCTACCGTCCTGTCGAGGCAGGAGGTTAAGGCCATTCTCGACAAAGTGATAAAGCCCTTGTACAGGATGCTGCTTACCCTGATTTACACTTGTGGTTTGCGATTGCACGAAGGGGTCGCCCTCACGGTCAAAGATATCGACGGGCAGCGCATGCTGATCCGGGTGCGAGGCAAGGGCGGCAAAGAGCGCGATGTGCCCTTATCGGCCAGGACTCTTGATCTACTGCGCAACTACTGGCTGCTACACCGGCCCGCGCACTGGCTTTTTCCCTCAGGACATCAACATCTTATGACCGTCAGTCATTCATCGGTGCAGAAAGCTTTTAAGTCTGCTTTGACGGAGAGCGGCGTCCTTAAGCATGCCTCGGTGCACACCCTGCGTCACTCCTATGCCACTCATCTTCTGGAAGATGGGGTGGATCTGCGCTTTATTCAGATGTTGCTCGGTCACCGTAGTCCGACCACCACCGCCATCTATACACACCTTACGCAGCAAAGCGAACGACTGGTGCAGAAAGCCGTCAACAGACTCATGACCGACTCGTAACGATCGGGAATTATGTCTGAATTGGCGGATATTTTTCGTCGATATGGGCCTGAGTATATCGAGCGCTTCGGCGAAAACATGCTCCCAAGCCATGGTCGAGCGATCCATGATATCATCGATTGCCGGACCGAGGTGTTTGGCGGCCACCTGGTAAAGTGCGGCCATTGCCAGACCCTTGATTACGCTTATCATTCCTGTAAAAATCGCGCCTGCCCAAAATGTCACGGCAACGATACCCGCAGGTGGCTGGAGAAACGGCGGGCCGAATTGCTGGAGACCGTCTATTTCCACGTAGTATTTACCTTGCCGTCCGAATTGCGGGAAGTCGTGCGTAAGAATCAGCAGACTTTATATAGCATTCTCCTGCGCGCGGCGGCATACGCCCTGCTGAAACTGGCGGCTGACCCTAAATATGTAGGCGCCAGGATCGGCATGCTGGCGGTGCTCCATACCTGGACCAGCTCCCTGGCTTTTCATCCCCATGCCCATTTTCTGGTGCCGGGCAGCGGTGCCACTTCGGACGGCAGGTGTCGGCATGCAGTCCGAAAAAAGTTTCTTGTGCCGGTGCAGGCATTGTCGCCGATCTTTCGGGCCAAGTTCATGGAAATGGCCAGAAAGGCCATGCCTGATGCGAAGTTTCCGGCGGAAATCTGGCAGAAGGACTGGGTGGTTTATGCAAAGCCCGCCGTCCAGGGAAGCGACAAGGTGCTGCGCTACCTGGGCCGCTATGTGCATCGCATCGCGATCACCAATAATCGCATCCTGGCCGGTGATGATGGCCAGGTGACCTTTCGCTACAAGCAACGCCGGCAACAAAAGCAAAAAAGATGCAGTCAATGGAAGACCATGACCCTGCCTGCCACGCAATTCATGGCCCGTTTCCTCCAGCATGTGGTGCCGCAAGGTTTTCACAAGGTGCGATATTATGGGATCTGGAGTCCGGCCAACCGTGCCGTCCTGAACCTGATCCGGCAGAGCTTAGCGAACGAGGGCAAGGCCGATGATAACCACGTCGCCGACATGAAAGACAATGGCCAGGCCGGGCAACAAGCTGGATTGTGCCGTTTTTGCAAGCAGGGTTATATGGTCGTGATTGGTGTTATTCCGCGCAAACGAAGACAAAAGTACGCGAGGTCACCGCCATGAATAACCCGGCTTGCTACATAATGAACCTAGACAAATTTGAAGGTGTGATGATTAAAAATACCACTTCAAATCAATGGCGATTCTCGTCCAATTTTAGGGGATCGCCACGTTTTCATGCATTATTGAGCCGGTCTGGCACGAAAAGATGGGTAAATCGGTCGGCAATTGACCGGGTATTCCGTTACATATTGCTTGACCTATCCATTATTTCCTTCTACTCTCAGCAAAGTTTCCGGAACATCCGCCGATAAAACTCCACCTCCACAGGCCGGACTCGCGGTTAAGTCCAACAGGAGTTTTGGCGGCGGCGAGCCGCAAAAACTCTTAATTCGTTCGGCTGAGTAAAATACTACACAATTATGGAGCAATACATGTGTCAAAAAATTCGTGTGATCAAAAAGATCACATTGCCTTGGTCTGTGATAGGTAACTTGTACGCGAGTGTAATTGGGAAGTGTCTATTTATTTTAAGCTCAGTTGCTATTGTAACTACTATTCCATACGCAATTGAAATTATCTCCACAAGAAATGTTGCTATAGCATTGATTGGTGCAATTTTAATAACTGTTTCATATACGCTCTATAAAATAATTATTCCGGAAACCATTAATGAATTCACTGACAAGTCATATTATGAGCACTTAGTAGAACTTCAAGGCAAGAATTCTTTGGATAGAATAAGTGAATTTTCAATACTTGAAAATAATCATGTTGTAAATTCTCTTCCTGTTTTTAGTAATAAAAATCTGGACATACAACATTATGAAAACATAAAGAATTACATAACAGTTTTAGGAGACGATAGGACACTTTATATACTTTCGATAATAAAGTACTCGCTATTAAATTATAGTTTGTTTGAGGTTAGAGCACTTATCTCGATAATGTTCTATTCAGGAATTTGTTTGATATATTATCCATCAATATACAGAATAATTTATGTAATTATTAAAGGGGTGTCATAGAATGGGGGGAATTCAATCGGTAAAAAGCTGGTATGGGATATTAAAATGGGACAAATTGCCTAATTTTAGTTCTTGCCACCATGCAGACACTTACAAAGAATTCGAGGAAAACTACTATTGTTGCGGGAAACTTGTTCAGCTAGAAGAAAATTTACTTGAAACTCTTAATAGTGGTAACAATACTGCAAGTGTGAGATTAACAGGTGTGCCTGGTTCGGGTAAAACATCTTTTATTTATCACTTGATGAGACGAGCAAAAGCCAACAAAGATAAGGTGTTTAGCAAATATGTTTTTTACGTTTTTCATGCAAATAAAGCAAATGATGCAGACTACCTACCTCATACTCGTCAGGAAATTATTTTTGCATGGGAGACATTATATAGTGAATGTGGTGAGAAAAAAACTTTTGAGCACATTAACGACCGACGCGACTTAGATTTAAAAGGAAAGCTAAACGCTCTTGTCAAATATTACAAAGATAACAGGGGCAAATTTAGAAAAACATTAATATTTATTATTGACGATGTGGACCTGCTTAAAGACGATTTGGCTTATAAAATCGCCAACGCTGTTAAGACAGACCTTGAACTTCAATCTGTCATTAAATGGGTTTCTATACGAGGAGTCACCTTTGATCATTATAAGGGTGAGACTAAAAACTTTTTTGAGCAATTTTTCCCTTCAGTCTACAATGTACCAGATACATCAGTACGTGATATTGTCCAGTATAGAATTGATAACGCCACTAACAAAAAAGGTAAGAACCCCTTTTCATCTGAATTATGCGACCTGCGTGTTAATCCTTTATTTGATGGAAACAAAAGAAGGTCATTGGCAATATTGAAGTCAATACTAGAAGATAACCTTCCAAAAGAGATCAAAGAATATACTGATGAAGAGTTTATTCAAAATTATTTAGACAGAGTTGCAGTAAATACTTTTATTACGAAGGGGGCTCTTCCCAATATACATCTTGGCCATTTAAGATCGTTGCACCAATACCCGTTGCCAATGGATATAATACTATGCCTCCAATACACAGCAAGCCCTCATATCGTCGTAGGAACAATTAACGAAATAATGCAAACGCGGTGCAGGAAATCTAGAGAATGGGATATTTCAAGAAAATTACAAGTTAGATCCTCAGATTTCCAAGCATCTATTGAAGGATTAAAAAACGAAAATCTTATTTTTATAAAATCCTCTTCAGAGTATCGCCTTACAAATAAAGGGAAGATTTTAGCAAAGTATTTAGAAAACCCTTCCTACATCGATAAATGCCTATCAGGAATTCCAGTTATTGATAAGAATTTAATTTATGATGACTTTGCTAAAATCTTTATCGATTATGAAAAAACCGTAAATACGTTTATTTCATGGATCGATGCTCATAGTCCAAAAAGCAATCAGGCTGAATAATATTAATTCAATTCTATTCTCGACATTGCTTTGACAGTGTGTGGCCGAACAAACGCATAACGCAGACGGGATGAACGTTCGCGGCGCTGACGCGGCAAGTTCGGTGGCCCGCTGGTTATGCGAAACGTTAGCCATACCAAGAAAGGTCTCTCCAAATGATTACAGAATGCCCAATATGTGAGGCCCGAGTAGAATCTAAAATAATTGCAACACATCAATCATTTAGCAAATACGAAAATGCACCCATGAAATACACACTTCTTGAGTGCACGACATGCAAAACCCCTCAACTCGTGGAGCAATATCTATTGGGCTACGACCCTAAAAACGATAGTCACTGGTCAAAATTAAAGAGAAACTGGCCAGAACCAGAATTCGAAATCCCTTTCTCTGTACCAGACGTTACGAGAAAATCGCTGGAAGAGGCAGAAAGATGCATAAAAGCAAAAGCATTTATAGCAAGTGCCGCAATGTCTGGTCGAGCCCTCGAAGGTATCTGCCGTCACTTTAAAACAAAAAGCAAATATCTTGGCGCTGGCATTAAGGAGCTTCAAGAAAAAAACATTATCGACTTAAAGCTATTTGAGTGGAGCAAAGAACTACATATACACAGAAACATAGCTGCTCATGCTGATGATATTGAAATTTCAGAGGAAGACGCTAAAGACTTATTAGATTTCGTCATTGCGATATGTGAGTATATTTTTGTTTTAGGCGAAAAATTCAAAGATTTTCAAGAAAGACAAGCGGTTAAAAAAGAAAAAAGCAATGGCTAACAAAATGCTCCAGCGGAAAATCCGGCCTACGGCCAGTTTCCCGCTGAGCTCAGTCGTTCGCAAGAGGAATTGAAGATCATGTATGACGATGAATTTCTTCAAGAAACGTTACGGCATGCATTTGAAAATGACGAATATTACAATGTTCCAAAAGGCATAATAAGATTCGACTATGGGAATGATCACGGATGGTGGGTAAGAGTTTCCAGGGACCGCGCAATGTTTCGGGATCTTTTTAGTGACGGAAAACATGGCTCTATACAAGAAGCCCTAAGACAAGCGATTCTACGTAGACACGAGATTCTTTCTAATTTCCCAGTAACTATTAAAAAAATCAGCAATCGCGGGCTGCCTCTTGAGCCGGAAAAAAGAATAAATCGTTATGTCGAAAAAGGTAAATTAAGACCCTACGAACATTGGAGGGCTAGATGGTACGATAAAGACCATAAAGTTGTTATGAAAAATTTTCCTGTGTACACACTTGGCGAGGAAGAAGCAAAAGCTATGGCTATTGAAGCCGCACGGGTAAACCATAATAAAAAACCAAAATTATCAAAAGTTGCTGATCCATATTTAAAACAGCAATTCAAACCAATACTTAGGGCCGACGTAGAAATACTGGCAACTATAAATAGCACAACCAAGAGAACATCCCCCGAAGGGGACAAAAGCGACATAATTCAAAACGACCCTTTTGCATTCGAGGGAGACAGAAAGTTAGAGCTACATAAATCTATTGAGAGAGACAGGAAATTAAGAAACCTCAAAGTTTCTGTATTCCTTGAAGAAAACGAGACCTTGTTTTGCGAACTTTGTCATTTTAATTTTCTTAAAACCTATCCATTCCTAAGCACAGACATCATTGAAGTTCATCACATTGTCCCTTTATCATCATTGTCAAAAGGTACAAAAATTAAACTCGAAGATTTAATGCTCCTTTGTTCAAATTGTCACTTTGCTGTCCACCAAGGAGACGCAGAAGAAAATTTGCTTATCGCTATGGATCATTTTGAAAATGAGAACTAAAAATTAACATGACAACAGAGAATTGCGAACAAGGCGCTTAACCTGACCGCGTGAACATCGGCGGCGCTGACGCGGGTACTTCAGGTGGCGCGGTCAGGTTAGCTAAACGTTCGGTGAGTAAATATTATTTGAAAACATCTTTACTGAACATTTTTTATTTGGTCCTCGGAGCAAAAGGGGCGATCTCATAGGACACGCCAATGGACGATGACTTTTTTTCAGAAAAGCGCATTGAAAAACTTGTTCAACATGGGCAAAAAAATCTGCGCACCGAGAGGTTGATTGCAAACTGGTGTCGCCATGCTCGCGTTGAACGTTCCCCTGGACGAGGTTTAGTTGAGGAGATGTACAATGTCCCCATTGGTCATATGGGAGTAAGATGTGAGCATGCCTCGGCAGGAGGAATGATGTGTTGGGATTTAAAAGACGCTTTCATTTGTCATTATGATCGCAACTGCAAATCATGTGACAAACGTTCTGCCCAGCATGGCCCGAATATTCAACCAGTTATAGATGAATTTGAGTCCAAACAAGCACAGCAAAAAGCCCAGGAAGAAAAGAGAGAACAAGAAGCTGCTATCGAATTAGCTAATCACCGTCGTGAACGCCAAGAAGTTTTTGACCAAACCGTTCCAGCGGCAGTTGAAATCCAAGATCTATTAGATTCGATTGATGTGGGTGAAGATCAAGAATCCACACACAGACTCATCGAGTTAGCCAGACTTGCTCCAGACACTTTTACAACGAATATTACCGACTATTTTAAAAAGCAGGTTTTCACGAGCCAACGCAAGCTTGATAGGGTATCCGCTGATGTGCTCTTGACACTGCCTCTTGCGGAAGATGTCAAGCTCGAAGTAGCATTAGCTATTTGTGACTATGGCTTTAGCGACCTAGTTTGTCGCTGTCTCGAAAAGAACGCTAGCAATATACCGACATCAGAAATTGACAAGATCATAGGTCCATTAACGTATCGAGCGGCTCCAACAAGATTCGTTGGTGGATCTACTCGAACAAGCGATCCAAACCCGCTAATAAATTTAGCCAAGGCTCACCCAGAAAAAATCCAAGAGATACTTAAGCGATTGTTGGCGAAGAACGATGAACATGAGGTTGATATTGCGGCGCGAATCATTTCAAAAGTTACACCTATTTTGCCGAAAATCACCGTACCATTTAGCCGTGACATCCTGGCGAAATTGCTCAGACGGAAACACTTGCTACCCACAATAAACGAGCGGGGATCAGGCGATGAGTTAAATAGACTACGGCAGGCGGCTACAGCCGTTTTCGAGAAAAACCCTGAAAATTGTGAATCAATATTATCTTCCCTTTGTGATGGCGGGGATGTTACTGCAAGCAAGGAATCTGCGGAAATCTATTCCCGCATACTAGAAGACAGCTGGAAGGGGCCTCCTGTCCTTGAGGCTACACCTGCACGTTGTTTAGCATTCAAACGTCTTCTTTGGATGGCAGTAGAGAATACACCTAAAGTCTCCCATCATCCTGCTGCCCACTTTTTCCATTACGCGCACAAAAATCATGTAAAAATTGCGGTTAATGAAATTGACGCTCTGTTTGGAGCAGCGGCTATGTTAAGTCAAAAAGCCGAAAAAATTGGTGAAGAGAAGACTATCGAAACCGCCCCAACAGGATTGGAAGTTCTTGAACAATCAAATGCACGCAATGCGATACATCAATTGCAAAGAGCACTTATTCAATGGGCATTTATGGCTTCAAAGCATGTAGGTCTCAAAGGCGTTAAGCGCATAGTTGAACTATATGAGAAAACCCCAGAAAATGAAGTTGAATTTAAAGCTAATATTGTTTCGCATTTAACAGAACTAATCGCTGACACTGATACGTTCAATTGCGTATTGCCACACCTCTACACAGCAATGACTAACCCAAAAGTACTAATACGTGGAAGTGCGGCAACTGCAATCGGCGAAGCTCCACATGACGTTAAACGTGACTTTCCCGATCTGATTTTTGAAATGTATGTTGTTTTGATGACTGATCCCTATGTGTACGTGCATCAGTCTGCTGTCCGTGCACTAAAGTCTTATGTTTTCCCTGACTACTTGAAGCCAAATCTTAAGTACGCATTAATAAACCTTATCAAGGTTTACTACCATGACACTGACAAGGCACAATTTTTGGTTGAGTGCCTGAGAAAATTTGTCGACGCTTTTCTAACAGAAACTGAAATCGAGGGAGATATTGGGAGGCAATTGGTTGGAGTTATCGATTCTCTACCTGACAGAGAGGCATGTGATGCAATTGACAGATTAGCCTACAGCTTTCGCAATGCGCCAGGCTTTGCCAAGGTTATTGCTAAGCGTCTTGATTGTGAGTGGGCAAGTGATTTCATGATTTCTAAGCTATATAGAGCATTGTTCCTGGTTCCAGCTGTCTCATTAAGGGATTGTCTTGATGAAATATATAAATCTGGAAAATTGGCCGCATCAATTAACGCTCATCAAGCACGGACACCGATCTCACTGTTAACACGGGCTGGTGCCTTTGATGAAGCCCAAAAGCTCTGTATTGAGATTTTAGAAGAATTACCTGAAACCCGTGAGCAAGAGAGTCTCAGAGCATTTATTGAATCTCATCGTCGCATTGCCTGCTTTGAAGCAACCATTCCGAAAACATCTCAAGAAATCGAAAATGAACTAGAAGCATGGAACTCACACCTTGAGTCGATAGAACGTGCAAAGGAGAAAGCAGATGGTTATAGACATCTTCCGCCAATGCTATTCCGATAGACTAAAAGCACTCAAGGCGATCAGTGAACGTGACGTTGATGCCCTCGAAAGCAGTGCAGATGAATTCACACTCAATGCTTCTATCTATGGCCGAAATATGCCTGGTGCGGAGTTGGAAGGATTTGCCGAAGCTTTGAGGTGTTTGGCTTTGCAGATCAAGTGGCTTAACGCTATAAGAAAGGCAGAACCAGAATCAGACCGCTTTCAAAATGCAGCGAAACTACGTGCAAATGAATACCAAGATTTAATAGCTAACCGCGACAATACCGTTTTCGATGAAATTGTTTTAGAAGTCGGTGCTGTCAAAACACCTGAAGATTTAGAGATAGTAGAAAAGCGTTTATCATCTACCCCACTTCCTTTTTCGACGAAAGCCCCTAAAAACTCACCAATGGTAAGAGCAGCAGGTGAATCTCAAAAAGAGAGAAAGCGACCTGAAATTGCTTTTGTGAGATTTGATATCAATGGGAAACCAGCCAAAACATTAGATACTCTTGCTCCCAATGTGGCGCATGATATGTTGCTTCACTTGCGTGTATCCAACTGGCCTGAAAACGCTGAACGGCTGCTTGTAGAACCTGTTTCAGCTGAACCGCCGGACTGTTACATGCTACCAAAATTTGAAATACACCCTCCCGATAATTTAGCGGGGCCAATAACTTTTGAGCACGAAGGGCGGCTAATACTGAAACTAGTCCAGCCGATTGGAGCTAAGCCATTTGAATTTAAATACAGGGCTATATTTGATCCAGGTGATACGGGTTATATAGATCTAATTGGACACCGTACTCTCAAGCTTGAGAGTTTAGACCCTACAGGGCGAGCACTAAGTGGCTATGAGAATATCGACAAAAAAATCTTGGAAATCAGACATACACTTAAATCAATTCCTGGTTTGCCAGATTCAGACCTTATTATTATCACCCGACTTTTGTCTGGTGTTGGAAGCATAGCAGGTCAGGCTCTACAGGACGCCGTTTTCCCAAAAGGAATGAAAGAAAAGGAGTTTCAAAAAGAAGCGCTGAAAATGCTACGCGCACGCCCAGATATTGGCACAGACTTGGACGAACACCCTGCTGCTGGTGGTGGTTTCACTGATTTGTCTTTGGATAAAATCAGATTGGAGCTAAAAGCAGAAAGCGACTATAAACCCACAGAAGAACAGCTATCAAAATACGCAGACCAGACGGCTCAGTATGTTGTTTCCTCTGGGAAAAGAGTAGGAATTCTCTGTGTCTTGGATTCCAGAGCAAAAAAGAGTCCTCCTGTTCCTGCAGATTCCTTATTTACTATTCAAGAGAAAGGGATGGGCACTGATACTGTTATGATCGTCACAGTTATTATTCAGGGTGGACTTGCCTTGCCGAGTGATTTGTCACGATAGTTTGGTTGCTGCTTTAGATAAGGGTATATACGGGAGAATGGGGTCAAATCTTTATCCTTGACATAGACAGGTGGAGGGACATTCTATCCAGCCCCCAGACCGGGCGCGCCCCCCATGTAAACGGAGAAGGGGGTCAAATCTTTATCCTTGACGTCCTGTAGCCACAGTCAAGGATAAAGATTTGACCACCCTTCTCCCATTCGCTTCTGACAACACCCTTTGCGTGCCATCTATGATTGACAAACCCGATTCCATGTCATATCATCTTTAAAAAGATGCGCAAAGAGGACGACATGCCAAAACCTTTTATACCAGAATCGCTTCCACTGACAAATATTGATTGGGCTAACTTACTTCCAGAAGTTGTGAAAGCAAATTCTGCGGTAGCCAAATTTGACGGGCTACTTGAAAGCATCCAAAATCCACTTTTATTTCTCAGCCCCCTGATGACCCAGGAAGCAGTGTTGTCGTCAAAGATTGAAGGAACCCAAGCTTCACTAAGCGAGGTCCTTGCCTTTGATGCATCCCCTAAACGCAAAATTGAAAACCTTCTTGATATTGAAGAGGTAATCAACTACAGAGATGCCCTACTCTACGCCACAAGCGCACTCGACAACAGACCAATATGCTTAAATTTAATCAAAGATATCCACAAGATACTACTTAAAGGCGTAAGGGGTCAGAACAAAGCAAGAGGAGAATTCAGAAAGATACAAAATTGGATTGGCAGCCCAGGCTCTACTATTGAAACAGCAAGCTACGTCCCACCAGAGCCCCACTTACTAGCTGACTATTTGGCCAATTTCGAAAAATACTGTCACTACGAAGACAAAGACCGAATAGTACAGCTCGCTATAGTCCATGCGCAATTTGAAATTATCCACCCATTTCTTGATGGTAACGGTCGAATTGGCAGAATATTGATTCCTCTCTTTCTGTATGAAAAAAAGCTTCTCAAGTATCCGGCTCTATATATCAGCCAATTTTTTGAAGAAAACCGTCAAAAATACTACGAAAACCTGCGGGAGATCTCCACAAATAGTGCATGGCATGAATGGATACGCTATTTTCTTGTCGCTATCACACAACAGACTGAAAGCAACATAAAACGAGCGAAACAGATTTTAGTCTTATACGACGAGATGAAATCAGTCATTCATGAAGTGACAAAGGCCCGCAACTCACTGAAAATTCAGGATTTTCTTTTTTCAAAGCTGTTATTTGAGCCTCACGATTTTGCAGAGACAATAGGGTTGTCAAAAGTTCATGCAGCCAGAATAGTTAAGACTTTGATGAACAATCACATTATTGACTTAGTTTCCCCGGCACAAGGAAGGCGCCCAGCCATGTATTCATTCAGGCAACTGTTGGAAATTATAAAATAAAAACAAGCGAACAAAGTGTTACGAAGTTCCATCGTCGCTCACCAGTGCCTAACATATGCAACTTTAAAGCCAAAGGAGCAGTAATTATACAACCAGTTGAAATAATGATTAAAATTTAAAACAACAAAAAAGAGTGGGTAAATAGTTCCTAGCGCAATCTATGGTCGGGTGGTAAGTCTTTATCCTTGATAGCCGGCAGAATCTTTTTGTTGTCGAGGAAATACAGAGTATTTCTCATCAATCACCAATTCGTAAGATTCATGTGCTGCCTAATAGTATGTCAAGCACGATGCGCAAACTTGCGCTTT
>JAOUME010000223.1 GCA_029881655.1 Deltaproteobacteria bacterium | reverse complement strand
TCTCTGGCATGTGGATCCTTATCGTGTAAAGATGCAGGGCGCTTTTCACGCCTGTTGGTATCACAGGGGTCTTTATTCCTGCAACATCCTTCAAACCTTTAAATATACAAGTACAGAAGTATTAAACTTTGTATATTTACAGATTTTTTCCTACCGTGGGTGACTGCGTTCAGAAATTACCTTTTCCGCAAGGTCCTTTATTTCCGCAAAATCGCTTTTGTGTGTTATCCGATAATGATGCTGAGCTCTTCGAATTTCTTTTAAATGGTTTTCGATATTTTTGGATGTTAGGACGATACCAAAGTATTCAGTAAGTCCCTGTTGAATCTTTGAGTTTTTATTAAAACCACTCTCGCCAGGCTTTATATGAAATATTTGGTCCAAAACCAAGTCACCAAGAGCATTTTTATAATGATCGTCTTCCCAATACCATTTCATTTTTGAATTTAGATCCCCTAATGCTGGAAGTTCTTCAGTTGTATATTTATTGTATCCACTGAAATCCCAAAGAGAAAATGCTGGAACACCATATTTTTGCGCAACTTCCTCATTAATTCGCACAAGCTCTCTTTTCCATTCTTCATAGATATCCCATAAACCGATTGCAGATATAACTTCCCACAAACGTGCATGTGAGGGTGAAATGAGAATGCGTAAATCAACGTTATCTTTATAGGCAATCTCAAGATACTTTCTAAAGTGATCCAAACGTGATTCCCCTGTTTCAGGATCACTAAAGCTGTATTTGTAGTTTGGTCGAATTAGATACCAACTCTTCATATGAGCAAATTCATTTGCTAAAAAAAAATTATGATGCCCGCCCGCCACTGGAATATATGTTTCCCTGTTTGTCCAATGGCGTTGCCCGTTTTCCATATGCGGTGGTTCGTAAAAATATGGCCGCTTTTGACTTTTAACAGTTGTTATGCTGGAAAGTAATGTGTCGAATGAAAATAGTGATGTGTACTTATTGATATAGCAGAAACTCGGATTTTCTACCCCTTCAAAAGTAACAACAAATCTATTTTCTGAAAAATCCGGAGTATTTTTGTAATAGGTATTAAACATATAAAAATCTACAGATAGAACAACCTGTTTTAACGGATTAATCGCATGTGCGTGTTGAAAGTAACGTAATACTTCATACATATTCCCACCGGATAATCCAAGATTATAAACACCTTTGCCACCCCACCCTTCGTGCTCCGGATTAAGACCATAATCAGCGCGTGAACTTCCTGAAATTATCCGGTCAGGTTTTTTATCATATACAATCCAAGCTTTCGCCATACGCAAATGAGTGTCCATTTCTGGCTTAATCTTGTTTATGCTATCAATTCTTGGGCCTGTATATATTCGATATGGATCAATAACAAAATTAAAGGTTATAGAAAGCAAAAGCAAAAGCATAAAAACTGCGCCTAAGGTTTTCAAATAAGTATTTTCCACGCTTTCACGATCCTCAAAATTGAAAATATAAAAATTCGCTAATTCGAGTCAAATGCAATACCGATATTAGAGCAAGAATACCAACCGCAATAGCCCAAAAATGGGTATAATCCCATTCCAGCCAAGCAAAAAATTTAACATGCGGATTGACTTTGTAAATTTCTGAGTACTTGTGATGGCGACACATGAATTGCTGAGTGTTTGGCAAAAGCCAAATTATCACTAGCAGAAATAACAAATATAAAATTTCTTGATACCCAAAGAACAACTCGATATTTTGAAACTTCCAGCCAATAGTAGTCAAATAACTTCCAAGCCCAAACATTTTGTCGAGGTATGTTTGGTATGTGCTTGGGAGAATAAATCCATTTATTCCAGCCATGCCATATAATATATTTTTAGCACCTGCATAACTTTCAGCGCGGAAAAATACCCAAGCAATTACTACAGCAATAAATGTGACAAATCTAGATAATGCAATGCCTACCAGTGTAGGGGAATTATTATCATAGTGAAAATGTTTTCTGCATGAATGCCATAGATGGTTTACCAGAAGGAATATCCCATGCAAAGTTCCCCATGCAACAAATGTCCAATTTGCTCCGTGCCAAAGCCCACCAAGAAACATTGTAATCATAAGATTCATGTATTTGCGAAACGAACCCAAGCGATTCCCTCCCAGTGGAATGTACAAATAACTACGGAGGAAGCTTGATAGCGTAATATGCCAGCGTTGCCAAAATTGAATTATGTTAACGGCCTTATATGGCGAGAAAAAATTAGCTGGCAGATAAATGCCAAATAACCTTCCAATTCCAACAGCCATATCGGAATATCCTGAAAAATCAAAATATAATTGAAGCGTATAGGCCAATGCCCCACACCAAGCAACGAAAAATGATATCGCGCTCCCTTCCTCAGTCGCAGTAAACACAGGTGTTGAATACAATGCTACACCATCAGCCAAGACTACTTTTTTAAACAAGCCGACAATAAATATCGTTATTCCTACTGAAAAATTGCTAGCCTTGAATTCGTATGTTTCTTTTCTTGCAAATTGCGGAAGCATTTCTCGATGATGCACAATCGGCCCTGCTATCAGTTGAGGAAAAAATGTTACAAAAAGACAGTAGTGAAGAAAATTATACTCTCGCGTTTCTCCTTTATAGGCATCAACCAGATAGGCAATTTGCTGGAATGTAAAAAAAGAAATCGCTAACGGCAATATAATCGTGTGAAAGTTGAAATTTGTGTCAAACAAAGCATTCATATTATCTATAAAAAAATTTGTGTACTTATAATATGCCAGCAGAGAAAGATTTACCGTCACACCAATAGTCAATACAAATTTCCTAGAATATGCCTTTTTTTCAGCTTGTGCGTTCATGTTGCCTAACCCAAGGCCAACGCCGTAGTTGAAAAATACCGAAGCAAGTATCAAACCTAGATAAGAAGGGTTCCACCATCCATAGAAGAACAAAGAGGTTCCTACTAGCCATGCAATTGCTACTCGATGATGACTCATCTTTCCTATTGCAAAAAATACAAATAGCGTTATTGGTAAAAAAATGAAAATGAACTGATACGAATTGAACAGCACCTTTAATCTATCCTAGAAAAGCAAAAAAGTTCCAAAAGTACTTTTTCCCGGCAAAATAACCTTCCTGAGGTCATCCAATGACATTTGCCATAAACCAAAAATGAAATCTATCAGATATTCTTTTGAAATTAAGTACCGCTCCAATACCGTTTCTGGAATCCTACCAAACCCAATATAAAACATCAATCAAATTACTCTTATGTTTTGATTCTAACTATTTTTACATCGCTCACAAGATTTTTCTGCACATTTGCATAACTGACGTCGCATTTAAAACTGGCGCGAATCAGCAGAGCTTTTGAAAAAATTACTAGAAAAGCTTTCCCGCTACTTTTTTCACGGCTTCAATCACATATTCAACTTCTTCATCTAGAAGTGACGGATATAAAGGCAATGTGACCGTTGTATCACCAATATTTTTGGCATTCGGAAATTTGGCAGAATCAATCTTCATTTTTTCCTTGAAAAGCGAGAGATCCAGCAACGGCCTGTAATTAACTGA
>JAOUME010000061.1 GCA_029881655.1 Deltaproteobacteria bacterium | reverse complement strand
ACCGATTTTAATCTGGATTTCAATGTCAAGTATAATTCGTCTTTGGATGTGTTTACGGCACCGTTTGATCTGGAATATGACCACAGCTTTTCCGTTTCGTCATCAACAGACTATCAACGATTACAAGTGACCTTAACACTGGCGGCGACTTCGCCGACCACGTCCTATCCGATCAGCAACGGCCTGACGGTCAGGCTGATATTTAAAAGACGAAACACAACCGGAACTTTAAATTTCAAACTCGCCGCCCCACAACTCGAACTCGGACCGGTGGCTACCGACTTTGAGATCGTGCCTGAAGCCGATGATCTCATCCGGGTGCAGAGGTACATCGAGACGAGCTATACTGCCGGTGATTATCCGGGGAAAATCACCGAGCTTGGTGGTTACCGCATCCACAAACCGACATCCGATCCTTTTCCGGTCAATATCCGCTGGCAGAAAAAAAGAGTTCTTCCGACCATAACTATTTACTCCCCGACAGTTTCGACGCCCGGGAAAATCTACAATGAGACGACCGGGAATAAAAACGCGCCTAGTCCGGACAAAACAGGAGATCAGGGATGCAGTATCGAGCTTAATTCGACTGATTTTCCTATCGCCAGCAAGGCGCGGTTTCATGTGGTTATTGATTCCGGCTTATTTTAAAGGACATAAAATGTATAAAGCAACACTTAATAAATCCATCTTCGGACCAAACGGCGAGTCTATTCCCGATGATCCAAGAAACGCCGCCCGTCAAAGATACGAGGCCTGGTTACTTGAGGGAAATCAACCCGATCCGGCTGAGACGCTGGATGAAAAAAAGGCCCGGCTTTTTGGCGAATTCGATCAAAAACGCCAGAGGATGCTTCAGGTGACAGACTACATGGACGGACGGACTTATATATTTGATCCTGATCCCGTAATCGACGCCGCTAAAATAAACGAGTTTGGTATCTGGAGACAGGCTTTAAGGGATTTGGGGAACAGCCTGAAGACCTCCGGACTGAAAGTCGCCGATTTGGAAACCCCCGCATGGCCGGTCGTTCCGGACAGCGTCCTGCCATTACTTCAAAGCAAAAGGATTTTATGAAAGGTTTTTTGTCCTGGCTGGGCGGTAAAAGCCAACTTGCTCCAAAAATATCCGAGCATTTAAAAAGCATCAATCATACTTGCTACTGCGAGCCCTTCATGGGCGGCGCTCATGTTTTCTTTCGCAAGGAGCCTGCGAAAGCGGAGGTACTCAACGACATCAACCGGGATCTGACAACCCTTTTTCGGGTGTTGCAACATCATCCGGACGAGTTCATGCGCCACTTTAAATGGGCGATCTCAAGCAGAGACGAGTTCGAACGCCTGAACAAACAGAATCCGGACTCCTTAACCGACATCCAGAGAGCCAGCCGATTCTACTATCTGCAGAAGCTTTGTTTCGGTGGAAAAGCATTTGAGCGAAGTTTTGGGACCAGCACAACGAACGCGCCCAGGCTTAATCTCTTCCGGATCGAGGAGGAACTATCACAAGTCCATCTCAGGCTCGCCAGAGTCCAGATCGAAAACCTGCCCTGGCAAAAGATCATCACCCGCTACGATAGAGAGCACACCCTCTTCTATATCGATCCTCCCTACTTCAACTGCGAAGCTTATTATGGGAAAAACATCTTCGAACGGTCCGAGTACAGGGAAATGGCCTCAATATTAAAGGTCATCAAAGGAAATTTTATTTTAAGTCTCAACGATCACGAGGAAATCAGAAAGACGTTCGATGGATTCCATATTCAGAAGGTATCGGTGCCCTACACTCTGAGTTCAAAGGGACCACCCAAAAAGGCTCCGGAACTGCTGATCAGTAATGTGAAATTGGGGTAAATAGGGTGTTTTTATTGTCTTTTCATTGTCTATACGACATAAAGGGAGGGGGCTATTTAGGCGTATTGTTTCTTATTGTCTTTTAAAAATCGTTCTGCGGTGTAGCTTTAAAATTTAATTATATCTGGTACCTGGGGCCGGAATCGAACCGGCACGTCCTTACGGACACAAGATTTTAAGTCTTGAGCGTCTACCAATTCCGCCACCCAGGCAGGGGGAGGATAATGCTAAGAGGCATTATATTTCAACTGATTCAACAGCTTAACCCCGGGTACGTTTTTAGCCGAATCTTTTTTTGTTTGATCCGAAAAAAGATCTGATCTTTATCATACCCATCCGATTTATAGCGAGAAGTCCTCTTTGAAGTCAAGGAGGACTTTTAAAAACCCATATCGCCTCCCTGATAAAGGTCAAACAGCCCATTGATTTAAACCATAAATTAAAAGTAGCCGATAAATCCCGCATCATTAACAATCTAACGCCATAATCCGGCAGTCAGAAGTAAGCGAGATAGCCCAGACTTCGCTGAAATTCTGGGTCCTATTGTTCAAAATTCAAGCGGAATTCGTGATTTTCACTCAGCGCGTAACGGAGTATGAGTTTGGCTTCAAATATTTTATTCTTTGAAGCCGGGGAAAAAGGAGACTCCCGCCCATTCCAGCCCGACCTTCAAATCGGCTCCCAACCCGTTGAGATAATCGAACATTAATCCAGCGCCAAACCGGCAGCGGGAGGGACGGATGTTATAGGCGCATTTTTAAAGAGGCCCGGCTTAGCCGTACCTCGTTTTCCGGCTACCCCTGGAATAAATCCAGGCGATAATAAACCCGCCAATAGCCTGTTCCACTAGATGCCACGCGGCGTTTTTAAAGACATAGCTCAATGGCTCACCATGGGCTCCAGCCATGGCCAGTTCATGAGGGAAAACCCAAAGCAGGCCGATAATCGCCCCAAAGCGAATACCTTCAATGACAGGTCGTCCTTGGATTTTTCCGGATGAATATAAATATGTCATCAACAACCCAAGAACCAGATAGGCGATAAAGATGACCCCCGTTCCTTCGTGGGTCGCATCGGTTTCATTTTGATAGAACTGAGCCATGATCACTTGGTGCCACAAACCGGCGACACCCCACATAACGACACCGCTTGCCAAGGTCGCTTGAGACAGTTTTATAAGGTTCATATTTCTCCTGAGGTTAGTGAATGTTAAAATACCGACAACACAATGTTGATGGTGATGTCCTCGCTGCCGAGATTAAAAGCCGCCTCGTCAAAATCCGGCGGACCAAAGGTTTTGGGTTTCGCCTGGTTTGAAAATCCAATGGCTTCCTTTGGCGGGCCATACCAATGATGATCGGGTTGATCGTTTTCGTTTTCATCATGAAAGGCGAACAGGGCATACCGCCCTGGGGGGATGCCCTTGCAATAAAGCAAAACTTTCTGTTTTTTAATCCGCTTCGTCTGTTTGCAAAGAGGGGCTTTTTTCTCGATATCCAGAGGGAAATTCTTACGGTTCTTATCTTCAAACAAGAAAATCACCGCAACGCCTTTATCTCCCTTGAAGTTTTCAATTTCAATCCTCAGGTCGGCGGCCTTTACGGGAAGTGAGGTGACCAAAAGACCAGAGCCCAAGGCTAGCCAGACAAATAGGGATATTTTCGGTTTCCAGGAATAGATTCGCATAACGATCAACATAAGCTAACCTTATAGAAGTAAGACTGTGGCGTTTTACAAAAAACGATTAAAGGACCGTTTTTATCATTATGGCATTTTCTTAAGAAATGGGCTGTCTTTTGCCCGTTGCCGCTCATGATTTACTAAATTACCAGACTATGGTCGCGCTGATCCTTATAAAACCAACAAAACAAACTTTTTTAAGTTGAAGGCGAAGGCGTTCAGATACAAATCCAGTTCGGTTTTCAGTCGGAAGTGTAAACTTTTATGTGTGAAATTGATCTGAGGTAGAAAAAAAGGGCCTATCTCCCCAAAAGTTTGATTGCGAGATCAACCCAAGAAAGGAGAAATACCCATGAAACCTGAAATTACAGTAACGGAAGTTCAAGAATTGATCAAGAATTTAACAAAGCCAGAGGGCTCTTTGGAGTCGAGGCGTTTGATGTACGAGAGGTGGTCGGCGACTTTCTTTCTAAGTTGATGAGCGGTGAACTGAGCGAGTTTCTTGGTCGTCAAGCCTATGAAAGGAAAGAAAATAAAACAAATCACCGCAATGGCAAATATGATTATAAGCTGAGTCTAAAAGGGATTGCCTCGGTACCCGTGCCGGTGATCATCTGGGTGGCCGAGAATAGGCGGAAGCTGTATTATCAAGTCTACACCTCACTCAAGATGGGGATTCATAGACGATCAAGCCCTGTGGGGAAAGTACAGAGAACCTGCCCTTATTCAGACAGATCAAAGAATTATGAATTTACACAATTAACTTTGCAGTGCCAAGGTGGAAGCTTTTTAGCTGGATTTAACGTTAGTTAAGCTCAAGGGGAGTTTCAAGGTTATTTCGGTGCCGATTTGTAGAGGCCGGCGGCGGGAGATACGCAAGTTCCATTTCAAGATGGTCTTGATAGGGATACTGTATTTAAGGGAAATTTTCCAGAGGGTATCGCCTTGTTTAACCTTATGGACATAGGTGATGCCGGGTGCCTTTTTCAGCGCCTTATTGGCAAGGCGAACATTTGGTTTTCTTTTGACGGTTGACCAGTCAGAAGGAATCGGCAACATGATTTTTTTACCAATTCTTAAAACTTTATTTCTATTGATCTGATTAAAAGCGATAATCTGTTGAATTGGAATTCCGTAAATCCTGGAGATTCTCCAGAGGCTGTCCCCTTTGCGTACCCTGTGATATTTCCAGAATTTAAGTCGATCTCCTTTCAAAGAATTAAGGCTTTCTTGATCGATTTTCGTAACTTCCGGAATGGCGATTTCGAACGTTTCGACGTTTGCCGGAGTCAGACCTTTTTTAAGTCTGAGATTAAAGTTTTGTAGGGTCTCATAGTCAAGATTAAGGACCTTAGCGACCTGGGTTAATGAAATGCCACCTGGAACAGTTACCATTTTCTTTTTTGGCCAGTCCTCCAGTTCCGGTTGGGAGTCAAAACCATATTCTTCCAAATTGTTGAAGATGGTTAGAACCGCGTAAAAGGCGGGAACATACCCCCTTGTTTCCCTTGGGAGCCGTAAGGACCAGTAATCAGTCGATTTTCCATGTCTTGTCGCTTTTCGAATTGCTCTTCTGACGGTGCCTGAGCCACTGTTATAAGCTGCCAGAGCCAATTCCCAATCATGATCGAAAAGATTGTGTAAGTACTTTAGATATTGGGCAGCGGCAAGAGTCGCTTTTTCCGGGTCATAGCGGTCATCGTGCCACCAACTGTTTTTTAGGCCATAGATATAACCAGTATAGCGCATGAACTGCCAAAGTCCAAGAGCATTCGCATGAGACCTGGCTCTTGGGTTTAAGTTGGATTCGACCACTGCCAAATAAGCCAGACTCGAAGGCAAACCCTGTTCCTTAAATATACGTTTGATCATTTTCATGTAGGTCGCTGAGCGCTCAAGGGCTTGCTCAAAAACCTCTCGCTTTTTTACTGAATAAAGCTTGATGAAGGCAGCAACTCGTTTGTTTGAACTGATGGAAATATCACGAATTGTATCTAATATTTCCTGATCGTCGCCTTGACTGTTAATATTTGGAATTATTGGATTATGATTGGCTTTTTCGGAACTCGACTTGGTTTGCTGATCCTCACTGGCAGGTTGGAGTTCGAGTTTTATTGATTCAGAGTTTGCGGGTGTTTCTTCAAGAGGTGGTTCAATAATCGTATCTCCTGGAATATCGCTCTGAATACTCGCATCCTCAAGTGTCTCATTTTCTTCTAACTCTTTAGAATTAACAATTTCTGATGGGATTGATACATTGTTATTTGGGTCTGGTAATTGAAGAGCGGCATCCTCTAGGAATTTAGGTTGGGTATGAGAGTTACCGGACAGGTTGGTTTTGGCTACTTTAAAGGAAGGTTCAGCCGAGAAGTTTAATTCGGTGACCTGCAGTTGCTCAGCAGTCAAAGAACCTGACCAACCCATAAATAATAAAACGAAAAAGCAGAATGGATGAAATTTTATCATAGTCATGATATCGTTAGATAAATTTGATTTAGTCTGATCTATACCCGAGCAATTTAATTTTGTAAAGTTTTCTCTATCGCATTCATAATACTTGATTGAATTTCCGCCGACAGTCTTGTAATGTTTATAACAACCAGATAAATAAAGTGGTTTAAAGCATTTATTATGCCATGTGGTTTTATGGTGTTTTTTGAGGTATGACTTTGAATAGCGCCGTTTTTTAAAATTTAAAATAAGATACATTATATTTATTATAGTCAGACATGAAATCTCCCTTTTGTTCGGTTATCATTCCGACTTTTAATAGGAAAACGCAGTTGATTAAGGCTGTTGAGTCGGTTTTGAAACAGAATTATCAACACTTTGAGTTGATTGTTGTGGATGACGGATCGACCGATGAGAGTTGTCAAAGTCTCAAGGAAGTGGAGGATTCGAGGCTGAAAATCTTTCATCAGCTGAACAAAGGTGTATCCGCAGCCAGGAATTTAGGCTTTCAAAAAAGCGAAGGTAAATGGATTGCGTTTTTGGATTCGGATGATCTGTGGTTGGAGTGCAAGTTGTCGCGGCAGATGGAATTTCATTTTAATCATCCGACAATCAGGATATCCCAGACCGATGATATATGGATTAGAAACGGTAAAAGAGTCAATCCTGGGTTAAGGCATCAAAAGCCAAAGGGTGATTTTTTTAGTCAAAGCTTAGCGCTTTGTTGCGTCAGTCCATCGTCTGTTATCATGCACCGATCACTTTTTGATGAGTTAGATGGTTTTGATGAGAAGATGCCAGCCTGTGAGGATTATGATCTTTGGTTGCGGATTTCAGCCAAATACCCAATTGGTTTGATCAAGGATAGGCTTGTCGTGAAATACGGTGGTCATGATGATCAGTTATCCAGAGCTTTTGATGCAATGGATAGATTTCGGATCTTCAGTATTCTCAAGGTTCTTGTCTCAGGGATCTTAAGCGAAACCCAGTCCTCTTCGGCTTTGAGTGTCTGTATAGAGAAACTTCAAATCCTAATTAAAGGAGCCCGGAAACGCTCCCCCCCACCCCCGCTTGAGCTTTTAAAGCTTTATGAGCATCTGCAAGCTGGCGAGACGCCTAAGCTTTCCGGGCTGCTGAAGGAGTTGACGCCCTATTTTCTGGAGGGCCGCGCCAGGTCCAAGTAGCTGATAGATTTTATTATATTCGATTTATTTTGTTATTTTCAAAAAAGCGCTCAAGGTTTTTTTGTCATTGTCCGATAAGGAGTCAGACAAAGCGACCAAGCGGAGTTTTTTTTGACGAGCATTTTAATTTTGAGCCGTTCGGGCTTAAGAGTCGCCTCGTGGCGATTTTGGGATGTTTGAGATAAAAAAGCGTTAAAGATTATTTATAATCTTCCGATAAGGAGTCAAGGAGCGTTTTAGGAGCTCCAAAAACGATTTTAAAGCGGGGCTGGACGGAACCAGGCTCCAAGGGAAGTAAACAACAGGAGAGAAAATGGGACTTAAGATCAATCACAATGTGGCGGCGTATAATTCATGGAGGAATTTACAGTCCACGGATCAAAAGATGAGCAAGACCCTGGAGCGATTGTCTTCGGGATCGAAGCTGAACCGGGCGGCGGATGGACCCGCCAACCTGGTGATTGCCGAGCAGATGAAGGCGCAGATCAAGTCGATGGAGCAGGTAACCAGCAACTCTGAGTTGGCGATATCGATGGTGCAGACGGCAGAGGCCTCGATGAACGAGGTGAACAATATTTTAGTGAACATGAGGCAGTTATCGCTTCACGCGGCGAACGAGGGAGCCAATGACGACAAGATGCTGGCTGCGGATCAGCAGGAGATCGAGAACTCCCTAAGGACGCTCAACGGGATCGCCAAGCAGGCGCAGTTTGGATCGCGCAAGCTATTAAACGGCAGCAACGGGATCAGCGGTGTCGCGATCGGCGAGAACGTGAAGTTTATACGCGCCGACGTTTTATCGCAGTCCTCGCCGGCCGGCGGTTACGACATCAACATCTCAGAGGTGGCGACGAGGGCCAGGATCGAGGGCAGCCGCGAGTTGAGCCAGCAGGAGGTCGACCTTGGCGGTGTCCAGATCACGCTTCACGAGGGCGGCAAGAGCATCACCTACTATACGCAGGTGGGCGAGACGATGGAGACGATGATGGAGAACCTCAAGCAGCTCCTGATTCAAAGCGAGTTGGCATTGGATGTGGGTCTGACCGCCGAGAATCATATCTATGTCGAGCACCGCGAGTACGGCTCGGAGCCGAGTTTCGGCGTGATGGTGAACGCGGACGGTATTTTGGGCGATGATTCCGGCAGTCTTCAGGAAAGCGTCCAGGGAACCGATGTTCAGGGAACCATCGGAGGCGAGTTGGCTCACGGAGACGGGCAGTACCTGACGGCCGCCAAGGGGACCAAGGCCGAAGGCACGGTCATCCAGTATACCGGCGGTTTGAATACGGAGCCGATCCTGGATGCCGAGGGCAACCCGGTTGTCGATGAAGAAGGCAATCCGGTAGATCCGAGGGAAATATCCGAGGGAGCGGTTTATATTACCAATAATTCCCTGACGTTCCAGGTCGGCCCCGATCAGGGCCAGACCTCCAGGATCAATCTGCCGAGCGTGAACACTTATGTGATGTCGCAAGGAGTCAAAAACGAGAGCGGCTATAACAACCTGAGCGAGATTGACGTTACCACCGCTCAGGGAGCGCAAGACGCGCTGGCCCTGATCGATCAGTCGATCTACGAGATCACCTCGGCCAGGGGGAATCTGGGAGCGTTCCAAAAGAACACGCTGGAGACCAACCTGAACAACCTGAGGTACGCGACCGAGAACATGATCGCGGCCGAATCGGGTATCCGCGATACCGACATGGCCTCGGAGATGAGCGAGTTCACCAAGCAGCAGATTCTGCTGGCGAGCGGCACGGCGATGCTGGGTCAGGCGAACCAGACACCCAAGGCGGTCTTGAACCTGCTCAACGGACAGTAAGAGGGCTTCTTAAAGCCCGGAGAGCAAACTTGGGCGAAGCAGGCCCGGTGAGACGCCGGGCCGCCTGAATCCGGCTCGCAACCCGGATGGGTTTGGGGATCGAGGGCGCATAGGAAGCGGCGGATAAAAAAACAAGACCGACCCTGGGGGTTGATCCAAGACCCCTTTGGTCCAAAAATAGAGTCGAGTTCAACTCCAAGGTTTAAAGAGGGCGTTTTAAAAAAAGCTCAAGACGCCGGCTTTAAGCTCTGGACTTAAAGATCAGGGATGAAGATTTCAACCATCGTCCGCCAGGGACGATGACAGACGGGACTTAAATCACCAACAGGAGAATCAAATGGCACAAGGAAGGCCATACCAGGCATACCAGAATACGCACGTGAAGACTTCCAGCCAGAAGCAGCTGATTGTGATGCTGTTTGACGGGATGGACCGGTTCATGAGCCGCGCGGGCAGAGCGATCGAGGAGGATGACTTCGAGGTGGCTCACAATAACCTGCAGAAGACCGGCAAGATCCTCCTGGAGCTGATAAGCACCTTAAGAGAAGATACCGGAGGGGAAATCGCCTCCAATCTAAAGAAGATCTATGTTTACTGCTACGAACAAATCGTGATGGCCAATCTCAAAAAGGACGCTAAAATGGTTGGTGATATCAAAGAAGTGCTGAATAATCTAAGAGAGGGCTGGAAAGCCATCAGCCGCGGCGAAAACGCTTTGAACGCGGCGGGACAGACACCAAAAAGTATCCGTATAACCGGTTAGCCGGCAGTCCTCTTTCTAGGACAAGGAAGTTAAAGAAAGAGAAATGTCATTAGGCGAAAGGAGAATACAAGCACTCCCAGCAAACAAGGAAGTTTCAGGTGCCTTGCGGCTGGCTAACCAAGCTTTGGAGTTAATTCTCACAAGGGGTCAGGTAAGATCCCTGCAGTGAACGCGTTTTAAAGATGAAGGGCTTTAGGGAGCAATCCCAAGACAAAAGAAACGCCATAGGGAGCAGTCCCCCTTTAGGTTAAAGGGAACGGTCCCATCAAGACGCAGACGATAGTTAAAGGGGTTTGAGGGGCCATCGGCAAGAAAGCCCGCGCGCCCCGGCTGGGAGCAGTCCCAGGACAAAAGAAACGCCATAGGGAGCAGTCCCCCTTTAGGTTAAAAGGGAACGGTCCCATCAAGACGCAGACGATAGTTAAAGGGGTTTGAGGGGCCATCGGCAAGAAAGCCCGCACACCCCGGCTGGGAGCAGTCCCAGGACAAAAGAAACGCCATAGGGAGCAGTCCCATCTAAAAAAGGCTGAGGGATAACCACCCTGCCAGGGATTCGTCCGCCGAACGCGGGTCTAAGGTGAGAATCGAGGGGTCCATCAAACGGACCTCAAGGGATTTACGTTTATTTTTAGGATTCATGAGGAAGGACTGCCAGGAGGCTCAAGTCCGACCTTGATCAAGGATCAAGTCAAGAGGGGGACCCGGTGGTCCGTCTTTTTAAAAGACCAAGAAAGGCCCGAAACGGAAGTCAGGCTTTTTTAAAAAACCAGGTTGAGCACTTATTGCTTTAAACACAAGGAGGGAAAAATGAGTTTGCGAATCAACCATAACATCGCCGCGGTGAATTCTCACCGCAACCTGGTCAGAAATGACGCCAGGCTTGGGCGAACGCTGGAGCATTTATCCAGCGGCATGAAGATCAACCGGTCCGCCGATGGGCCGGCCGCGCTGGTGATTTCGGAACAGATGCGGGCTCAGGTGGCCGGTCTGACCCAGGCGGTGATGAATTCGGAATCCGCCGTCGCCATGGTGCAGACGGCTGAGGCGGCCTTAAACGAGGTCAACAGCATCTTGATCAGCATGCGCCAGCTTTCGGTTCACGCGGCCAATGAAGGCGCCAACGACTCGGTTATGCTGGACGCCGATCAGGCCGAACTGATCAACTCGCTCGATAGTATCGACCGCATCTCAAAGTCCACCCAGTTTGGAACAAGGACGGTTCTGGACGGCAGTAACGGCGTCAGCGGTATCGCCACGGGTGAGGACTTGACCTACGAGGGGGCGACAACCAGAACGAAATCCTCGCCCCAAAGCGGCTACAGCGTTAAAGTCACCCAGGAGGCCACCCAATCTCAACTGGTGGGTGCCATCGCCATGAGTCAGGCTATCATTGACGCAGGCGAAAAAATCACTCTGATGGAAGGGGGACGCTCCGTTGAGATCACCGCCAATCTCGGTGAATCCCTGACCAGCCTGCAAAGCCGCATCAACAGCGCGGTCGAGGAAGCGGGTCTCAAGCTGGATGTCTACTTCGATATCGACGGCAAGTTCACGGTGCTGCACCGGGAATATGGCTCCGAGCACAGTTTCGGCGTCTCCAGCTCGACGGGAGGAATCGCCTCGGATAAGGGCAACACGCCCATGCAGGTCCAAAACGGCATCGATATCCAGGGTAGCATCGGAAACGAGGTCGCCAACGGCCGCGGACAGGTCCTGACCGGCGGCATCGGTACCAACGTGGAGGGACTCAAGGTCCGCTTCACCGGCGTCAGTGACCCTGAAAATCCCGAGGTGGGCAGGCTCGGCGTCCAGTCCAACGCCCTGGTATTCCAGGTGGGAGGCAACGCCAACCAGACCGTCAGGGTGCTTCTGCCCTCGACCAAGTCCGATACGCTGGCTGTCAACGTGAACAACGAAAGCGGCTTTAGAAGCTTGAGGGACCTGGACATCAGAAATGCTCAGGGAGCCCAGGACGCCATGAAACTCATCGAGGATGCCATCAATCAGGTCACCTCGACGAGAGCCGAAATGGGTGCCATGCAGAAAAACGCTCTGGAATCCAACATCGTCAGTCTTGGAGTCGCTAAGGAAAATCTGCTCAACGCCGAATCGGTCATTCGGGATACCGACATGGCCGCGGAAATGAGCGAGTTCACCAAGTACCAGATCATGACTCAAGCGGCCACCGCCATGCTGGCGCAGGCCAATCAGATGCCGAACAATGTGCTGACCCTCTTGAAATAAGCGGGACCGCGAAAAACAAACAAGCTTAACAGACGACCAACATAACAAAGGAGTAGGTCATGAAAGCGCTAAAACAACAGGTTGCCTTTAAGGGTTATCCCTCACAGCGAAACCTGAAACTGGACCCAGCCCTGGGGCTTAACCGGGGCGATCCGTTGATGAGGAAAACCGATCCTCTCTCAGGTGAGGAAGGGCGCTACCAGGTCATCGGAAAGCTGGAAAATAACGTCTCCAGACTCCAGATCGCAAGGCACAACCTGACGAGAATCAACCGCTGGCTCTTTGAGATGCGCGATTTCCTTAAAGACCTCTGGAATCAGGAGGTCGATCAGGAAGTACCGGCTTCGGTGGTGGACCACTTTCTGCTGGAACGTATCGCGCAGGTCCGCATGAACGCCGAGGCCGCCAGCTTCCAGGGAAAAGCTTTGCTTAACGGCAAGAGCGGCGTCATCGGCAGGGTCACCGGACAGGGACTGTATTTCGTCAGGGGATCCGCCAGAGCCTTAAGCTCGGCTGACCCAGGTTACGTCGTCTCGATCTCTCAGGCGGCCAGTCCACCCAAGATCACCGGGACCGAACCGCTGAGCACCAAAACGCTTGCAAAGGAAAACCTCATCGCTATCTGGGACGGGGAAACCGAATTCAGATACAAGATCAGACCGGATGAAACGCCCGACTCCCTGGTCTTGAACCTGAAAAATAAATTGGCCGCCAAGGGAATGGAGGTCAGTATAGATAAAACCGACGATGAAAAATTGCGGCTGGTCCACCATCAGCTCGGATCGCGTCCGGGACTTAAAGGGGCCAGCATGAATACCCGGATTTTATCTCAGGTGCCAGGACAGTTCCTCACGGCTGAGCCAGGTCTCGATATCGCCGGAAGCATCGGAAAGGAACCCGCGCAAGGAAAAGGCGGTTTCCTCATGGGGAAAAAAGGCAATAAAAGAACCGATGGAATCGTGATCTATTATCCCGGTGCCATTCATTACCCAGGGCAGGTCGTCGGTTATTGCCATATCAAGCAAAACGGTATGTTCGTGCCGCTGGACATCAAAGAAGACAGGGCTGAAATCTTAAGCTTGCCTTCCCTGCTGCCCAAAGAACTGGCGGTCGGCGTGGCTAACCTGAGCGGCTACATGAACCTCTCCGAAATCAAAGGTGAGTCCGCACAGGAAAAAAGAGACGCCCTTAAACTGATCATTTGGACCATCGAGGAACTCAGCTACCTCAATGATGAATTGCAGTGGAAAGAGGACTACTACGTCGAGCTCGCAGTCAAACTCCTTAAAAAAGGACCCGGAAGCAACGACGCTAACGATGATATCTTACACCTCTCAAAAGAAAAAGCCGAGGAAATGGTTAAACAGCTTAAAAATATGATTGAAG
>JAOUME010000060.1 GCA_029881655.1 Deltaproteobacteria bacterium | reverse complement strand
GAAGCTAATGGCGGATGTTTTGGCGGCCTTTTATAAGGAAGTGGACTCCCATGCGGTCTTTTTTCTTAAATCCAATGGAATCAACCGTCTCGACATCCTTAAATGTCTCTCCCAAGACGAAAAAAGGGAGGATAAAATCGAAGATCAGGAAAAATCCGATTTCGGGGGACCAACAAAAATCCAGTCTGGTAAGAAATCCAATATCAAAACCTATACCGTAAACTTGACGCAATTGGTCAGAGAGGGAAAAATCGATCCGGTCATCGGCCGTGAGACGGTATTGGACAGGACTTTACAGGTTTTGTGCCGTAGAAAGAAGAATAACCCTCTTTTTGTCGGCGACCCTGGGGTAGGGAAAACCGCCATAGCCGAGGGGCTGGCTCTAAGGATTGTTGCCAACGAAGTTCCAGAGCCGATCGAGGGAGGGGAAGTCTATAACCTGGATATGGGCGCACTCTTGGCGGGGACTAAATTTAGGGGCGATTTCGAACACCGCCTCAAAGGTGTCATCAAGGAAATCACCGCAAAGCCCAAGGCGATATTATTTATCGATGAGATTCATACCATTGTGGGCGCGGGCGCGACCAGCGGCAGTTCCATGGATGCTTCGAATATCCTTAAGCCGGTTTTGATTTCAGGGAAAATCAAATGCATCGGCGCAACAACCTATACGGAATATCGTAATTTTTTTGATAAGGACCGCGCGCTTTCAAGGCGTTTTCAGAAAATCGATATTCATGAGCCAAGCGCGTCGGAGACGGTCAAGATACTAAACGGACTGAAGTCGAAGTACGAAGAGCATTTCCAGATCAAGTATTCCGGAGCCGCCATCAAGGCGGCGGCTGATCTCTCCGCAAAATACGTCAACGACCGATTTTTACCGGACAAGGCGATTGACGTGATTGACGAGGCGGGAGCGGCTTGTATGCTACTTCCCCCAGGGAAAAGGAAAACTGTGATCGGGGTTCCGGACATCGAAAGGATCATTTCCCAGATCGCGCGCATTCCGATCAAGCATACCTCTCGATCCAACGTCGAATCGCTCAGGACGCTTGAGGCTGATCTAAAAGAGAGGGTTTTTGGTCAGGAGGAAGCGATCAAGTTTATCACGACCTGTATTAAAAGAAACAAAGCCGGATTGGGCAATCTGGAGAAGCCCATCGGGTCGTTCTTATTCTCAGGCCCCACGGGTGTGGGAAAGACCGAAGTCAGCAAGCAGATCGCTGATTTGCTGGGTATTCAGTTTAACCGCTACGATATGAGCGAGTATATGGAAAAACACTCGGTCTCAAGACTGATCGGCGCGCCTCCAGGTTATGTTGGGTTCGAGCAGGGCGGGCTTTTGACTGAAGCGATCCGCAAGCACCCTCACTCGGTTCTTCTTTTAGATGAAATCGAAAAAGCCCATCCCGATATCTACAATATTCTCTTGCAAATTATGGATCACGCAACTTTGACGGATAATAACGGCCAGGAAGCTGATTTCAGAAATGTGATCCTGATCATGACATCCAATGTCGGTTCTGAGAACAGGGGCGCCAGTTCGATCGGTTTTAACAGCACCAACCGCTCCAAGGAAAGCGAGGCTGTCGAGCGACATTTCCCTCCTGAGTTTAGAAACCGGCTGGACGCCATTGTTACTTTCGAGACCCTATCGACAGAGGTGATGAAAAGTGTGGTGATTAAATTCATCAAGGAACTTCAAGATCAACTAAAAAAGAAAAAGGTCACCCTTGAACTCACCGGCAAAGCTATCACTTGGCTGGCCAAGAAAGGTTACAGTCCTGAATACGGAGCCAGACCTCTTAGCCGGATTATCCAGCAGGATATCAAGGACCGACTTTCGGACGAGGTTTTGTTTGGGGATTTGATCAAGGGAGGAAAAGTCAAGATCAGCGAAAAGAAAAGTCTTCTGACCTTTGATATTAAAAAAAACGCTTAATCCCGCAAAAAGAGTCTCCCAAGGTTTCTCGCAAAATCCATCCTCATCCGGGTTGATCAAGTACACCTTAGTTTTTGCCGTCCTTTAATCTGGCACGCCATATATTCCTTTTAGAACTTCTCAGGATGCCTTTGATTGGCTTGAGTCTTTGACCGGTTTACTCTCTGATTTTGTATCTGTTTTTGTTTCCGGCTTAGATTCGGGTTTGATTGCCGGAACTTCCGCGGCAGGTTTGTCGCTTGGTTTATCCGCCGGGGAGGATTGATTGCTGGAACCGTCAGGGGTGGTGGCATTATACCCATCCTTGTACCAGCCTCCCCCTTTCAGATGAAAAGCGGACATGGAGGTTTTCTTAACCAGATGATCCTTTTGGCATAAAGGGCAGGTTTTAGCGGGTTGTTCGCTGACTTTTTGAATCAGCTCGGTTTCTTTTCCACATGCTTCGCAAAGATACTCGTAAATCGGCATTGCCAGACCTCTTTCTATTTGAATATAAAATTGGGGCGCTTGATAAAAAACGCCGTTCATTGTAAATTATTTACTAAACATTATAACTTACGATGAATTTATCGGTCAAGCCACCTTTAGGTGTCCATGATCAATAACAAATAAACAAGAATCAAATCAATCGATAATCATGAAAACGAATCGGTTCCCAAAAGGGGTTGTTCTTTTATTATTTATTTTTCTGTTGAGTTACGGGCAGGTTTTTTCATTAGACGCGAGTAATAACACCGACCATTTGACCAGGGGGGAACAAAACAATATCCAGATATTCAAAAGCGCCTTCAAGTCGGTGGTATACGTGAATAATTCCAGGATTCAAAGGGATTATTTTTCCATGAACGCTTATGAGATCCCCTCGGGAACGGGAACGGGTTTTGTTTGGAATCAAAGCGGGTTGATCGTTACCAATTATCATGTGGTGCAAAAAGCCGACAAGGTCATGATCACCCTTTGGGATCATACGAGTTGGGACGCGACCCTGGTAGGTCTCGCTCCCGATAAGGATCTGGCGGTTCTGCGCATCAACGCGCCCAAGGAAAAGCTCTTTCCGGTAAAGACAGGGGACTCCAATCAGCTTGAAGTCGGCATGAAAGTACTCGCGATCGGAAATCCATTTGGTCTTGACGCCACCTTGACAGTGGGAGTCGTCAGTGCCTTGGGAAGGGAGATCAATTCTGTTTCTGGAAGGGCGATCAAGGATGTGATTCAGACCGATGCCGCAATCAACCCCGGTAACTCGGGTGGACCGCTTTTAAATTCAAGGGGGGAATTGATTGGAGTGAACACCGCTATTTATAGCCCTAGTGGGGCCAGTTCCGGTATCGGGTTTGCCATTCCAGGCAAGACGGTTAAGAAGATCATTCCTCAGTTGATCAAGTATGGTCGAGTCATGAGACCGGTGATGGGGGTTCAGTTGGTCAACGATTCGGTCGCCGAAGTCTACCGCATCAGCGGCGTGATTGTCCTGAAGGTATTTGAAGGCTCCCCCGCTCAAAAAGCGGGTATGAAAGGGCTTAAAAGAACCCATAGGGGCGAGATCATTCTGGGTGATGTGATCGTTATGATCGGGGATAAGAAAATAGCCAATCAGGATGAGTTACTAACAGCGTTGGAATCCCACAAACCAGGAGATGAAATAAAAGTGGCGGTTCAAAGAGAAAATAAAATAAAATGGCTAAAGCTTAGATTGGAAAGACCTGAGTTGGAGTAAAAAATCAACTGACCATGTCTTCCTTGTTTTTTTCGGTGATTTTTTTTTCGTCTTCCTCAGGGCTTTTGATTTCTTTTTTAAAGTTGCTGATACCTTTGCCTAGTCCCGATCCGATTCCTGCCAGCTTACCAGCACCGAAAAGAACAACGACGATACAAAGAATAATGGCCAACTCCCAGGTTCCTAAACCAAACATGGTACTCCTTTTGGTGGTGTTGAGTAATTTAACTTTATGATTTATTTATTTTATCGTCTTACTTAAGTCCATATTATCCCTTTTGAATGAAATAAGCTAGTGTTTTTGGTCTGGTAGGGATTTCTATCTATCAAGTCAAAGTAGAAAAAATGAAATCAAAGTTTACCAGGCTTTCTCCTTGATATGCTGGCGGATGATTGCCCAGAAAAGGGACCAGTTATGATCGCTTTTTTCCCAGCTGGATAAAAAGAACGGAGATTGGGGCTGGTATCTCTGAAACTGCAAAATTCGGGCATTGTTAAATGGGAATTGCTCGGGTGTCGATTTAGGGTAAAGCTTGGATAGATCTTCTGCTAACTTACGGAAAAGTTCGCTTTTTTGCCTTATAATCTCGTTTTTTTGCAGCTTCTGTTCGTACAATTCGTTTAAAAGGGGGATGTATTTTTGGACGGTGAGATTGTATTGTCGGTTTTTTTGATCTTGAAGTCTTGATATTTCGATTTCATCGGGTCCAAGCAATTTGTTTTCAGATAAGAACTCAAAGGCGCCAGTCTTGCCAACGAAGGAGGCCAGTTGCTCGTTAAATGCCCCCTCTCCTTTAACATAAAGGGTCTGGTGGACCATCTCGTGGATAATGGTATTGATTAAGGCGGTTCGGCCGTTTTTCAGCATGGGTGTGGTGATGGGATCTTTGAACCAGCCTAAGGTCGAATAGGCTGGCGCGGCAAACATCCAGGTGTCATAACCCTCTGCAATGAGTTCGGCTTTAAGTGCGAGCGCGTCCTGTTCATTAAAATAACCTTTGTAGGGAACAGAACCGATGATTGGAAACCACCAGGTGTAAGGCTCAAGTTTATCAAAAGGGCTGGCTGTCACCACGAAGGTGATGCCTTTTTTGGGTGTATGGTAATAATCGGTGTAGTTTTCGCTTTGATTAAGTCCGATTTTAGTCTCTGCGAATTGCTTCACTAAAGGGACTATCTCCAAAAGCTCTTTGAATCGAGGTTCTAACTCTGTTTTATTTGCTTCTTCGATGGGGATCTGATTAAAGCGAATATTTAGCTGACCATTCGCCTGGTCGAGCAGGTAGCAGCCCGGGAGAAAAAATAAAAAAATAAGGGACCAATAACCATTGCTAATCTTCCTTGAACGTTTCTTTCTTTTTAATTTTGTCACCATTTTTTGTCAGTATATCGATTTTGCTTTCAGCGTTACTTAGCTCCTTATGGCATTCGTTGCTGAGTTTGATTCCGTTTTCAAAGGCTTTAATGGATTCCTCTAGGCTCGGTGTTCCTTCTTCCAAAAACTGAACAATTTTCTCGAGTTCTTCAATTTTATTCTCAAACGTATGTTTATTTTTTTTTGCCATTCAATATCAATGTCGGTTAATAGTGCAGTGAAGATTGACTTGAGTTGGGTCAACCGATTTTAAAAAGATCAGCGATCGCCTAAAACTTGTTGTGGAGTTTTAAACTTGATTAAATTGGGCCTTTTTTCTATAATTTAAGGTTGGGTCAAAGGATTATCAAAAACCTTTATCGTTTCTAATGCACAAGATAACTTGGATTGACACGCATTGTCACCTGGAAATGTTGGATAAAGACGCTGAGTCTGTGCTGCGGGTAAATGAGGAGGAGGGGGTGACTCACTGTGTTACCATCGGAACCAATCACGAGTCGAATCAAAAGGTGAAGGATTACTGCCATTTGTTCCAACAAATTTTTGGAACCTTGGGTTTTCATCCCCATGACGCAAAAAACGTCCAGCGGGAACAACTCGACTGGATTCGAGAGGAGACCCAAAAAAACAAGAAGATCATCGGGATTGGGGAGTGTGGTTTTGATCTTTATTACAACCACTCAGAAGAAGACAAACAAAAAGAGGTTTTTGCCCAGCAACTGGAATTGGCGGATGAGTTGGGTGTCCCACTCGTGATTCACAGCCGCGAGGCCGAAAAGCAGACCCGGGATCTTTTAGATTCATCGGAGTTTAAGGGATTAAGCGGTGTTTTTCACTGTTTTACCTCGACGAAAGAATTTGCTCGTTATGTTTTGGATAAAGGCTTTTACGTTTCCTTTAACGGGATATGCACTTTCCCAAAATCAAAAACGATCAGGGAAGTTTTAAGTTACGTTCCACTGGAGAGGATCATTTTGGAGACCGACGCACCTTTTTTGACTCCGGTGCCATTTCGTGGCAGACAAAACCGGCCGGGGTATGTCGCTTTGGTTGGAAACTATATAGCCGATTATTTGGGGATTTCGAGGGATGAATTCTCACAAAAGGTAAGACGGAACACCCAAACCCTTTTTCAAAGGATGGTTTATGAAGGTTAAAGTTTTAGTTTTTGCTCACATTAAAGAGATTGTGGGCTCGGAGGTAATCGAGATGGACCTGCCGGATGAGCCTCGGGGTAGCGAGATCATCTCGAAATTGGTCGATGATTATCCCGATATCAGCCCCCAGAAGCACTCCTTGATGCTTTCAATGAACGGAGAGTATATCGGGTGGGATGATTTGTTAATCGCTAACAGTGAAATCGCGGTTTTGACTCCGGTCAGTGGAGGTTAGAACAAGATGTTTGAGATAACCGATAACCCAATCGACATAAATGAAATGGTGAGTAAGGTTTCCTCGCCAAAAGCTGGTGGGATCGCCACTTTTATTGGGGTTACCCGAAATTTCACCGGAGATCAAAAGGTTGATTATCTTTTTTATGAAGCCTATCACAAGATGGCCCTCATACAGATGGAAAAGATCGGCCAGATGATCAAGGATAAATACCCTGTTTTGAAGGTTGCGATCACGCATCGTTTGGGAAGGGTGGACATCGAAGAGGCCAGTGTGATTATCGCGGTTTCAGCCAGTCACCGGGCGTCTGCAATCGAAGCTTGTCATTATGCGATCGACATTTTGAAGGATCTCGTTCCCATCTGGAAAAAGGAGTTTATGCTCGACGGCTCCGAAAAATGGATCGCAAACCGACCCAAGGGAAACGAATCAAAATAACCATTACCAATAAAAAAGCATGGGATCAAAACACTTTGTAGTTACCGAGGAGCAAAAAAGAGAATATGCGGCTGGATTTATTCTCGATTTGATGCAAAACCGAGGTTTTGAGTATTCGGTAGTTTTGGATGGTGATGATAAATATCTGGAGGAATTGTTCGTCTATATGATGGCGAAGGAATATCTGGATATAAACAAGGAAAACAAATATACGGTTACTCCCAAGGGATTTGAGAAACTGGATAACCTTAAGAAAAGGTATGAGGAATATCTTGCTCATTTTGATCTTTTTTGTGCCGTGGACACCGAATCGGGGGAGTTCGCTTTCGAGAAAATATTTGAGTTGGATGATGATGAGTGGGAAGAATATATCGATGAGGATCGCTTTATCGATTTGAGGATTGCTGTTTCCTGGTTTAAAAAAATCAACCCAACCGACATCGTTTTTTTAAGTTTTTTAAAAGAAGGACGTTTTGAAACCGATCGCCACGGTTGGCAGTTCGATTTGCTGAGCGGGTTGATCTGGCAACAGATCGAGGAGATTGTTGATACGGCGGTTCCGGTTGAAGATCTAGGCTATACCACCGATGAAGGGGAGGTTATCTGTGGCGAGATGGTTATTGAGGATATTATTAAGCAGGGTGCGAAACTCAGCGCGGATTTGCATGCCCAGGAAGAGCACATCAACCAGGACAAGAGTAATCTTCCCAACGACTACTACGATGACGAAGGACAGGGAACCTATATTGTTTCCACCTATGAAAGTTATTACAATCCTTTTTACATCAGCCCGATCTGGTTTATGTACTAAAGGGTCAATCAGTTGTTTCCTGCGAGAGTTTTTTTTATTTCAAGCCATTTTTCCCGCTTGATTCCCTTGCCTCCAGTCAACAAGGAAGGCTGAAGCCGCTCAATGATTCTAAGGCAACCTGAAAGAGCCTTTTGGTCAATCTCGCTATTAGAGGAATCAACCAGCTTGATCCCATAAGGAAACCGTGTCTCTTTTATGAACCCCTCAAACTCCCATAGATCTTTTATTTCGATTTCAAAGCCCAAAAGCTCGATCTCCAGTGATTCAGAAAGTCTCAAAAGTCTTTTAAGCAGGGTAGGATCAAAGGGTTTTGCCATGCGAAAAAAAGCGGCGATAGGAATGGGAACCGAGTTGATTCTAACAACTGTTTTTAAAGCCACTTCCCATTCACCAATGAGGTCAAATCCCTCCAGCAAGAGGGTATCGACTCCCTGATCGATGATATAGACCGCCGACTCGCCGAAGATTTTTTGCATTTCGTATTCTCGCATACCCCCCACATCTTTGGGCAGTGGGCCTAAAACACCAGCCAGGAGACAGTCCGCCTGATATTTCGCCTTGAGGTGCTTTCCAGTTGAGATCGCGATACTAATGGCCGCTTCGAGACGGTAATTCAGCTTGATCTTACTTAGGCTGAGTGAATTAAAAGTGAGTGTTGGGGTTCTTAAAAGTCCAGGGCCAACCGAGAGGGCTTTTTCATAGGCCAGTGCAAGGGCGGCTTCGTTTTCGATTACGACCCAAGCCAAGGGTTTTTTTATATCCCTTGTGATCTCCTCAAACCAGTCGTAATCCCCCAATAAAATTTCGTTCATTAAAATCTTCCGTATGATTGATCAATTCAGCCATCTCTTCAAAACTTCTTGCTTTAGATAGCTTTTTAGGCAAAAAGGGTCAATGCGCAGAAGGAGGATCTCAAGTAACAAAATTGATTTTGAGTAAAGTAAACCTTATAAATGAAAAAATCCTGAATATACGTCTAATTCCCGGCAATGGGATTTAACTGCATTGGATAGTCGATGAAGATGGTGGGGACGGCTCCTTCATCTCCGATGGCAAGATCAAAGCGATAGATAAAACCAGAGATCAAAGCTCTTAGACCAATTCCGTAGGATTGCTTCATGTTGTCGCTTAGCTCCGAGCGGCTCTCAGCTACGGTCCCCTGCTCGTAAAAAAAAGAGGCTTGAAGTAAGGTCTCGACACCACCCAAAAGATACCAATTGATCTTTTTGGGTTCAGCGGAAAAATTATAACGATACTCAAGAGCCATAAAGGATGCGTTGCCAGCCTTGAAACGACCCACGGGGTAGGCTCGCAGACGGTTACTGCCGCCGATTGCTGTCGCGCCGTATTTATTATAGGCGATAAAGTCACGTACGAGCTTATCCTCACCCGCTTGACAAGCGGCTTGATCCTGAGAACTGGCGCAATTTTGGCTATTGATGAGATGAGCAGTCGCTTCATCGGTGACTCCTCTGCGGGTGATGGTTGAAATCGAAGTGAAAAGATTAAAAACCAGTGTATCTTTATCAAACATCGGCAAGTAACCGCTCAGATTCGTATCAGTCAAAAGGACATCACTCTGGACTTCGTAATCGGCCTTTGAAGGCCGTATCTTATAACCGAAATTTACTCCAACCCTTGGGTCGATGGGATCATCGGTAAAATCCAACTCAAAACCGGAACTGGAGCCTTCATAACTGTATTTGCTAGGTGTACTCGATAGTAGATTGCCTTTCATGTCGAATATCTTCTTGGTAACGGATTCACCTTTGATCAATTGGTATAAAAAACGCAGTCTTTGTTTCCAAAAAAGGGCTTTCGCCTGAAAAAAGGTTCCTTTTTCATGAACATATGGGATGATATAATCTTTCGGGTCTGAATTTATACCACGGTTGAAAAGTTTTAGAGTCGCTTGGTTATTGTACTTTCCACCAGTCAATAAAAGGTGTTCGGTATAAAATGGGAGTTCGTTGAATACGGTTACCTGGATATCAAAGTCACCCCCTGGAATAGTCTGGGCCCAGATTATGTCGGTAGTCTTGTAGATATTCGATAAAAGCCCAAAAAAGGGAATCGCTGAGCCAATTCCTTCAATATGGACAGGTGTAGGGGCGACAAACCATCCGAATTCCTCGTGCACACCGTCAGGTCTTCTTTTTGGAACCAAATTTAAACCATTTTTATCGAATACTTCCGGCTCATTTTTTATCTGACTTTGTTCTGTTTTTTTGAGTCCACTTAAAGCATCACCGGCTCCGTCAGGATTAGTTTCTCTATCCTGGGCAAATCCCATCTCTAGCGCAAAGCTTAATAAAATATAAATGAAAAGAAATCGCCTCATTTGCCGCAGGATGATTATTACTTTTGAAAAATAACATTTCCCATTATAATTTTTAAATTATATTTCATAAATCTTTCTTTTACAATTAATTTATAATAATTTGCTATTACTAAAAGCCTATATGAATGCTGATTTGGGAGACAAAATATTATTAGGTTGAAATAAATAAATAAATAAATAAATATGACTAAGTAATACGAAATATTTGTGTTTTACTTTATGACTTTAAATGGGAATTTTATGAAAAATCGGATTGGACTGTTTGCCGTTCTTATGATCTTAACGCTGATATTCACGGATGTTGTTTTTGCGGCTAAAAGAAGCGATAAATGGGTGAGAGTGACCTTCAGCCCCGTTTATTTGTTAAATGGAATACCTCGAGTTCAGACCGAAGTGCTTTTTGGAAGCAGGTTTGCTTTAGGGAATGATTTTGTTAATATAAAGGGAGAGGCACGAGGTTTAGGCGATGCAAAAGGGCGAACAGGGGAAATTGAAATGAAGTGGAATTGGCCATACGCCAAATTTTATTTCTCAGATGAGGACGCGATTTATTTTTCGGCAGGCTATTTATTGCAGGATTGGAGTATGGTGGAGTCAACTGGCACCAGTTGTCAGGTGACAAATTCCGCGCCAGTGATGGAGTTTGGCAAGTCCTGGCTCTGGGAAACGATGACACTTGATTTTGGTATCGCGCTTTTTCAAGCAATATCTACCGCAAATTTCTGTGATATGTATATTGAACCAGTCGTTAACAAGGAACTTGAGTTAAAATGGGGATTCGCGTTTTAGCCCTTGTTAAAAAGAGCCATAAAAACCCGTACCGATGAAGTTTTCTGAGAGCGCGTCTCCGATCTTGGGCGTTTGGGTCTTCGAGAGATAAACCACCTGAATCCCCGTTTTTTTATTTATTGGGAAATCACAAACCAGATTCAGCCAGTTTTCACTGCTTTCATCTTTGATATCTCTTAAAGCGTAGGTGATAAGCGCCTTGGTTTCCCCGATACCGATGCTTATCTGAAGAGCCTTGTCGGCGGTTTCCGTACTCGTTTCTGGAAGAATGTCGGTTTTTGGTGTGGTTTCTTTCTTCGTGGTAAGATCCAGCGAGGCCTTAAATAAATCTGACTTGTAAAGTAAGCTCAGGTTATTGTTTCCGCTTCTAAGGGTCGGGCCCGTACCTGTGTGATCGTTGCTTTCGCCATTGGCGATTGAAATCTTGAGTCCGATGGGTCCGAATTTACCCATGAAACCCAGCTGATTGGCCGATCCTTCGGTATTGCCGTTGAGCGCGTCGACTGAGTAGAGGCTTAATCCCGCCAAAAGATCTTCGCCGATTTCGTATTGAACTCTCAGGCCGTCCGCTTCGGTTTTCGCCAAAAGGCCTTCGAAAGCGCCGATACTTTTAGTTTGGGAGGTCTTGGTTCCCCCTTTAGCGGAGTATCCGTTTGCCTCTTTGGGAACAATGGTGCCGACGGATATTTTAAAAGACCCCGTTTTGTAGTCCAGCCTTCTTTGAGTATTTTTGAAATCCGAGCCCTTATTGTGAGCCGCGTTTCTGGCTTCGATCTCGAAATAACCGGAGATATCCCCCTCGGAACCCTTGAGTTTAAGGTTGGCTTCGTGGGTGGATTCAAAGTGAGCATTTTCAGATGGAGTTGACGGCGTGAACTGTCCGAAGTAGGTGGCGACCTTGAAGCCGGGTTTGAACTCGGCATGGGCCTTGCCGCTCAGACCAGTAATCAAAAGGAGTCCGGCTGTAACCGAGATGATATAACCAGTGACGCGTTTTTTTAATAAATTTGTTTTGTTCATGTTAATTTACCTGTGAAATGGTTGTTAAAGAATATTGACGGATTTCCAGTAGGAACGAATACTGTCCTTGAGGACTTTTGGTAGCGGTACATAGACCAGTTTTTCGGCGGTTTTGTCACCGTTATTAAAAGCCCATTCGAAAAAACGGACGACTTTGCGGTTGCTTTCTAGGTTTTCTTTTCCCAGCAGGATAAAGGTTGCCCCGCTGATTGGCCAGGAATCTTTCCCTGGTGCGTTGACCAGCCAAAGATAGTATCCCTTCGAAGAATCCCATTTAGCGCCAGCGGCGGCGGCTTTAAAAGTCTCAAACGAGGCTTGAGCAAATGAGCCGTCCCTGTTTTTCAAAAGGATAACAGAGAGCTTATTGTTCTTTGCATAGGCAAATTCAACGTAGCCGATGGAGTTCTTGACTCTTTTAACATAATTGGCGACACCTTCGTTGCCCTTTCCACCGATACCGATGGGCCATTTTACGGATTTACCTTTGCCGATTTCCTTAGCCCAATCCCTGGAAACCTGTGAGAGGTAGGTGGTGAAGATGGAGGTGGTTCCAGAACCGTCGGAACGATGAACGACCGTGATTTTATCATCTGGAAGCGTCAGACCGGGATTGGTTTTGACAATCTCGGGATCGTTCCAGTTTGTTATTTTTCCCATGAAGATCATAGCGAGTTGTTTTGAATCCAGTTTCAGCTGGTCGCTTTTAACGCCGGGGATATTGATCACCGGAACTACGCCGCCGATGACGGCCGGGAATTGGAGTAATTTTATTTTGGATAGGACTTTGGGGAGTAAAGGCGCATCCGAGGCACCGAAATCGACGGTTCGGTTGGAAATTTGTCTGACTCCGCCTCCTGAGCCGATGGATTGGTAGTTGACCTGAACGCCGGTGTCTTTCTGATAATAAAAAGCCCAGGCTGAATAAACGGGATAAGGGAAGGAGGCTCCTGCGCCATTTATTTTTTCGCCTGCGAAAAGCGGCTGTCCTATTAGGGCAATGCCAAATAAAATTAATAACAATGCGTATTTCATAATTTCCTTATGTTTGAGTTTTGATTTATCATTTATGAATAACTAATCAAGATATATCACCTGGATGTCAGGAAATTATCCTCAAGATGTAAAATAATTATAAATTTATCGTCGGGACCAGATTGAGTCGCAAAAACGGAATACCGCTGTAGCTGGCTGATTAAAATGATTTGTTATGGTAATTGGGACAGAGTAAATTGTAAGATAGTTGTAAAAGATGTCTTTTGAGCAGGTGTGGAAAAAAAAGACGCTACTTGAAGGAGATGAACCTTTTTTTATTATGAGGTATTGACTTCGCCAAAAGGTTTGATGGCTATACCAGGGAAAGTACCCGGATCAAATCATCGGGATTTGGGGTTTCGACCAATTTATTTACCATATCCAGGGAGGAGGTAACTTTAGCGATTTGGGCCAATAAGCGCAAATGCAACTCAGGTTGGCTGATGGGGCTCAAAAGGACGAAAATAAGACGGACTCGTTCTCCATCGTAAGTTTCAAGATCAACTCCATTTTTAATCTTGGCTATGAAGCAGATGG
>JAOUME010000222.1 GCA_029881655.1 Deltaproteobacteria bacterium | reverse complement strand
GTTCACGGTTGTTTCTGGCACCAGCATCCAGGTTGCAAGAATGCTTCAATTCCTCAGACGCGAGTTGAATTTTGGAAGGAGAAATTCAAAAAGAACGTGGAGAACTTCAAAAAACAAAAGGCCAAACTGGAGATCGATGCATGGAAAGTGTTGGTAGTTTGGGAGTGTGAGATTAAAAAAAGAGAGCAGCTGCTCCTTTTATCTGAATTGATAATTCGGAAGAATTTATGAACAAACCTATATCACAATCACTCTACGAGCCGACGGTCATCGATATTTTTTCAGGTGTGGGTGGTTTGAGTTTAGGGGCTGCCCGTGCTGGTTTTACCGTTAAGGCAGCTATCGAAAACGATAAACACGCCGTCGAAGCTCATTCAACTAATTTCCCACATTCGATTCACCTGGAAAAAGATATCTCCAAATTAAATAGCACCGAGATACTGGCAACGATTGGGATGAAAAAAGGTGAATTGGACGGAATTATTGGAGGACCTCCTTGCCAAGGATTTAGTGCTATAGGTCATCAAAAGAGGAATGATCCACGTAATAAACTGTTTGTACATTTCTTTCAAATCGTTAGTGAGGTAAGGCCCAAATTCTTCTTGGCAGAAAATGTCCCGGGTATAATGACTTCAGCTGGTGAAGAGATCAGGCAAAAAGCTATGTCGTTGGTTGAGGGAGACTATTGCATTTTACCTCCGATAATACTTACCGCAAGTGATTTTGGAGCTCCTACTACCAGAAAGCGGGTCTTCTTCATTGGATACCTCCAGAATGAAATGAAGGGGTTGAACGAAAGCGATTTTCATGCACCCGGAAGAATCGATAGGATTACGGTTCGCAAGGCATTGAAGGGGCTTCCCCTGTCGATTGATCCGAATTGGCAAAGCAGCGACGATAGTTGGCGGAAGGTTGCGCTACCTGGATCATGTGATTTTAGCAAAAGACTCTGGGGGCATGTTCCAAAAGGAGTCGGGAACACCGAAACAATAATTAAGTTAAAGAATGAACAACTTGCATCGGGGTCGTTTGGTACAAGACACTCCGAAAGGGTAGCGGCTCGTTATGCCAAGGTCTTACCTGGAAAAAGTGATACCGTTTCAAAATCAAGAAAACTAGAATTGGATGGTTTCTGCCCGACCCTTAGAGCCGGTACCGGTCCAGAAAGAGGAAGCTATCAGGCAGTACGTCCTTTACACCCAACGGAAAACCGTGTCATCACACCACGGGAAGCCGCCAGACTTCAAGGCTTTCCTGATTGGTTTCAGTTTTCCCCTACCAAATGGCACAGCTTTCGACAGATAGGCAACAGCGTAAGCCCCATTTTGGCTGAGAAGATATTTAAATTAATTTTCAACGCTTTAAAAAATTAAATTCGACCAAGCAGAAAAAATGGAACTTGATCAAGAAAAACCTCAATATAGTGAAATCGATGCATCTCCGGTAAAACCCTTTTTTGTTTCTATGCTAACTAGGGACATCATGCTTGAAGATGCCATCTTGGATCTTCTGGACAATTGCGTCGATGGAATCTTGCGAAGTCAAAACAATCCTTCACAGGAAAAGCCTTACGAAGGCTTTAATGTGGAAATCGAGTTTAACAAAGATCAATTTTTTATTAAAGACAATTGTGGGGGAATTCCATGGTCTTTACATGAACATGCTTTTACAATGGGTCGTTCAGCGGATCGTCCACCTGATGCAGCAGGGACAGTCGGCACCTACGGTATTGGGATGAAACGTGCCATTTTTAAGATGGGAACAGATTGTCTAATCACTACTCAATCAGGAGACAATTGCTATGAATTACATATTTCACCGAATTGGATTGTAAATGAAAAAACTTGGATGTTGCCAGTGAAAGAGTCAACCTGGTCAGAAGATGAGGACGGAACGACAATATTGATTGGAAATCTCCATGAGAATATTTCCGATAGATTTTCTAAAGAGTCAGAGCTTTTCACTAAAGGCCTTACCAGAATGATTTCGACTCATTATGCTTTTATCATCAATAAAGGTTTCGAAATTCAAATCAACAAAAAAGTAGTTGAGCCAAAACCAACTCAACTACTTTTTGACAACAGAAAGAACGTCAAGTCACCTATTCGTCCATATATTTATAAAACTAAAACTGATAGTGGAGTAGAGATATTTTTGACTGTTGGATTCACTAGTCCTATTCCCACACAAGATGAAATATCATCCGAACATACTGAAAAAAAGAAGTTTTCATCGATGAATGCCGGTTGGACGGTCCTTTGTAACGATAGAGCTGTTCTTTATTGTGACAGGTCAGAAATGACAGGTTGGGGGGAGGCAGGAATTCCAAAATATCATACTCAATTTATCGCTATTTCAGGGATCGTGGAATTTAAGTCGGATGATCCTTCTCTTTTGCCAACCACAACTACAAAAAGAGGTATTGAAGCATCCTCTAGCTTGTACCTTCAAGTTAAGAATCAAATGCGCGAGGGGATGAAAATATTCACCAGTTATACTAATCAATGGAAAGGCAATGAAGAAGAGTCTAAAAGTCATATGGATAAAATGCCTTTGCTTAATTTAGAGCAGATCAAAAATGAGACTGAAAACTTAGATTTCAAAACATTACGAAGAACTCTCAAGGGATCGCAATACAAGCCTCATTTGCCTAAACCAAAAGCACTGCCTCCTAAGCAAAAAAAGATATCATTCACTAGGAAGAATCATGAAATTGAAATCATAGCGAAGCACCTATTTGATGATAAAGATGCTTCACCAGCACAAGTGGGAGAGAAGTGTTTTGAAATTATTTTAAAGGAAGCAAATCAATGAAACATCCTCCTTATCACCTAAGGCTAAATAAAGCCGTTGATCGGTTACTTCTTATCGAGATAATTAATCGATTAAGTAGCCTTAAAAAATTGACAAATTATACTTATTACGGTTTTGGTGGACCTTTTCTTGAGGATTTCAGGTTACTTTACGAACATTGCCCGGGATTGAATATGGTATCAATCGAACGTGACGAAGAAACATTTAAAAGACAGCATTTTCATTTGCCTTGTAATAAGATAACACTAAGTCTTTCAGAGATGACTGATTATATAAATCAACTTGATGTTCCCGATAAAGATGGGAGTGTGGTTTGGTTGGACTACACCGATCTGAAACCGCAAGCTTTTGATGATTTTGGATCTTTGTTGACTACGTTGAATGTAAATAGTGTTGTTAAAGTGACTCTTCAATCGAGTCAAAAAAGTTATGAAAACAAACAGAAGGAGTTTAAAAATGAATTTTCTGAATTCATTCCGGAATCCTTGGATTACCCTCGCTCCAATCTTGATTTTGCGCATCTTCTTCAAAAGATGCTACGCATTGCAACTCAAAAGAATTTGCAAGGAGAGAATGATTTAGTCTTTCAACCGCTAGAATCATACTACTATAAAGACAGTTGCGGAATGTTCTCTTTCACAGGAATTATCTGTTGCGAGAAAGATGTGAAGAAAATAAAGAAAATTTTCAAGGAGTTGCCAAATGCATTTTTTGAATGGCAATGCCCAAAAATTATAGATGTTCCTGCCCTAAGCACTAAAGAAAGACTATATTTACAACG
>JAOUME010000059.1 GCA_029881655.1 Deltaproteobacteria bacterium | reverse complement strand
TTTATTCTTCGGGCTGACGGCGGATGGATTTTCCAGCCTGCCATATGGGGTTTACGGTTTATCTTATTTTATCTGTTCCTTTTTTATCCGTTGGTATGGGATTAAGATTTTTAATGGATATTTGCTCATCGTTCCAATATTGGCCGGCTTTTTTACGTTGGTGCTGAGCTCGATGGTCTATTTTATTGAGAGTTTTTTTTTCGTACAAAAAGTTTTGACTTTGAAATGGATACAGTCATTGATTCTATTTGAGGTTTTGCCGACGGCGTTGATAGCGGTGCCTCTTTTCCAATTATTGATTATGATCGATGCGAGACTAAAGCTGAGGTTGGCGGAGAGAAAATTTTGAAGGAAGAACCTTTATCACTTGAAGAATTAAAGCTTTTCAACCGGAGGGAATTGATCATCAGGGGGGTCATCAGCCTGCCTTTTATCGGTTGCGTCTGGAGGCTTTGGAATCTTCAGATTAAAAGCGGGGAGAAATACCGTGAACTTTCCAAGGGAAACCGCATTAGATTAAACTCGGTCGCGGCACCCAGAGGAATTATTTATGATCGAAACGGGTTGGTTCTTTCAAAAAATATCCCCGCTTTTAATCTGATGCTGGTTAGAGAGGATACCGATGATATCGAGACTGTATTGCGTAAAATTTCCGTCACGCTTCAAATCAGGTTGGAAAGCATGCATAAGGCCCTCGTTAGTAATAAACGTGTCGCCAAGTATGAACCGATCATCCTTTTCAAGGATTTGTCCTGGTATCAGGTGGCTCTGATCAGCGCTTATCAGGAGGAGTTTCCAGGTATTTCAATTGAGATCGCGTCCAGAAGGTTTTTCCCCAATTTGCAATCAGGCGCGCATATCTATGGTTACATGAACAAAATAACCAAGGGTCAGTTGCGGGAACTACCTGTGAAAAAACTCATGTCCGCTAAAATCGTTGGACAGGAAGGGATCGAGAAAGTTTATAATGATCGCTTGATCGGTACCGACGGCGGTGTTCAGGTTGAGGTTGACAGTACCGGAAGGATCATTAAAACGCTTAATTCCATCGATCCTTACCCAGGTGAGGATTTGCGGTTGAACATCGACAGCAAGCTGCAAAAGAAAGTCGAGAAAATATTTGGAGAGAGACAAGGCGCCGCGATTATGATGGATCCAAAAAATGGGGAAGTGTTTTCGTTGGTCAGCCTGCCATCGTTTGATCCGAATGAGTTTTCCCAAGGGTTGACGCAAAAAAGATGGGATTATTTAAGCAGCCACCCCTCTAAGATTCTGCACAACAAATGTATTCAGGGGACCTATTCTCCGGGCTCGACTTTTAAGATGATCGTTGGGATTGCGGCGTTGGAGATGGGGCTGATCGATGAGAACACCGAACAACTCTGCGAGGGGTATTTCCGCTATAACCGAACGCAGGTTCACTGCTGGAAGCGTTCAGGGCACGGCAATCTCAATGTCGTTCAGGCCCTGGAAAATTCGTGCAATATCTTTTTTTACAAGATTGCCCTTGAGGTAGGGGTCGATAAAATTTATGAGTATTCCCGGAAATTTGGATTGGGCCTTGAAACCGGAATCGATTTAAGTAACGAAAATAACGGCGTAATTCCAAATAAGGAATGGAAACAAAAAAAATACAATGAGGTATGGTATCCGGGTGAGACACTCCCGGTTGGTATCGGGCAGGGATATGTTTCGGTCACTCCCATCCAACTATTAAATTACATCAGCTCAATAGCCAATGACGGTTACGTCGTTAAACCAAGGGTGGTAAAAGCGGTTATCAGGAAAATCCCCGATGAGGAAGATGAAAAAAAACGTTTTCGGACCCAATTGAATTTTACAGAGGTTCAACGCAGGAAAATCGATCTGTTACCAACCACCCTTAATACCATCAGAGAAGGCATGAGGCTTAATGTCCAGGGCAAAAACGGCACAGGTATCCACGCGCGCTCCGACCTGGTTTCCATCGCGGGCAAAACAGGGACCACACAGGTTGTCAGTTATAAAACCAGGGCAAAAATCAAGAAAGAGACAGGGACAGTGGATTTGAAATATTTTGACCATGCCTGGTTTGCCGGTTTCGCGCCCTTTGACGATCCACAGGTCGCGATCGCTCTTATCATCGAAAACGGGAAATCAGGCAGGCACGCCGCCTTGCTTGTAAAGGAGATCCTAGAGTATTATTTCACCGAGATCAGTCCCATCGAAAAGAAACCGCCGCCGCCTGAGGAAACTCTCCAAGACAAGTTGATATGATGTTTAAGCAGGTTAAAAGGATTCTTTTGGCGTCGGGTTCTCCCAGAAGGCATGAGTATTTAAGCCGATACGGTCTAAAGTTCAGGGTTTTGACGGGAGATTTGGAAGAAAAGGCTTTCGGTGGTGAGCGTCCAAAGGACTTTACGCTGAGGATGGCCCTGGAGAAAAACAAGGCTGTTCATTGTTTGGCCGATGAGGATGAAATTGTTATTTCAGCCGATACGATCGTGGTTATTGAAGATCAAATTATTGGGAAACCCACTTCCAGGGAGCATAAACTGGAAATCTTAAATCGGCTTAACGGCGAAGCGCATGAAGTTTTAACGGCTTATGGTGTTTATGATTGCCAGCGGGATAATTATTTTTCGGGTTTTTCGAGAACCAAGGTTCTTTTTCAGAAGATGCCCAGGGAATGGATCAAGGCCTATGCCGATCAGGACGAATCGGACGATAAGGCGGGAGGATACTCCATTCAAGGCATGGGCACCTTTCTGGTCAAATCGATTACGGGTTCTTTTAACAATGTGGTCGGTTTTCCCATCGAAAAGCTTCTTTTTGATCTCCACAGTAAAGATTATATTCAAATCGAGGATAAAGGGTAATGGAGGTTTTTATTCCGGCGATGAAAAGTCTGTCCCTGCTTGTGGAAACAAGGCAGATTGTATAGCTTGTTATTTTGAATACGTGAAACTCCCTTATAATTAAGGCATCAGGAAGAATATGTTTCTTAAAAAGCTCTTTTTATTTGCGTTTTTGCTACTGCTCTTTTGGCCAGCGTCTGCCCAGACACTTGATTTCATACCAAAAAACAACTTTACCGTTACGGTTGATCAGACCAGTACGTCCTCCAGCATGGATTATTCGGTGAAGCATCACCGGATATCTCATCTTGAGACCGAGTTGAGAGATAATGGTTTTGATCCACAATCAGCCGAAGGTGATCTCAGCTACAGTACCGAGACTAGAAACCTGTCGCTCACCTTTGGGTTGAGCGATAAAATCAATTTAAAACTAAGATTGCCGATCATAAAAAGGACAAGATCACTCAGCCTGACGCGAACTCCGCAAAACGACGCCACCCTGGACGCTTTTTTGGCTGGTCGGGACTCGGCTCAAAGCGAAGGAATGGGAGATTTCGAGCTAAAGGGAATTTGGAGGCTTACCTATTCCGACCAAAACGATTTCCGCTTCCTCTTCACCTATAGGGGAGACAACGGTCTTTTCCCGGTTGATGAGACCTCCCGGCTTCGTTTGGGAAGCGGGACACGGGATTTCGCGCTGGGATTGAAGTGGACCTACTACTTCATTGAATCAAGGTTTCAAGGCAGTTTCGATTACGAGGAGACTTATAGCTTAAAAACCAAAAAGACAGACCAGCAAGCCGCGGAACTGGAAACCTTCAGAGGAAAGCAAAAAAAAGGCATAGCCGCAATCCAGTCAAATTTCGGCTTGTTTCATTATGGACTCGGTTATCGATGGGAAGCAAAGGACGCGACCCTGGTCAATCAAATTTCACAATTAGATCAGACGCTGTTTTATGCTCTGGAGTTATTCGGGGGTATCGGCAATTTGAGCCGCCTTGAAGATTCCTCCGTTGTCTTGCCCTGGGAGCTGGAGATCGGTGTGGCCAAGGTTATCAGAGGAATTCATGCTAAAGAGGATAGTGGCTTGACTGTCAAGGCGAACCTGTTTTTTTAATTTTCCCGCTAAAGGGACTTGGACACACATCTATTATAAGATAAAGCCTATAGCAGAGACAAGGACTGGCTTATGAGCGTCAATTCCCCCAAAGAGCGATCCCTGGAACTTTATTTCCCGCTGATACTCTTGGCCCTGGTGACCCTGCTGGTCTACTTCACCAGAGCCGACCTCCTTATTTCCGGTTGGTTTTATGATCAGGCAAGCGACAGCTGGATTCTTCAGGATCAATTTTTTGTCAGACTTGTTTACGATTTCGGCCCTTCCTTTACAGCCATCGTCTTTTTCGGAGCTTTGGCTTTGTTGATTTTGAGCTACGCCGCTCCATCTTATTTCTATAAGAGAGCCGTGGCCTATTTGATCGTGCTCGCCATCCTGATCACCCCCGTTATTATAATCAACGGAGTGTTAAAAAACACCCTCCATCGTCCAAGACCCAGAAACGTCATTGAGTTCGGAGGAAGCCGGCCTTACCTAAAACCCTTTCAGGTCGAGCAGAGCGGTTTTCAGGGTAAATCCTTTCCCTCGGGACATGCGTCGGCGGGATTTATCCTCTTGTTTGGATACTTTCTTTTAAAAAAAAGATCGGGTTTGTTCTCCAGGCTTTTCTTGGTCGGTGTGCTGATTTTCGGGAGTTGGCTCAGTTTCTCAAGGATCGCCATGGGAGGGCATTTTTTCTCTGATACGGTTTGGAGCCTTGGTCTTTGCTGGTTCACCAATTATTTTCTTTATTATTACTGGTATCTTCCCTATCAATATAAAATCAGTTCAAGACCGGCTTTCAAGTTTGAAAGAAATAGGATTTGGAAAATGGCAGGCGGGATTTCGGCCGTATTGACACTGATCGCTTTTGCCGTTTTAACGACCAGGCCTTTTTACCAAAAGCTGGATGACGAGTATTACGAGCTAAGCGGGGAGGTGCGGCAAATCGAGATCATCGCCAGGGTTGAGAGAGGAGATATCCAGACCTATCGGACGCGGGGCAATCAGATCAGGGTGAGTGCCTGGGCCAAGGGAGAAGGCATTAAGGGACTTGAAGTACTTAAACAGACCCAAGTGAGCCATAAAGACGGGAAACTCAAGCTGAACCTCAGGTTCCAGCCGAGCACCTGGTACTGGAAGTATCAATCCCATATTCAGATTTATGTGCCAGTCCATATCCAAACCAAGTGGGATCTTTTCACAAAGTCGGGTAATATCCGACAGCAGGAACCGCCAAATCAAATTCTATCTCAGTAATTCCGGCAAATGGAAATTTTACTTGACAACTATACCCTACCTGGGTATAGTAATTTCAAACACAACCAGGAGGGAGCATGCATCCGAACCATGAGGAGCAGATTCAACGTTTAAACAAGATCGAGGGCCAGGTCAAAGGTATCAAGAAGATGATCGAGGAGCGGCGCTACTGCATCGATATCCTCACGCAGACCAAAGCGGTTACCTCGGCGATCAGTAAAGTGGAGTTGGGTATTTTGCGGACTCATATACTTCACTGTTTGAAACACGCGGTGCAAGAGAAGGATCAGGCGGTGATAGACGAAAAAATTCAGGAGATCATGAAAATCATTCAACTTCAGATATAGACAAGACACAGAGGAGGAACCATGCCGATGATCAGCCGTACGGTAGAAATCCAGGGGATGACGTGCAGCGCCTGCGTTAAGAGAGTCGAGGACGCGGTCGGGAAGGTCCCGGGCGTAACCGGGGCGCTGGTGAATTATGCGACCGAGAGCCTCAAGGTCGATTATGAGGAAAACGAGGCCACGCTTGAGGCCATTATCGAAAAAATCGTCAAAACCGGATACCAGGCGGTCCTGCCCGAGACTACCAGGACGCTGTTTTACCGGATCGGAGGGATGACCTGTTCTTCTTGCGCCGCAAGAATCGAGCAGGTTCTTTTGAGACTCAAGGGAGTTCAGTCCGCCAATGTCAATTTCGCCACCGAAAAGCTGAGACTGATATATAACCCAGATGAGTTGAAGCTATCCGAGGCCAAGGAGAAGGTAGCTCAAGCGGGCTATGAACTTTTAGAGCCTGAGACGGAAAACAAGGGTGAGAAGGAGTCGAGCTATCAACAGCGGCAACTGGCACTTTTAAGAAAAAAATTGATTCTGGCCGGTCTATTTACAATCCCCCTTTTTTTTGTGGCCATGGTCGAAATGGTGGGGATTTCACTCCCAGAGGTGATGAGTCCGGATCATCATCCCTTAAGGCTATCCCTTATTCAGCTGTTTTTGACCTTACCGGTCGTGATCGCCGGGTATCAATTTTACACCAAGGGATTCTCGACCCTGATAAGGCTTTCACCCAACATGGACTCCCTGATCGCGGTGGGGACTTCGGCCGCGGTCATTTACAGTCTTTATAATGCAGGGCTCGTCTTCTCGGGGGACCTAAGCGGCCTAAAGCATTATTATTTTGAATCGGCCGCCGTAATCATCACATTGATATTATTTGGGAAGTATCTTGAAACTATCAGCAAGGGGCGGACCTCCAAAGCGATTGAGGCCCTGATCGACCTGCAACCCCAAAAGGCCAGTCTGTTGATTAAAGGACAGGAAATCCTGGTTCCGATAGAGGAGGTGGCCGAAGGGGATCTTCTTTTGGTGAGACCCGGAGAGAAGATTCCGGTGGATGGCGAGATCAAAAAAGGTTTTACCTCGGTGGACGAGTCGATGCTGACGGGCGAGAGTTTGCCGGTGGACAAGAAGGAGGGGGAGGGCGTTATCGGCTCCAGCTTAAATCAGACCGGGCTGATTGAGATGCGGGCGACCCGGGTGGGCAAGGATACTACCCTGTCGAGGATAATCCGGCTGATCGAGGATGCTCAGGGATCGAAGGCACCGATCGCCAGGATGGCGGACATCATTTCGGGCTACTTCGTGCCAGCGGTGATGATCATCGCGGCGCTCTCGGGCATTGCCTGGTATCTGGGAGGGGCTCCTCTGGCGTTTTCGCTGAAAATATTTATTTCCGTTCTGGTGATAGCCTGTCCCTGCGCTCTTGGACTGGCAACGCCGACCGCTATCATGGTCGGTACGGGAAGAGGCGCGAGTCTCGGGATTCTGATCAAGGGCGGCGAACCACTGGAGAAGGCCAACCACATCCAGACCATCCTGTTCGATAAGACCGGAACGGTAACCGAAGGCAAGCCAATGGTGACCGATATCCTGGCCTTTGAGGGCTGGAAAGAGAACGAGGTCTTGCGGTTAACCGCTTCGGTTGAAAGAGGCTCAGAGCACGTTTTGGGGAGGGCGGTCGTCAATAAGGCCAAGCAAATGAAACTGGAGTTGGAGGAAGTTCATGAATTGAATGCGCTTCCGGGCTTCGGTCTGACCGCTAAACGGCAAAACGACCTGATTGTTATCGGCAACGCCAAGCTCTTACGAAGAGAAAAAATCATCAAAGAGAGTCCCTTAAAAGCGCGTGATCTGGAGATGGAAGGTAAAACGGTGATTTATCTGGCGGTGGGAGGCAAGCTTGCGGGTGCCATCGCCATCGCAGACGTGATCAGAAAAGACAGCGCCGAAGCGATCGCGAAACTGCGTCAAATGGGGATCAGGACGGTGATGCTGACCGGGGATAACCGTATGACGGCCGAGAGAATCGCCAAGCAGGCCGGTATCGACGAGGTCATCTCGGACGTTTTGCCGGAGGAGAAAATGGACGCGATCAAAAATCATCAGGCGCAAGGCCAAATCGTTGCCATGGTCGGTGACGGAATCAATGACGCTCCGGCGTTGGCCCAGGCAGACGTGGGAATTGCGATCGGCAAGGGGACGGACGTGGCCATCGAGTCGGCGCAGATCGTCTTAATGAAAAACAGCCTGATGGGTGTCGCGACCGCCATCCGCTTAAGCCGGGCAACCATCTTAAACATCAAGCAGAATCTTTTTTGGGCTTTTGGATACAATACGGCGGGAATACCGGTTGCGGCCGGGCTTCTGATCTTATTTGGTGGACCGGGTCTCAATCCCATGATCGCGGCGGGGGCCATGGCCTTAAGCTCGGTATCGGTGGTTACCAACGCTTTGAGACTAAAAAAATTCAAGGGATAGTTAAAGTTTAGGAGGCTAAAGCTCCCCGATGCGGATATTTCCCGTCATCACCTTGTTCTCAAGGAAAGACTGGTCGGGTATATGAAGCTCTCCCCTTTCGCAAACCAGGATAACGTTTCCGCAAAGCTTTGTTTTTTTACCGAAATAAACATCGCCGACCACGGTCAGGTGATCCAACTCCAAGATGTCGGGGATCATGGAGATTCGTTTTTTATAGTCATCGATCGTCCGGTAGAATTCTCCCAGCCTGATCAATGGGAGGTTCTCGAAATGACGGGACTGGTTTCTTTTTAAGACCCCGCCGTCAAGAATGAAAAGGTTGGACTGGATCAGGAGCAGGTCATTGGTCGTCTTGACCGGCAAAAAGCGGATACGGGGGACCTGAATGGCTTTGCTGTTTTTAAAACAATTGATCCCGCCACCAATGGCCGTCTCCAATTGAACGACGGGAAGCCGGTTGACCTGTTTGAAATTTTCGAAAACATCCAGAACAAGGGACTTGCTGTCTAGCTTGTTTCTTAGGGCAACCAGATTGATCCAGATGTTGTTGGTATTAAATATCTTGAATTTCTTGATGCTTTTGAATTCCTCCCGGTATTCCTCAGGGACTTGGGCGAACTCCAGCAGTTTTAACGTCTGTTTGTCCGTCCGAACCAGCGTGCCGCCTTTGACATCCGCTCTCGTTTTCTCGGTGACCTCCATAATAAAGTCGGTGTTGGACCGATCCAGGTAATGAAGGATCTTAAAGTCAACCGACGCGCCCAGATTATCGGCGTTGGCGATGTACATGTATTTTTTGCCCTGCTCAATCAGGGAATCCAGAATACCGGAGCGGCCGATGCTATTGTAGAAATCTCCATGCCCTGGAGGGTATTTGGTGCTTGCGCCGTATTTTTTGGCCGACAGGGGCAACCAGGAATCCTTCCGGAGTCGGTTAAATTCATTTTGCTTGAAGGTGTGAATGAGCACCTCGTCGTCATATTTCCGGATGATTTTGTTGGTGTCCTGATCGGTGTTGAAGCTGTTCATCAAAATCAGGGGAACATTCACCCCGTATTTTTGGTTGATCGTATTGATCTGGGTAACGATCAGATCGAGAAAAGTCTGATTGTTTCTGACCTCGATGGCTGATTTGGGGCCGACGCAACCCATAGAAGTACCAAGACCTCCGTTTAAACGGCAAACAGCCAGCTGTTCCAGGAGACCCTTGGTGTGAACCGAATCGACCGTTTCCAGCGATTCGTAAGGGATGATCGATTCATCGGCCGGGGTGGAGATTTTGTCCCAATCCAGAGGCTCTTTTTTTTGCTTGAGGAACTGGTAGTACAGATCCGAAAAGAGGGATATCTGATCAGTCGTTGTTCCTTGAGAGGCGAGGATTTGCTCTATTTCCTTAAATTCGGTCATAAGTCTATTAAATAAGATGGTCTTTGTTTTGTGAGTGACTGGTTCTGGTCCGGTCGATTTACTGGTCGATTCCCTGCGCGATCTTGTAAAACTCGGTGGATTTTTGTTGAAGTCCCACCTTAAAATAGAGCACGCCTAGCAGGTTGGCTATTTTTTTCTGGCCCTTGAAATCTTTTTCCTGCTCAAAAAACCGAAACAGCCATTCGAGATGATTAATGGCGTTGTCGTTTTTATCCTGTTCGATAAAAAGTTCGTAGAGGCTCTCATGCAATTCGGATGCTTTTTTCGGTAGTTTGGCTTTTTCAAAGAGGCTGGCGGCTTTTACCAAACATTCGGTCTGCTGTTTTATATTGCGATACTCTTTATTAATCAATGACATGGAATAGTAAGTTTTAGCGAGCAAACGAGGGGAAATGGTATTTTGTGTTTTCTCCCAGCTCTTTGAAAAAGCGTTGAGGGCTTCGGGATATTTGCGTTCCACAAACAAAAGATGACCATCGATCAGCCAGAGTTTGGCAGTATTTTCCTCGTTGAGTTGATCGGTCTGGAAATTGGAACCATTAATGACATCCTTTGCTTTTTCGTATTCTTCCATATCCAAAAACAAAAGCGCGATATTGATTTGGTTTTGGGTCTTGTAGTTGAATTGTTTGATGTCGTTGCAAAGGTAGATGGTGGATGTCAAAAGGTTCAAGGCTTTTTCGGGCTCATTGATTTTTGCGTAAAGCCCGGCGACTTTCATCTGGAGTTCAGAGACCGCTTTCCAGTTCTTGCTGTGCTGCTCTTGTTTAATGAGCCATTCGTATAGCCGGATGACCTGTTTTTCAAAAGAAAGGTTTTCAAGAATGCTCATCACCCTCAACAGAGTTTTGGGGTAAAGTTTTTCATTTTTGGAGGCTAAAGCCCAGCGTAGACAGGTAGTGATCAGTTTATAATGAAAACTGTAAGACCTCTCAGTCTTATGATCGAGAGAATCGGCCAACTGCAGGTTTCTCAGGATCGCGGATTCTTCCGCCCCAAGGTTCTTAAGTGCCGTCGCGCAATAATAAAAACCACAGATGGGCTCGATTTGCTGGTTCTTGTGCCTCGTTAGATAGACCAGTTGTTTTTGCAGAAAGTCCTTTAGAAACTCGATGAGCTGAATTTTGGTTAAATGCTTGGCGGGATTAAACCAGAATTGGAGATAAAGCGGAACCCAAAAGCGGTCCTGGCATAAATCCGATTCGATCAATCCGAGTTTGACTAAAACCTCCAGATCCTTCTCGATAGGACCGGATGGATAATAACCAGATAAGTTATCGAAACTGATTTTGATCTTCAGATAAAAACAACTCAGAAACAGCCGGAGAGCTTTTTTTGAGATGGAAGAGAGAATTTTTAAGAATAGCTCGTCAAACAGGATGGATAGGTTTTCCTGTTTGACGAACGACTCAAGGAATTTCTGATCGCCCAGTTGTTGAGCGATTTTAAGAAGACCAAGGTTTGTTAGCTGGTTTGGTGGTGGGTCCGTTAAAAGAGGGCTCCAGGTCTCGGGAAATTCGTCCTCAAAATAATTGCAGATATCCATCAAACTCAGCGTATCGGTGTTAACGGTCTTATGGGGAATCTTCGGTATGGAGTTTTGTTGTGGGGATAAAAAGATAATTTGTTTTCCCTGAGCTCTTTTTAGGGTGATCCATTCCTCAAATAAGGGGTTCCTGATTTTCTGGTAATGATAAACGACCAAAAACTTCATGGCTGGATTCTCGACCTGGTTTAGGACAAGGGTGCTGTGGTCGTAGAATTTCCGGACTTCATCGGAGGAAAAAATAAAGGCGAAGGTTTTTCTTAATTCGGCGAATTCATTGGCTTTATCAGGAGGCACCTGTGTATTGGATGAAAGATAATAGATCGTTTCGACTTGAAAACTCATGCAGGAGTGAAGCCTTCTGAAATGTTCTCTGAGGTACTCCTCAAGGTCCACTCCCCGCTCGCTTTGAAGGCTTAAGACCGAATCCTCAGGCATGGTCAGGATCTGGTGGGAAATATCCCTTAAAACTTGCGCATTTCCGCTGAAGGGGTGGTAGCTGAGAATATGATGGGGCACCTGCGGTGAATTCATGTCGGGAAGCGTGGTTTTGCCGCTAAGTCCAAAAGATTCCAATGGCGAAAACCGGGTTGAATCCAGATGATTCTTATTGACCCGAAACAAAATCCAGGACCAATCCCAGCTCAAGGGCAAGCTCGACTGGAGCGAGTTGATGGCCAGCCGGTGAGCTTTCAGGATATTTTCGTTTTTTGACAGAGCGATAAAAAAGTTTTGGAGATAAAGCTGGATTCGGCTACGCTCCAGTCGGCCTGAAATGCTGATGATAATGGGAACGCCCAGGTCGAAGAAGTTCTTGAAGTACTCGTTTTGGTGGGTCCATTTTTCATCGAGAAACTTTGAGGTCGATAAAATCAAAATCCTCAACCCCCGGCCGACGGCATCCTTGATTTTAGTCTGGCGTTGGAAATTCTGTAGGGGCTGGGTGTCACGCTGTTCCAGAAAGTTTTCCAGGATCCAGCCGTCCTTGGTCTCGTACCCCGAGAAAAAAAAGATGTGCGGGTTTTCAGACAAGCTTTTCTGGACCGAATCGCTGGTTGAATTAGAATCAATCCTAAAAGCGATGTTTTTGGCGTTTTCAATCTTTCCGGTGGCGATTTCCTCTACATAGGAGATAAAGCGGTTGCCCAGCCCAAAGGGCTCGGACATCGAGTTTTGGAAGACACTTAAAGGCAAAAAAGAATGCAGATGGATATTAAGCCGTTCAGGCGGCGAGTCGCCCTTTTCAATAAAATTCCGCGATCCAGACTCGTGAATCCTGACCAGACTTTGACTCAAAGCCAAGAACGACTGACCATCAAAAAGCAATTCCCAGGGTAAATCCAGTATTTCCTGATGGTAGGCGAAAATAAAGATTCCGCCCTCATCGTAGATTGTATTCGAGATTTTCTTGGGAATGATGCCCTGAAACAATGCGTAGCCAAAATGGCTCAAAAGGGTGATCACTTCCTTTTTTTGATCGCGGTTGGATTGGATTTGGAGCGATTCTGACTTGCGCAGGAGATTATAGGCGGTCATCGCGGTTTCCCTTAGTTTTTTTGGGGGCGATACGAATGGAAACTCCAGTTTGTGTTTGGAGATGATGACCGATTTCGGTGATACGAAGATTACGAGGGACATGAGTGCCTTCGCTGTCCGGATTGGAGGTTTTTGATTATCTCAATAGTATACGGTGGTTCTCAACTCTTCTGGTCAGGTGGATGCCGTCGAAATACTCCAGGAGCCCGATTGCGTTTTTTCTGGTAACATCCAACAGATCCTTAAACTCGATGACCGTGATCTTATCGTTTACGGATAAAAATTCAACCAGGGCTTTCCGAGCCTGGTCGATCGCTTCGGGGTGAAACCATTGGTCTTCATTGACCTTTACCGCCCATCGCTCCGCATGACCGATCATCAGAAGCTTTTTTAGTTCCTTTTGATCGAATTCCAACTCAACTGACAGATTCACGAGCCCCGGAGGCTGAAACCGATAGCCCTTAAGCAGACCGAGAATTTTTTCCTTCAACGCACTCTGGTCTTTTGACAGGGATCCCTTAAAATCAGCCAGATGATAAAGCCGGTCCGCTTCCTTGAACAAATCCTGTTTAACCGACCATTCCAGCAAATGTGAAATCTGGACGGCCGATAAAATTCGGTTCATTTTCCCTGAAAATTCGCTGGCCGGAGCGCCCTTCTTTTCGGGAAACTTCTGGTGAAAGCGGCTAAGAGCCTTCACGAAAAAATCGGCGATCCTTAAGGCATGCTCGGCGTGCAAGTAGAGTTTTTCGTCCTTTTGGATCAATACAATTTTGCCCTGACTTTGAAGCTTTTGCAAGATTTTTAAAAGATTCTTTTGGGCGATACCGACCAAGACCGATAGCAATTCAAGCTCAAGGGGTTTTGTTCCGGAAAGCGACAAGACTTCAGTCACCCTGTCGGACTCGACTTC